>NZ_JBFAPK010000013.1:107311-177237 GCF_040676675.1 Micromonospora sp. NPDC049559 | reverse complement strand
TCCAACGCCGACTCCGACGACCCCACCCGCAACTCGAACGCCGAATCCACACCCTGCGCGATATCCGGCGACTGCGACCCGATCGACACACTCACACCACACGACGCCCCATCGAACCCCTTCTTCGACGAGTCGTACCCGATCCCCAGAATCGTCTCCCGAACGATCGCCGGAATATCGACATACGCCTTCGTGGTGACCTCACCCGCGACATGCACCTGACCAGTCGTGATCAACGTCTCCACCGCGACCCGACTCCGCGGATCCTGCGCCAACAGCGCATCGAGGATGCCATCACTGATCTGGTCCGCAATCTTGTCCGGGTGACCCTCCGTGACCGACTCGGAAGTAAACAGGCGACGTGCCACGGTGCTCCTCAGATCTCGATGAGTGGTTTCGCGGAGTCTACGTCCGCGGGACGGGGACCATGGTCGCCGTCCACATTCTGATCAACGTTTACGACGTGGTGGTCAAACGCGTTAATACCAGATCCCAGACCGCGTCGGCGAGGTCTTCCTTGGATTGCTCCGGAAACACGGTCGAGGAGCCGTCGGCGCCCAGCACGGTCGCGGTGTTGGCGTCCGCGCCGAAGACCTTGTCCGGTCCGACCTCGTTGACGACGATCAGGTCCGCCTTCTTGCGGGACAGCTTAGCCCGAGCGTTCACCTCGGCGTTGCTCGTCTCGGCAGCGAAGGCCACGAGAACCTGTCCCGGTCGGCGGCGCTCGCCCAACTCGGCCGCGATGTCGGGGTTGGTGACCAGCTCGATGGTGGGCGCCGACCCGTCCTCCGCCTTCTTGATCTTCTGCTCGGCGTAGGTGGCCGGCCGGAAGTCGGCCGGCGCGGCGGCCATCACCACCGCGTCGGCGCCGTCGGCCGCCTCGAGGGTCGCCTTGCGTAGCTCCTCGGTGGTGGAGACGCGCACCAGGTCGACGCCGGCGGGGTCGGGCAGCGACACGTTCGCCGCGACCAGGGTGACCCGGGCGCCGCGGGCCGCGGCGGTACGCGCGAAGGCGTACCCCTGTTTGCCGGAGGAGCGGTTACCGAGGAAGCGCACCGGGTCGAGCGGTTCCCGGGTGCCGCCGGCGGTGACCACGACGTGCCGCCCGGCCAGGTCGTCCGGTACCGCGGCGGCCCGGCGGGCGAGCACCCGCCGGGCGTACGCGAAGATCTCGGCCGGGTCGGGCAGCCGGCCCTTGCCGGTGTCCGCGCCGGTGAGGCGCCCGCTCGCCGGCTCGATGACCAGGACGCCCCGCTCCCGCAGGGTCGCCACGTTGGCGGCCGTCGCCGGGTTCTCCCACATCTCGGTGTGCATGGCCGGGGCGAGCACCACCGGACAGCGCGCGGTCAGCAGGGTGTTCGTGAGCAGGTCGTCGGCGAGCCCGTGCGCGGCCTTGGCGATCAGGTCGGCCGTGGCCGGCGCGACGACGACGAGGTCGGCCTGCTGGCCGAGCCGGACGTGCGGCACCTCGTGCACGTCGGACCAGACGTCGTCGGCGACCGGTTGCCCGGAGAGCGCCGCCCAGGTCGGGGCGCCGACGAAGCGCAGCGCCGCCGCGGTGGGGACGACGCGCACCTCGTGCCCGGACTCGGTGAAGAGTCGCAGCAGCTCACATGCCTTGTAGGCGGCGATGCCCCCGCCTACGCCGAGTACGATCCGGCCGGCCATCGACGCCCGGCCGCGGTTACGGCTGGTCGGTCGGCTCTGCGGTGAGCAGGCCCGCGTTGATCTCGCGCATCGCGATGGAGAGCGGCTTCTCCTGCGGCGTGGTCTCCACCAGGGGACCGACGTATTCGAGCAGACCCTCGCCGAGCTGGCTGTAGTAGGCGTTGACCTGGCGCGCGCGCTTGGCCGCGAAGATCACGAGCGCGTACTTGGAGGTCGTCTTCTCCAGCAGCTCGTCGATCGGCGGGTTGGTGATGCCTTCCGGGTTGGCGATGGATCCCACGGGAGTTAACCTCTGCGTCTCTCAACCGCTGTCGGGCGGTCGGGCCGGAGTCAGGAACGATGAACCGAGTAAGCCTACCAGTTCCTCGGCGGTACGCCCGAGTTGGTCGTTGGTGAGTGTCACGTCGACGTCCCGGGCCTGCGCGGCGGACGGGGTCACCCCGGGCGGGGCGAGGAAGACCAGCTGCGCCTCGGGCACCGCGCGGCGGACCCGGCGCGCGCCCGCGAGGTCGACGCAGACCAGCACCGGCCGCCCGGCCCGGAGCCGCTCGCCGACCGTCTCCCGGCAGGTGCCGTAGCGGTGGCCGCCCAGCTCGCTCCACTCCAGCAGCCCGTCGGCGTCGACCAGCCGGGCGAACTCGACCGGTTCGACGAAGCGGTAGTGCACGCCGTCGGCCTCGTGTTCCCGGCGGGGGCGGGTGGTCACCGGTACCGACACCCAGAGCAACGGCGAACGCGCCCGGACGAGCTCGACCACCCCGCGCTGGCCGGCCCCGGAGGGTCCGGTCAGGACGGTGAGCCGAGCCGCCGGGCGCGTACCGCCGTGCATGTTTCTCCTCGTCGACCCGCGTTGTCGCGAGCGCCGGAAAGGTCCTGCCTCCGGCGCCCACTGGCGGGTCGAACCGCATCGCCCGCCGGACCAACGGGCGCCGGCTCGTACGCGTGCCGACGCCCGCTGGCGGGCCGGTGTTGCGGCTCCGGGCCCGCCGGACCACGGCGGCCGGCGCGCACGCGTGCCGGCAGCCGCTGGCGGGCCGAGATGGAGTCAGCCCACTGCTTGTTTGTACCCGTTCCGGCGAACTAGTTCGCCGAGAACTCCCCAAGCAGGGCCTTGCGCTGCTGCTCGCCGAGACCGCGCAGGCGGCGGCTGTCGGCGATCTTCAGCTTCTCCATGATCTGGGTCGCCCGGATCTTGCCAATGCCCGGCATGGCCTGCAGAACGGCCGAAACCTTCAGCTTGCCGACGACATCGTCCGACTCCGCCCGCTCGAGGACGGCGGCGAGGGTGGTCTTGCCCTGCTTGAGCTGCTCCTTCAGGGCAGCACGAGCTTTGCGGATCTCCGCAGCCTTCTCCAGCGCGGCTGCGCGCTGCTCGGGGCTCAGTGACGGGAGCGGCACCAGTTCTCCTCAGGTCCCTATCGCGGCGGGCGGGAAGCACCGCCGCATCTGTGAAACGTGGTGTGGCTGGCAACCAAAGGGGTATTCGGTTCCCAGCGCGGGGAAAACTAGCGGTCAACGGAGCTTTCGGCAACGTGGGCGCGCCAAGATCGCGTCAAGGTGACCGACTCGTCAGTCAGGATCCGCTGCCCAGGATCGCTTCGCAGTCGGCCAGAACCCGCTCCGCCGCCGCCCGCAATCCGGACGCGTCCGGGCCCCCGGCAAGCACCTCGCGGGAGTACGACGGGAGCACCGCGGAGAGGTTCGGACCGAAGACGGTACGCAGGTCCGCCGCGCCCGCCCCCTGCGCGCCGAGCCCCGGCGCGAGCAACGGGCCGCCCACTCCGGAGAGGTCGTGTCCGGTCTCGCCGATCGTCGCTCCGACCACCAGACCGAAACTGCCCCATGGTCGCGAACCCGCGTTGAGCTGCGAAATCTCGTCGATCACCGTCTGTGCCACGGTCCGGCCGTCGGCACCGCGGGCGTGCTGCACGCTCGGGCCCTCGGGGTTGGAGGTGAGCGCCAGCACGAAGACCCCGCCGCCGTACGCGCGCGCCGCGTCGAACATCGGAGCGAGCGATCCGACCCCGAGATAGGGGCTCGCGGTCACCGCGTCGACATACAAGGGGCTGGATGGATTCAGGTACGCGTCGGCGTACGCGCTGACCGTCGAACCGATGTCGCCACGCTTGACGTCAAGCAGAACGATCGAGCCCGCATCCCGTAACTGTCGGATAATTGACTCAAGCACCGCGAGCCCTCGGGAGCCGTACCGCTCGAAGAACGCCGACTGCGGCTTGAACACCGCCACGCGGTCCGCCAGCGCGTCGACGACCCCCTGGCTGAAGCGGGTCAGCCCGTCCGCGTCGTCCGGCAGCCCCCACCGCTCCAGTAGCGCGGGATGCGGATCGATCCCCACGCAGAGCGGTCCCCGTTGCGTCATCGCGCGCCGCAGCCGCGCCCCGAAGTCCTCCATCAGCCCTCTCCTCTGCCCTGTCTGTCGATTCTGCCCTTTTTGTCGATCATGTCCTGACCGGTCGGCGCCCTCGCCGCCGGACCGGCGGCGCGAATGCGCCAGCCCACTTCGCCAACACGTCAGTCAGTCGCCGCCACGGATGCCCGCTCCCCCACGCGCAACCCCCGAACGCGGCCCCGGGCCGGCAACCGGTCGCCCGGCCCCAAGCCCCCCACCCGGCAATGCCCCGCGAGCACTCCGTCGCCGGCCCGGCCGCCCACCGCCCGGCCGGCCACCCGCCAGACCGGCCGTCCGAAGCCGGCCCCACCGTCCACCGCCCGGGCCGGCCACCCGCCAGACCGGCCCTCCACCGCCAGGCTGACAGCCGCCCGGCCGTCCGAAGCCAGCCCCGGCGCCGTCCGGCGGCGCGACCGTACGACGGCCGGCGCGCCACGGCCGGCGCGGAAGGCGCCGGCACCGCACCGTCGTCACCGGTACGGCCCACCGCGGTTCAGCCCGCCGCGACCGCGGCCGCCACGCCCGCGGTGAGGAGCGCCAGGTCCTCGTCGTCCGTCACGTACGGCGGCATCGTGTAGACCAGGTCGCGGAACGGGCGCAGCCAGACCCCGGCGGCCACCGCCGCCGCCGTCGCGGCGGGCAGGTCCACCTCGTGGTCGAGCTGCACGACGCCGATCGCACCGAGCACCCGCACGTCGGCCACGCCGGGCGCGCCCCGCAGCGGCTCCAGGCCGGCCCGGAGCCCGCGCTCCAGCCGAGACACCTCGGCCGCCCAGTTCCCGTCGCGCAGCAGCCCGATGGAGGCGTTCGCGACCGCGCAGGCGAGCGGGTTGCCCATGAACGTCGGCCCGTGCGCCAGCACGCCGGAGGCCGAGATGCCCCGAGCCACCTCGGGGGTGCAGAGCGCGGCGGCGAGGCTCAGGTAGCCGCCGGTGAGCGCCTTGCCGACGCACATCACGTCCGGGCTCACCCCGGCGTGCTCGGCGGCGAAGAACGCACCGGTACGGCCGAAGCCCGTGGCGATCTCGTCGAAGATGAGCAGTACCCCGTGCTCCCGGGTGACCTCCCGCAGCACCCGCAGGTAGTGCGGGTTGTGGAAGCGCATCCCGCCAGCGCCCTGCACCACCGGCTCCACGATGACCGCGGCCAGCTCGTCGGCGTGCCGGACCACCGCGTCGACCAGCGCGGACTCGTACGCCGGGTCGACCGGGGCGGCGAAGCCGTCCGGTGGTGCCGCCGCGAAGATCTGCCGGGGCAGCACGTCGGTCCAGAGGTGGTGCATCCCGCCCTCGGGATCGCAGACGCTCATCGGGTGGAACGTGTCGCCGTGGTAGCCGCCGCGCCAGGTCGCCAGCCGGTGCCGCTCGGGGCGGCCCCGGCCGCGCTGGTACTGCAGGGCCATCTTCACCGCGACCTCGACCGAGACCGAGCCGGAGTCGCAGAGGAAGACGTGTTCCAGCCCGTCCGGGGCGAGCTGGACGAGGGTACGGGCCAGCCGGGTCGCCGGCTCGTGGGTCAGCCCGCCGAACATCACGTGGCTCATCCGGCCGAGCTGGTCGACGATCGCCGCGTCCAGCGTCGGGTGGCGGTACCCGTGCACGGCCGCCCACCAGGACGACATCCCGTCGACGAGTTCCCGCCCGTCGGCCAGGCGCAGCCGTACGCCGCTGGCCTCGCGTACCACGTACGGGTCGGTGGCCGGCGGCAGCGGCGCGTACGGGTGCCAGACGTGCGCCCGGTCGGCGGCGAGGATCTCCTCCGGTGTCACGCCGCCGGGCTCCCGGCGCGGGCCGCGACGCCCGGACGGGCGCCGGCGCGGGCGGCGGCCCGGACCAGCGCCGGCCCGCCGTAGATGAACCCGGTGTAGAGCTGCACCAGGCTCGCCCCGGCGTCGAGCATGCGGGCCGCGTCGTCGGCGTCCAGGATGCCGCCGACGCCGATCACGGGCAGCGCCCCGGCGGTCTCCCGGTGCACGAAGCGGACCACCTCGCGGGCCCGCTCGGTCAGCGGCCGCCCGGAGAGGCCGCCCGCCTCGGCGGCCCGGCCGGCGTCGGCGGCGGCGAGCCCGTCGCGGCGCAGCGTGGTGTTGGTGGCGATGACCCCGGCCGCGCCCCGGTCCAGGCAGACCCGCAGCAGTTCGGCGATGGCCTGGTCGGTCAGGTCCGGTGCGATCTTCACGAGGATCGGGCGGTCGCCGACGAGCACCCCCAACAGCGCGTCCAGGTGCTCCCGGTCCTGCAGCGTGCGCAGCCCCGGGGTGTTCGGGGAGGAGACGTTGACGGCGAAGTAGTCGCCGTACCCGCGCAGGGCGCGGTACGAGGCGAGGTAGTCCTCCACCGCCTCGTCCAGCGGGGTCACCTTCGACTTGCCCAGCGAGATCCCCAGCGGTACGCCGAGCGGGCGCCCCAGCGCGGCCAGCCGCCGCGCCAGGGCCTCGGCTCCGGCGTTGTTGAAGCCCATCCGGTTGATCACGGCGCGGCTGGCCGGCAGCCGGAAGAGCCGGGGGCGCGGGTTGCCCGGCTGCGCGTGCGCGGTGACCGTGCCGACCTCGACGAAGCCGAAGCCCAGCGCCGGCCAGGCCGGCAGCGCGCGCCCGTCCTTGTCCATCCCGGCGGCGAGCCCCACCGGGTTGGGGAACTCCACGCCGAAGACCCGGCGCGGCGCGGAGACCCCGTAGCGGGCCCGCAGCAGCGCCAGCGCCGCCGGGCGGCCGGCCAGCGTCGCCAGCCGCCGCAGCGTCCACTCGTGCGCCGTCTCCGCGTCGCCGCCGCCGAGGCGGAACAACGCGGGACGGACCATCCGCTCGAAGATCACCGGCGGCCACCCCGGCCGCGCGCCTCCCCGGTGCCCGGTCCACCGGGGCGCGCCGCCCGACGGGCGGGCCGGCGGCCCGGGGCCGGCGCGGTCACTGGGCCGCCCGCAGCGCCGCGTGCAGCTGCTGGAGCGGGCGTACGGTCATGTCGCCGCGGATGCGCGCCTCGATGCCCATCACCGCCGCCGCCACGCCGGGCACCGTGGTGATGCAGGGGATGTCGGCGCCGACCGCCGCGCTGCGGATCTCGTACCCGTCGGAGCGGGCGCTGGCGCCGGAGCCCTGCGGGGTGTTGATCACGAGCGCGACCTCGCCCGCCGAGATCAGGGTGACGGCGTCCGCGTCGGCCCCCTCCTCGTAGTGCTTGCGGATGGTCCGGCAGGAGATGCCGTACCGGCGGAGCACCTCGCCCGTGCCGGCGGTCGCGACGATCTCGAAGCCCAGGTCGGCGAGGCGCTTGATCGGGAAGATCATCGCCCGCTTGTCCCGGTTCGCCACCGAGACGAAGACCCGGCCCTTGGTCGGCAGGGAGCCGTACGCGGCCGACTGCGACTTGGCGAACGCGTGCCCGAAGGCGGTGTCGATCCCCATCACCTCGCCGGTCGACTTCATCTCCGGGCCGAGCAGCGAGTCCACCCCCTTGCCGGCCGGCGTACGGAACCGCTTGAACGGCAGTACCGCCTCCTTGACCGCGATCGGCGCGTCGACCGGCAGCGACCCGCCGTCGCCGCTCGACGGCAGCAGCCCCTCGGCGCGCAGGTCCGCGATGGTGGCGCCGAGCATGATCCGGGCCGCCGCCTTGGCCAGCGGCACCGCCGTCGCCTTCGAGACGAACGGCACCGTGCGCGAGGCACGCGGGTTGGCCTCCAGCACGTAGAGCGCGTCGTCCTTGAGCGCGTACTGGACGTTGAGCAGGCCCCGTACGCCGACGCCGCGGGCGATCTCCTCGGTGTAGCGGCGCACCTGCGTCAGGTGCGAGGAAGCCAGCGTGATCGGTGGCAGGGCGCAGGAGGAGTCGCCGGAGTGGATGCCGGCCTCCTCGATGTGCTCCATCACCCCGCCGAGGTAGACCTCGCCGGTGGCGTCGCAGAGCGCGTCCACGTCGATCTCGATCGCGTCGTCGAGGAAGCGGTCCACCAGCACCGGGTGGTCCGGCGAGATGTCGGTGGCCCGCCCGATGTAGTCGCGCAGCGTGGCGTCGTCGTAGACGATCTCCATGCCCCGCCCGCCGAGCACGTACGAGGGGCGGACCAGCACCGGGTAGCCGATCTCGTCGGCGATCCCCTTCGCCTCCTCGTACGAGGTCGCGGTGCCGTGATCGGGGGCGCGCAGCCCGGCCCGGGACAGTACCGCGCCGAACGCGCCCCGGTCCTCGGCCAGGTTGATCGACTCCGGGCTGGTACCGACGATCGGCACGCCGGCGTCCTTGAGCCGCTGCGCGAGCCCGAGCGGCGTCTGCCCGCCGAGCTGGACGATCACCCCGACCACGCCCGGCCCGCCGGCCGCCCGGCCGGAGGAGTCCTCGGCGTGCCAGACCTCCAGCACGTCCTCGAAGGTGAGCGGCTCGAAGTAGAGCCGGTCGGCGGTGTCGTAGTCGGTGGAGACGGTCTCCGGGTTGCAGTTGACCATCACGGTCTCGTAGCCGCCGGCGTCCGCCCCGGCGCCGTCGCCGCCCGGCCCCCCGGGGGCCGCCGGAAGAGCGCCGCGCAGCGCCTGCACCGCGTGCACGCAGGAGTAGTCGAACTCGATACCCTGCCCGATCCGGTTCGGCCCCGAGCCGAGGATCAGCACCTTGGGCCGGTCCGAGCCGACGACCTCGGTCTCCTCCTCGTACGTCGAGTAGTGGTAGGGCGTGGCGGCGGCGAACTCGGCCGCGCAGGTGTCCACCGTCTTGTAGACCGGGCGCAGCCCGAGCCGGTGCCGCAGCGCCCGTACGCCGTCCTCGGCGGCCAGCTCCGGGCGGAGCGCGGCGAGCTGCCGGTCCGACAGCCCGGCCCGCTTGGCCCGGCGCAGCAGCGGCTCGTCCAGCACCGCCGCCGCGACGATCTCCTCGCGCAGCTCGACGAGCCCGGCGATCTGGTCCACGAACCACGGGTCGACCCCACCCGAGGCCGCGGAGACCTCGGCCACCGTGGCGCCCAGCCGCAGCGCCCGCTCCAGGGTGTAGAGCCGCCCGTCGTGCGGTACCCGCAGCGCGCGCAGCGTGTTCTCCAGGGTGGCGCCCGGCGGGTCCGGCTGGGTCCAGAAGCCCGCGGCCTTGGTCTCCATCGAGCGCATCGCCTTGTTGAGCGCCTCGGGGAAGTTGCGGCCCAGGCTCATCGCCTCGCCCACCGACTTCATCGTGGTGGTCAGCTCCGGGTCCGCGCCCGGGAACTTCTCGAAGGCGAACCGGGGGATCTTCACGACCACGTAGTCGAGCGCGGGCTCGAACGCGGCCGGCGTCTGCCGGGTGATGTCGTTGGGGATCTCGTCGAGGGTGTAGCCGATGGCGAGCTTCGCCGCGATCTTCGCGATCGGGAAGCCGGTCGCCTTGGAGGCCAGCGCCGACGAGCGGGAGACCCGGGGGTTCATCTCGATCACGACCAGGCGGCCGTTCTCCGGGTTCACCGCGAACTGGATGTTGCAGCCGCCGGTGTCCACCCCGACCTCGCGCAGCACCGCGATGCCCAGGTCGCGCAGCCGCTGGTACTCCCGGTCGGTCAGCGTCATCGCGGGCGCCACGGTGACGCTGTCGCCGGTGTGCACGCCCATCGGGTCCACGTTCTCGATCGAGCAGACGACCACCACGTTGTCGTGCCGGTCGCGCATCAGTTCGAGTTCGTACTCCTTCCAGCCGAGCACGCTCTCCTCGATGAGGACCTCGTGCACCGGGCTGGCGGCCAGGCCGGCACCGGCGATGCGGGCCAGTTCCTCGGCGGTGTGGGCCATGCCCGAGCCGAGCCCGCCCATGGTGAACGACGGGCGGATCACCACCGGCAGGCCCAGCTCGGCCACGGTCTCCTCGACCTCGGCCATCGAGTGGCAGACCCGGCTGCGCGGGGTCTCCCCGCCGGCCTTCGCCACGATGTCCTTGAAGAGCTGCCGGTCCTCGCCCCGCCGGATCGCGTCGATGTTCGCGCCGATCAGCTCCACGCCGTACTTGTCGAGCACCCCCGACTCGTGCAGCGCGACCGCGGTGTTCAGCGCGGTCTGCCCGCCCAGCGTGGCCAGCAGCGCGTCCGGCCGCTCCCGGGCGATGACCAGCTCCACGAACTCCGGGGTGATCGGCTCGACGTACGTCGCGTCGGCGAACTCCGGGTCGGTCATGATGGTGGCCGGGTTGGAGTTGACCAGGCTCACCCGCAGGCCCTCGCTGCGCAGCACCCGGCACGCCTGGGTGCCGGAGTAGTCGAACTCGCAGGCCTGGCCGATCACGATCGGGCCGGAGCCGATCACCAGGACGTGCTTCAGATCCGTCCGCTTAGGCATTCTTACCGCCCTCAATGAGTTCCGCGAAGCGATCGAAGAGGTAGTCCGCGTCGTGCGGGCCCGCCGCCGCCTCGGGGTGGTACTGGACGGTGAACGCGGGCACCTCCCGGGCCCGCAGGCCCTCGACCACGTTGTCGTTGAGGCAGACGTGGCTGACCTCGACCGCGCCGAAGTCGGTCTCGATCGCCTCCCCGGCCGGCGCGTCCACGGCGCCGAGCCCCGGTTCGCGGCCCGGCCAGGCGACCGCGCTGTCATCCGGTTCGCGGCCCGGCCAGGCGACCGCGAAGCCGTGATTGTGGCTGGTCACCTCGACCTTGCCGGTGGCCCGGTCCAGCACCGGCTGGTTGATGCCGCGATGGCCGTACCCGAGCTTGTACGTGCCGAAGCCGAGCGCCCGGCCGAGGATCTGGCTGCCGAAGCAGATGCCGAACAGCGGCATCCGCCGGCGCATCACCTCGCGGGCCAGCGCGACCGGATGGTCGGCGGTGGCCGGGTCGCCGGGGCCGGGCGAGAAGAAGACCGCGTCCGCGCCGGTCGCGATCAGCTCGTCGATGGTGGTGCTGGCGGGCAGCACGTGCGTGGTGACGCCGCGGGCGGCGAGCCGCCGGGGCACGTTCCGCTTGATCCCGAGGTCCAGCGCGGCCACCGTGAACCGGTGCTCGCCCTCGGCCTCGACCGTGTACGGCCGGGCCGTGGTCACCTCGGCGGAGAGGTCCGCCCCCACCATCCGCGGCGACTGGCGCACCCGTTCCAGCAGCGCGCGCGGGTCGTCGTCGAGGCTGGAGACGCCGACCCGCATCGCGCCGCGCTCCCGCAGGTGGCGGGTGAGCGCGCGGGTGTCGATGCCGCTGATGCCGACCACGCCCTCGGTGGCGAGCCGGTCCTCCAGCCCGCCGCTGGCGCGCCAGTTCGAACCGATCCGGGCCGGGTCGCGCACCACGTAGCCGGCGACCCAGATCCGGCCGGACTCGTCGTCCTCGCCGTTGACCCCGGTGTTGCCGATGTGCGGGGCGGTCTGCACCACCACCTGCCGGTGGTAGGAGGGGTCGGTCAACGTCTCCTGGTACCCGGTCATCCCGGTGTTGAAGACGGCCTCGCCGAAGGTCTCCCCCACGCTGCCGTACGCCTCGCCGTGGAACGTGCGCCCGTCCTCGAGTACGAGAATCGCAGCCCTACGCTTGCCCATTTACCTGACTGCCTTTCCGTCGAGGACCGTCGGTTCGCCGTGCAGGAAGGTCGCGACGATCCGTCCCGGCAGCGTCCGTCCCGCGTAGGGGGTGTTCCGGCTGCGGCTGGCGAGCTCCGCCGGGTCGACGGTACGCCGGGCGGCCGGGTCGACCAGCGTGATGTTCGCCGGAACACCCAGCGCCGGGTCGCGCCCGTGCTCGGTCAGCCCCGCGATGCGGGCCGGGGTACGCGACATCCGCTCGGCGACCAGCTCCCAGAGCGCCGGGTCGTCCAGGCCCCGGGCGGTCGACTCGGTGAGCACGTGCAGCAGCACCGGCAGCGCGGTCTCCAGCCCGACCATGCCCGGCCGGGCGTACGCCCACTCGCACTCCTTGTCCTCCAGGGCGTGCGGGGCGTGGTCGGTGGCGACCACGTCGATGATCCCCTCGGCGAGCGCGGCGCGCAGCACGGCCACGTCGGCGGCGGTGCGCAGCGGCGGGTTCACCTTGTAGACCGGGTCGTAGCTGCCGGCCAGCTCGTCGGTGAGCAGCAGGTGGTGCGGGGTCACCTCGGCGGTGACGCGTACCCCCCGGGCCTTGGCCTGGCGCAGCACCTCGACGCTGCCGGCGGTGGAGACGTGGCAGACGTGCAGGCGGCTGCCGACGTGCTCGGCGAGGAGCACGTCCCGGGCGATGATCGCCTCCTCGGCCACCGCCGGCCAGCCGGTCAGTCCGAGGCGGGTGGAGACCTCGCCCTCGTGCATCTGCGCGCCCTCGGTCAGCCGGGGCTCCTCGGCGTGCTGGGCGATGATGCCGTCGAACGCCTTGACGTACTCCAGCGCGCGCCGCATCAGGCGCGGGTCGGCCACGCAGTGCCCGTCGTCCGAGAAGATCCGCACCCGGGCCGCCGAGGTCGCCATCGCGCCCAGCTCGGCGAGGCGCTCGCCGGCGAGGCCGACGGTGACCGCGCCGACCGGCTGCACGTCGACCAGCCCGGCCTCGCGGCCCAGCCGCCAGACCTGCTCGACCACGCCGGCGGTGTCCGCCACCGGCGAGGTGTTGGCCATGGCGCAGACGGCGGTGTAGCCGCCCAGGGCCGCGGCGCGGGAGCCGGACTCGACCGTCTCGGCGTCCTCCCGGCCCGGTTCGCGCAGGTGGGTGTGGAGGTCGACCAGGCCGGGCAGGGCCACCAGCCCGGCCGCGTCGACCACCTCGGCGCCGCGGCCGTCCAGGCCGGACCCGGTGGCCACCACCGCGCCGTCGCGGAGCAGCAGGTCGGTCGGCGCGGCGCCGACCAACCGGGCTCCCTTGATCAGGTACGAGGGCCGTACCGGCTCGCTCATCAGTTCTTTCCCCCTAGCAGCAGGTACAGCACGGCCATGCGGACGGAGACGCCGTTGGTGACCTGTTCGACGATGGTGGACCGGGCCGAGTCAGCGACTTCGGGAGCGATCTCCATGCCCCGGTTCATCGGTCCGGGGTGCATGACGATCGCGTGCTCGGGCAGGCGGCGCATCCTCGGGCCGTCCAGCCCGTACCGCCGGGCGTACTCACGCGCCGAGGGGAAGTAGGAGTCGGCCATCCGCTCCCGCTGCACCCGCAGCATCATCACCACGTCGCAGCCGGGCAGCACCGCGTCGAGGTCGTAGGAGACGTCGGTGCCCGGCGCGAGCGCGGTACCGATGTCGACCGGCAGCAGCGTCGGCGGCCCGACCAGGGTGACCTTCGCCCCCAGCGTCGAGAGCAGCAGCACGTTGGAGCGGGCCACCCGGCTGTGCAGCACGTCGCCGACCACGGCGACCTGGAGTCCGGCGAGGCGGCCGAGCCGGGCCCGCATGGTGTACGCGTCGAGCAGCGCCTGGGTCGGGTGCTCGTGCGTACCGTCGCCGGCGTTGACCACCGAGCCGTCGACCCAGTTGGCCAGCCGGTGCGGGGCGCCGGAGGCGGGGTGGCGGACCACCACGGCGTCGGCCCCCATCGCCTGCAGCGTGAGCGCGGTGTCCTTGAGGCTCTCGCCCTTGGAGACGCTCGACCCCTTGGCCGAGAAGTTGATCACATCGGCGGAGAGGCGCTTCGCCGCCGCCTCGAACGAGATCCGGGTCCGGGTGGAGTCCTCGTAGAAGAGGTTGACCACGGTACGGCCGCGCAGGGCCGGCAGCTTCTTCACCTCGCGGCCGGCCACCGAGGCCATCTCGGCCGCGGTGTCCAGGATCTGGGTCGCGGTCCGGGCGTCCAGGTCGCCGCCGGAGAGCAGGTGCTTGATCATCGCGTGGGCCTCTCGCTCGTCTCCGGGGCGGACGGGTCCGGACGCTCGCCGCGGGCCTGCTGGCCGTCGCCGGCCGGGTAGAGCCGGACCTCGTCGGCGCCGTCGACCTCGGCGAGGGTGACCCGGACACTCTCGGCCAGCGAGGTGGGGATGTTCTTGCCCACGTAGTCGGCCCGGATGGGCAGCTCCCGGTGGCCCCGGTCGACCAGTACCGCGAGCTGTACCGAGCTGGGCCGGCCGAGGTCGTTGATCGCGTCGAGCGCGGCCCGGACGGTACGCCCGGAGAAGAGGACGTCGTCGACGAGGATCACCCGCTTGCCGTCGATCCCGCCGGGCGGCACCTCGGTCGGGCCGACCGCGCGGGTGGCGTGGCGGCGGAGGTCGTCGCGGTAGAGGGTGATGTCGAGCACACCGACCGGTACCCGCACGTCCTCGAAGGCGCTGATCCGGGCGGCCAGCCGGCGGGCCAGCGGCGCGCCCCGGGTCGGGATGCCGAGCAACACCGTCTCGGCCGCGCCCTGGGTCTTCTCCAGGATCTGGTGTGCGATGCGGTCGACCACCCGGTGCAGCTCGGCACTGGTGAGGATGACCTTCACGGACGGTGGCGGCGTGGTCGCGGGCTGGGCGGCCTGCGGGTAGGCCACGGCGGACCTCCTTCCCCGCCTCACGGGACGGGTCGTTAAAGGATGTCGGATTCGGCGCCCGTCCCGGGGGTCGGACGCCGGGGCTTCACGCCACGTTACCAGTGACCACAGGGATCCCCACCTCGGGTTCCTGACCGTCCGGTCAGCGGTCTACGGGATACCGGAATCCGAACAACTCCCTACGATCTTGCCAACAGGTAGGTCACGAATACTTGACCCGGTGTCGCAATCCCCGTACCGTCACGCTCCGTAGCGATCGCTGGGGAGAACCCCGAGCCAGCACCTGGGAGTGTCCGAATGCCCTCTGAGTACGCAAAGTCGTTGGGCGCGCGTCTGCGCTCTATCCGTCAGCAGCAGGGGCTTTCCCTGCAGGGGGTGGAGGAGAAGTCAAACGGGCGTTGGAAGGCCGTCGTCGTCGGTTCGTACGAGCGCGGTGACCGTGCCGTCACGGTGTCGCGCCTGGCCGAGCTGGCCGACTTCTACCGCGTACCCGTTTCCGAACTGCTGCCGGACGGCAGCGGAGTCCGCCACGAGCCGACCAACAAGATCGTGCTCGACCTGGAGCGGCTCTACGACGAGGCGTCCGAGGAGCTCGCCTACGTCGCCCGTTACGCCCGGGCCATCCAGCAGCAGCGGGGTGACTACAACGGCCGGGTCCTGTCGATCCGCGCGGACGACCTGCGGTCGCTCGCCATCGTCTACGACTCCTCGCCGTCCGGGCTGATCGAGCGCCTCACCGAGCACGGCGTACTCGTCGCCGACCCGCGGGCCCTCTTCGCCTCCTGACGGCGGCCCGCACCACCACCCCCGGAAACACCGACACACACGTACGAGGGGACGCGACCATCCCGGTCGCGTCCCCTCGTACGATGCGATACCGCCACGACGCCGGCCATACCGCGCAGCACGGTCGATGGCGGACCGGCCTCAGCGCGTGGCGTACTCCGCGATCCGGCCCAGCAGCCCGTTCAGGAAGCGCGGCGAGTCGTCGGTCGACATCTGCCGGGCCAGCTCCACCGCCTCCGTGATCGCCACCGGATCGTCGATCTCGTCCACGTAGAGCAGCTCGTAGACGGCGATCCGGGCGAGGTTGCGGTCCACCACCGGCATCCGGTCCAGCGTCCAGCCCTCGGCGTAGCTGGCGATCAACTCGTCGATCCGGTCCCGGTGCGCCGCCACGCCCTCGACCAGACCGATCGCATAGCCCAGGTGCTCGGGCCGGGGTTGCTCCAGCCGCGCGACGTAGCCGGTGAGCACCTCCCCCGGCGGAAGTCCCCGGAGGTCGGCCTCGTAGAGCACGTCCAGCGCACGCTTGCGCGCCTTGCGGCGCGCCGGCATCTGCGCCTTGGGCCCCTCGGCCATCAGGCCCGGCCGAGGTAACGGCCGTCGCGGGTGTCGACCTTGATCTTCTCACCGGTGGTGATGAAGAGCGGCACCTGGACGGTCGCACCGGTCTCGACGGTCGCCGGCTTGTTACCGCCCGTGGAGCGGTCGCCCTGCAGACCCGGCTCGGTGTACGTGACCTCGAGCACCACGCTGGTCGGCAGCTCGATGTAGAGCGGCACGCTTTCGTGCGTGGCGACGATCACCTCGGCCTCGGGCAGCAGGTAGTTGGCCGCCTCGCCGACGGTGCCGCCCGGCACCGGGATCTGGTCGTAGGTCTCCAGATCCATGAAGACGTAGTCCTCGCCGTCCACGTACAGGTACTGCATGGTGCGCTTGTCGACGGTGGCGGTATCGACCTTGGTACCCGCGTTGAAGGTCTTGTCGACGACCTTGCCGGAGAGCACGTTCTTGAGCGTGGTGCGCACGAAGGCGCCACCCTTGCCGGGCTTGACGTGCTGGAACTCCACAACGGTCCAGAGCTCGCCGTCGAGGTTGAGAACCAAACCGTTCTTCAGGTCGTTGGTGGTGGCCATTTCCTGCCTTGATCGTCAATGTGGCGGACGGACCCGACAAGTCTACTGGTCCCGCCGCGCTCCCCGCCGGCTCGGGTGGACGCGGCCGCCGGCCGGCCCGCCTCAGCTCTGGGCCGGCCGGCGGAACCCGCCGAACCACATGAGCAGGGCGATCTCCCGCGCCACCACCTCGTCCTGGTCCTCCGGGCCGATCAGGACCTGGTTGGCCAACGCCTGGAAACCACCCCAGACGAACACCCGGGCCGCGGTGGGTGGGTCCAGGTCGGCGGCGGTCCGGCCCGCCTCCTGGTCGCCGCGCAGCCACACCTCGGCCAGGTCGATGAAGCGTTGCAGCTGACTGTCCCAGAACTCGCGCGCCGCCGTGTCGTACGCGGACACCTCCAGTATCGCGGCCAGCAGGTGCCGCCGTTCCCGGTAGTAGCGCACGTCCCGGATCATCGTCGCGACGAGGCCCTCCAGTCCGGCTGCGGGCGTGATCGAACTCATCAGCTCGAAGGCGCCGTCCACGAGCGTGTCGATGAGCCGCAGCAGCACCTCCGTCTTGTCCCGGAAGTGGAGGTAGAAGGTCGAGCGGCCGACTCCGGCCTCGGCCGCCAGGCGCTGCACGCCCAGCTCGGTGAAGCGTGCGCCGCCCGCCAGCAGCCGCTCGGTCGCCTCGATGATCTTGGCATCGGTGGCGGCCCGGCGGTCCGGACCGGCCGCGCGCCGGCGGGTGACAGAAGCCATGTGTCGATCCTAGGGGCGCGTCTCCTACACTCGACTTGGACATCGTGTCCAGCTATGGTGTCCAACCATAGCGTCCAGCAGCTCGCCGGAAATCGGAGAAACAGCATGTCTACTGAGCGACCCACATTCGTCCTCGTACCGGGCGCCTGGCACCTCCCGTCGACGTGGGACCTGCTGCGCGGCGAGCTGGACGCGCTCGGCTACGCCAGCCGTGCGGTGAAGCTGCCCACCACCGGCCCCGACCCGCGCGGCGGTCTGCGGGACGACGCCGAGGTGATCCGCGCGGCGATCGAGACCATCGGCGGCCCGGTCGTCGTCGTGGCCCACTCGTACGGCGGCATCCCGGCCACCGAGGGCGTCGCCGGCCTGCCCAACGTCCAGCACCTCGTCTACCTGGCCGCCTACGTCCCCGACGTCGACGAGTCGCTGATCGCCCTGCACGGCGCCCCCGACCCCGAGTCGTCGGAGGGTCTGTTTCCGATCGTCTCGGACCCGCGGGCCCAGCTCTACGCCGACGTACCCAGGGCGGTGGCCGACCTGGCCATCGGCCGGCTCGTCGACCAGCGCCTCCAGCCGTTCGTCGACCGCGTGACCCGGGCCGCGTGGCACACCGTCCCCAGCACCTACATCCTCACCGAGCGGGACGCCTCGCTCCCGGTCGAGCTGCAGGAACAGATGGCCACCCGCGCGAAGCACATCCATCGGATTCCCACCAGCCACTCGCCGTTCCTGTCCCGCCCCGCCGAACTGGCCGCGCTCCTCGACCGGGTCGCCCGGGGCTGACCGGAGGTCGGGTCAGCCCCGGGCGAGCCGACAACGCCGCCGGGCGTCGTCCGGGCCCCGCCGCGGCCCGCCAGGAGATCCACGAGACACGCCCTAGCCCAGCGTGACCTTTTCGGCCAGGTTCGCCCGGAAGAAGTCGGCGAGCCTGGCGATCGCCTGCGTGACGTACTCGTCCCGGTCGTAGAGGTCGACGTGGCTGGCGCCGTCGATCCAGTACCGCTCCTTGGGCTCCCGCGCCATCTCGATGGCGCGGGAGGTCATCCACGCGGTGACGGCCTCCGTACCGACGATCATGAGCAGTGGGCGTGGCGCGATCAGCTCGACGAACCGGAAGGCGTCGAACGCCGCGATGCGGTCCACGCTGTTCAGGGTGAAGGACCTCGCCGAGCGCGGGTGCCGCGCCCGGTCGGTGCAGTAGTACTCCCATCCCTCGAAGAGGTGCCGGCCACCGGCGCGAGCCTGCTCCTCCGTCTCCGGGAAGATCGGGAAGACGCCGACGCCTTCGCCCCGGGCCTCGCTGGTGCGGGCCGCCGCCGCGGCGTCGAGCAGACCCTGGATGACGGCCGGGTCCTGCGTACCGTCGGCGCCCTCGCGGAACTGCCGGCCCATGTCGGCGGCGCTGACCGTCGCGACGGCCCTGATCCGGTGGTCGGTGGCGGAGGCGGTGAGCACGTAGCCGCCGGACGCGCAGATGCCGAGCGCGCCGATGCGGTCGGGATCGACGTCGGTCCGGGTGCCCAGGTACGAGACCGCCGCCCTGATGTCCTCGACGCGGTGCGCCGGGTCCTCCAACCCGCGCGGCTGGCCCTCGCTCTCGCCCTGGTAGGCGGCGTCGAACGCGAGGGTGACGTAGCCGGCGCGGGACAGCCGTTCGGCGTAGCCGCCGGCGGCCTGCTCCTTCACACCGCTCCCGGGGTGTCCGACGACGATCGCGGGCCGGGGGATGGGGTGCTGCTCGTCGGGGGTGTAGAGGTGACCGGCCAGGGCCAGGCCGGCGCTGTCGAACGTGACGTTCGTCTTCATACGGGTCTTCTCCGTCGGGTGTCGAAGGGGGCGGAGCTTCCGCCGGCCCTGCCCGGGCGAACCGCCGGGGCACGAAGCCAACCCTCGCCCGCCTTCTCACCCGCGTAGAAGGGCGAGTTCCGGTCCGGGTACCGGACTTCGGGGGAAGGATTCTGCCCCCTCACATCCGGCTCCCGGCGCGGAGAATGGAACTCGTGAGAACCGCGTCGGGCCGCTCCGCCGAGTTCGGGGACTTCCTCCGGGCCCGGCGCGCCCAGCTGACGCCACGGGAGGTCGGTCTTCCCGAACCCGGCACCCCGTCACACCAGGCTCTCGGGATCCTCGCCTCCTGGACCGCCGATGCCCCGACATCGCACGATTCCCGCCCGTGACCGTAGGGTCGCGGCCAGGCCGGCGATGACGGGTCAGGGGGTCGCGCGCGAGGCCAGGTGGGTGAGGGCGAGCCGGTACCCGTCGACGCCGAGCCCGCAGATCACCCCGGTGGCGACCGCCGAGACGACCGAGTGGTGCCGGAACTCCTCCCGGGCGTGGATGTTGGAGATGTGCACCTCGACCAGCGGAGCCCGCAGCATCGCGCAGGCGTCGCGGACCGCGTACGAGTAGTGCGACCAGGCGCCGGGGTTGAGCACCACGGCCGCCTCCTCGTCGGCGGCGGCGTGCAGCCAGGCCAGCATCTCGTGCTCGGCGTCGGTCTGCCGGACCTCGACGTCCAGCCCCAGCTCCGCGCCGACCGTCAGGCACTGCTCCACCAGGCTCGCGTAGCTGGTGACCCCGTAGACGTCGACCTGGCGGGTGCCGAGCCGGCCCAGGTTCGGACCGTTCAGGACGTAGACCTTCACGCCCGCGCCACCTCCTCGTACGCCGCGCGCAGCAGCGCGTCGTCCGGCCCGGCGAGGATGGCCGGGCGGGCCAGCCCGTCGAGGACCACGAACCGCAGCTGCGCGCCCCGGGCCTTCTTGTCCACCCGCATGGTGGCGAGCAGGTCCGGCCAGGCGTCGGCGCGGTACGTGGTGGGCAGGCCGAGGCTCTCCAGTACCGCCCGGTGCCGGTCAGCCGTCGGCCCGTCCAGCCGGCCGGCGCGGCGGGCCAGCGCGGCGGCGTAGACCAGGCCGACCGAGACGGCGTGGCCGTGCCGCCAGCGGTACGCCTCGGCCCGCTCGATCGCGTGGGCCAACGTGTGCCCGTAGTTGAGGACCTCGCGTACCCCGGACTCGCGCAGGTCGCCCGAGACCACGTCGGCCTTGACCCGGATGGCCCGCTCGATCAGCTCGCGCACCACCGGGCCGGCCGGGTCGGTGGCCGCGGCCGGGTCCCGCTCCACCAGTTCGAGGATGGCCGGGTCGGCGATGAAGCCGCACTTCACCACCTCGGCGAGGCCGGCGAGCAGGTCGGCGGCCGGCAGCGTGTCGAGCATGGCCAGGTCGCAGAGGACCCCGACCGGCGGGTGGAAGGCACCGACGAGGTTCTTGCCGGCGGCCGTGTTGATCCCGGTCTTGCCGCCGACGGCCGCGTCGACCATGCCGAGCAGCGAGGTGGGTACCGCCGCCCAGCGCACGCCGCGCAGCCAGGTCGCCGCGACGAAACCGGCCAGGTCGGTGACCGCGCCGCCGCCGATCCCCAGCACCGCGTCGGTACGGGTGAAGTTGGCGGCGCCCAGCTCGTCCCAGCACCGGGCGGCGACCTCGACGGTCTTGGCGGACTCGGCGTCCGGTACCTCGATCGTCAGCGGCTGGACCCCGGCGGCCCGCAGCCGCTCGGCCAGGCCGTCGACGTGGGACTTCAGCGGCGGCGCGTAGAGCAGCGCGGCCCGGGCGGCGCCGTCCAGCAGCGCCGGCAGGTCACCCAGCAGGTCACGGCCGACGAGCACGCGGTACGGCCGCTCGCCGCCGATGGGTATCTCGGTCAACTCGTTCATCGCCGGAAAGCCTAGAGGACCGGCCCGGTGGCATCGCCCTCCCGGCGCGCCTCGCGTTCCGGCGCCCCGCCGGCCCCGGCGGGCGGCGCGGGGACGAGTTGCGCGACGCCGTCGAGCAGGCGGTGCAGGCCGAACTCGAAGACGCTCGCCGGCTCCGAGGCCCGCAGCGCGTCGGCGTCGAACTGGGCGATCATCGGTAGCCCGCCGGCGCCGAGGGCCTCCTGGATCCGCGAGCTGCGGGCGTCGACCCACTGTTCGCGGGTGCCCCGCGCCTGGCGTTCGTGCGCGAGGAGGAACGCCGCGCTCTGCGCGTGTACGGAGACCGCGATCGCGATGCGTACCTTCGTGGCGAAGTCGAGGCCGGTGTCGTCGAACGCCCGGATCCGCCAGTCCGTGTACGCCATCAGCTGGCGGGCGATCGGCGGCCGGGTGGTCAGGGCGAACAGGTGCGGCACCCACGGGTGCTCCACATAGGTCTCCCACTCCCGCCACGCGGAGAGTTCCAGCTTCGCCCGCCAGCCGGGCGGACCGGGTTCCGGGAGGGGACGGTCGCCGAAGACGGCGTCGATCATCAGCCCGCCGAGTTCCTCCTTGCCCGGCACGTACCGGTACAGCGACATCGCGCCGACGCCCAGCTCGGCGGCCGTACGCCGCATCGAGAGTCCGGCGCTGCCGTCGCGGTCGGCCAGGGTGATGGCCGCGCGCACGACCCGCTCCAGCGTCAGGGCCGGACCGGCGGGGTCGAGCCGCTCCCCGGGCGGTACCGCTCGGGCGGTCTGGAGGGTGGGCGGCGGCGTCTCCTCCCGCTGCCGCTCCGCGACGCGTTCCCGGTACGCCCGCGCCCGGCAGGCGCGCGAGCAGTAGCGGGCGGGCCGGCCGCGACCCGCCGCCGGCAGCTGACGCCCACACACCCGGCAGTACTCCACTCGACGGCCCCTTTTCGTCACGGTCGAAGCTTTGTGACGAAAGTATAGCCGCCGACTCCGTCACCGTGTCGATAAGGTCACCAGAGACGGTAAATACGCTGGTAGAAGCGGTTATCGAACCCCTGCCCGAACGGGCAAGAGGCGCGTGAGTACGCTGTATTTATGACTCGTACGCTGTATCAAAGTCATCCGACCGCCGGCCCGGTCGCGCGGCCGAGCGTGACGCTGACCGACCTCGTCAAGACCTACCGGATCGGCAACTCGACCACCCGGGTGCTCGACGGGGTGACCGTCGCCTTCCCGCGCCGGTCGCTCACCGCCGTCATGGGCCCCTCCGGCTCGGGCAAGAGCACCCTGTTGCAGTGCGCGGCGGGGCTGGACCGGCCGACCTCCGGCTCCGTGGTCATCGAGGACGTCGAGCTGACCCGGCTCGACGAGACCGCGCTGACCCGCTTCCGGCGCGACCGGCTCGGGTTCGTCTTCCAGTCGTACAACCTGATCCCGACCCTGACCGTCCGGCAGAACGTCACCCTGCCGGCGGAACTGGCCGCCCGCCACGTCCCGGCGTCCGCCGTCCGCGACGTACTGGCCCACCTCGGGCTGGACCGGCACGCCGACGCCCGGCCCGCGGCACTCTCCGGCGGTCAACAGCAGCGCGCCGCGATCGCCCGGGCCCTGCTCGCCGATCCGGCGGTGATCTTCGCGGACGAACCGACCGGGGCGCTGGACACCCGCGCGGCGGGCCAGGTCCTCGGCCTGCTGCGGCACGCGGTCGACACCGCCGGGCGCACCATCGTGATGGTCACCCACGACCCGGTGGCCGCCGCGGTCGCCGACGCCGTCGTCTTCTTCGCCGACGGCCGGATCCGGGACACGCTGCTGCGCCCCAGCGCCGAGGCCGTCGCCGCGCGGATGGCGACGCTGGCCGCCCCGGTCGAGGCGAACGGCGGGCGGCGATGACCTGGCGGCTCGCGTTGCGCACGGTACGGGGCCGGCTCGCCTCGTACGCCGCCTCGGCGGGCGCCATGATCGCCGGTACGGCGCTGCTCACCGCGTTCGCCGCGCTGGCCGAGACCGGGCTCGCGGACCCGTCCGGCGCGGCGGAGACCCTGGCCATCCTCGCCGCCATCATGGGCGGCTGGACCACGGTCATCGTCGCGTACGGCGTCGTCGCCACCGTCTCGCTCGTGATCGGACAGCGGGAACGCGAGCTGGCGCTGCTCCGCGCGATCGGCACCACCCCGGCCCAGACCCGGCGGATGGTACTGGTGGAGACCGTCGCCGTCGCCCTGCCGGCGGTCGCCGTCGGCGTCGTACCCGGGATCGGGCTCGGGTCGTTCCTGCTCGGCCGGATGGTCGAGCTGGACGTGGTCGCCGCCGGCACCCCGCTGGTCACGACCGCGCGGACCCTCGTCGTCGGCGCGGCGGTCTCGCTGGTCTCGGCGGTCGCGGCGGCGGCGCTGGCGGGCCGCCGGGCGTCGCGGATCCCGGCGGTACTGGCCCTGGCCGGCGCGGCGGGCCCGGCGACCGGGGCCGCGCCGCTCGCCCGGCCGAGGCTGGTCGCCGGCCTCCTCTTCGTGCTGGCCGGCATCGGCACCGGGCTCGGCACGCTCGGCATGGCCAACGGGCCGCTGCTGGCCGCGGCGGCCGGACCGGCGTGCATCGCCACGGCGATCGGTCTGGCGCTGCTGAGCCCCGCGGTGGTCGCGGTGGTCGGCCGTACCGCCGCCCGACTGGCCGGCGGCGTGGGGCGGCTCGCGGCGCGCAACCTGCACGCCCGGGCCGCCGGGGCGGGCGCCGTCGTGGGCCCGATGACCCTCCTCGTCGGCATCGCGGTCGGCACCCTCTACATGCAGAGCACCGAGGACAGCACCCTGACCGCGCCGGTCGGCCCGGATGACGTCGGCCCGCAGTTCGCGGCGGCGAACTACCTCGTCGTCGCGATGATCATCGCCTTCAGCACGATCGCGGTGACGAACACCCTGGTCGCCGCGACCTGGCACCGGCGACGCGAGTTCGGGTTGCTCCGCCTCACCGCGTCGACCCGGCGGCAGGTGCTGGCCATGGCGGCGGTGGAGAGCACCATATCGGCGGTCCTCGCGATCGCGCTCGGCTCGGTCGCGGCGCTGACCACGACCGTGCCGTACAGCCTCGTCAAGACCGGCTCGCCCGTACCGTCCGGTCCGCTCTGGATGTACCTGGCGGTCGCCGGCGGGACGCTCGCGGTGGCGCTCGCCGCCACGCTCACCCCGACCGCGCGGGCGACCCGGGTACGCCCGATCCTGGCGCTCAGCACCGCGTAGCGGTGCTCGCGGTCGAGCCCCGACCGGCGGCGGCAGCCGCGCGCGGGATCCGTCCAGCGTCCGGCAAGGCCGAGGTTGCCCGGATACCGGTGTCGGTATCCGGGCAACCTGACAACGCGGCCGGGCGCGTCGGGGGCCGGCGCGGTAGGGCGTGGCCTTAGGAGGCGGGCCTCAGATCTGGTGCAGCCAGGCCACGAAGAAGAGTCCCATGGCCGCGCAGATCAGCAGCGCCAGCGGCAGCACCCAGGGCCGCAGCCGCTGCCCGTCGAGGGCGGCCGTGAGCCGCTGGTGCAGCGCGGCGATGACGATCAGCAGGGCGAGCCCGGCGGCGGAGGTGGGTATGCCCACCAGGAAGTGCACCGCCCAGGCGCCGGCCAGGGTCGGCCCGCCCCACGCGTGGTCGTACGGCCCGGAGACCACCAGGCCGTAGAGCGCCCCGCGCAGCACCATCAGCAGCTGGACCCCGAGCGGCGGCAGCGCCGCCGCACCGAGCAGAAGGCTGAGCAGGCCGTGGCCGGCGACGGCGAAAAAGCCCGCCCGGCGCCGGGGCTCGACGGACGGCGCCCCGAGCACCCGGGTCCGCAGCGCGCGCCACCAGGACACGGCGGTGCCCGCCCGGCCGAGCAGGATGGCCGGCAGGGCGGCCACGGCCAGCAGCGGCAGCAGCGCGCCGTACGCGAGGCTGCGGCCGGTCAGCGCCGCGAGTCGGCGCGCCGGGCCACGACTGCTGCTCTCGGCTACGGCGATGGAACGCGGGTGGGATGCGACGGACACAGCTTCTCCTCTGGTTCTCGGGTGATGTCGTAACCGTAGGGCCGCGTCGACGGGCGGGACGTCACCCCACGGAGCCAGAATTCCCGTACCCCTGGGGTACTACCCTCGACCGCCGCTGACGGTAGGTTCCCGGCGTGACCTCGTCAGATGTGCGCCGGCCCGGTCCCATCGGCCCGGCCGTGGTGATCGGCGCGTTGGCCGGAGCGGCGCTGGCCGCCCGCTGGGGCTGGTCGGCCGGACTGGTCGGCGCGGTCGCCGGAGCGGCGCTCCTCGGTACCGCCGAGGCCGTGGCGCGGGTCCGGCAGCGGCCCGGCGAGATCCCGGCGCTCTGGTCGCGGATCGTGATGAGCGCGGCGATCGCCGCCCCGCTCGGCTGGGCCGGCGGGTGGCTCACCGGCGCCGGTCCGCTCGTGGTGGGCCTCGCGACCGGCGTGGTGGTGGGGCTGCTCGGCGTACGACCGCACAAGGTGCTGCTCGGGCCGCTGGTCGGGGCTGCCGTCGGCTACGGCCTGTCGACCGTCGACGAGAGCGTCTGGGCGGGTCGCCCGGCTCCCGCCGCCATCGTCGCCGCCGGTACCGCGCTGGCGTACCGGGTGCTGGCGGCGCTGATCTTCCGCGATCCCCAGGTGAGCCTGCTGGCCGAGCGGGTCGGGGCCGAGGACCTTCCGTTCGTGGTGCCGCTGGAGTCGCGTACCCGGTACGTCGGGACCGGCTACGTCCGCGAGCTGGCGCGGGTGGTCGGCGGGGACTACCGGGCGGACGCGCCCGACGTCGGCATCGTCGCCTCCTTCGACGAGTTGGCCGGCCCGGGGTTCGACCCGGCCGGCGTCGACCCGAGGGTGCGCGAGTTCTACGAGCACACCACCCGCTTCACCCTCGACATCGTGCCCGAGTGGCGACTCTGGGTGCGCCCCGGCTACCTGCTCTACCGCACCTTCCTGGCCCGTCCGCTCGGGCAGGCGAACGTACCGATGAACCAGCGGGAGACGCAGCGGGGCGTACGCAGCCGCATCGACACGATCAGCCCCAAGCGGGACGGCGTGGTCGGCATCCGGGGCTGGATCCGCTCGTACGTCGACACCGACGAACCGATCTATGTCGGCATCTACACCACCTACCGGCACGACGGGCGCGGCTACGTCAGCGTCGGTTTCCCGTTGCCGCAGGCCAGCTTCACGGCCACGCTGCTGCCCCGCCCGCGCCCCGACGGCGGCCTGGTCCTCACCAGCCGCAGCGACCTGCCCCACCCCGGCCACTACCTGACCTACATCGAACCGGAGTCGCGGCAGCTCACCACGCTCGCCGTACACGGCTTCGCCGAGGAACTCGACGTGTACGTCCGGGACGGCGAACTCCGCGCCGAGCACGCGTTCTGGGTCTTCGGGCTGCCGTTCCTGGTACTGCACTACGCGATCCACCGCAAGTCGCCGGCGCGGTAGCCGCGCGCCGCAAGTCGCCGGCGAAGTAGCCTCGCGCCTCAGCCGGGCGGGGCGGAGGCGCGCTCGTCGCACGGGCCGTCGTGCCCCTCGGGCCGGCGACAGCAGCGACCCGGATCCCGGTCGACGGGCAGGTTGCAGTGCAGCCCGTACCGGATGTTCTGCCGGTGCTCCTCCGAGAACGTCGTGTAGTCGAAGTCGATGACGTCCACGTGCCCGAGCGAGTCGCGCAGACTGGCGGCCAGCTCGGCGGCCCGCTCGCGGGAGGTGAGCCGGGTCGGCAGGTGGATGATCCAGCGCTCTTCGCTCATCGCGGCCCCCGATTGGTGTGCTTCGGCCATTGCGACCCATGCGGCCATTGCGGATCGGTGAACCGGCAGCCGACGTGCCGCTCGCGCCACTGGCGCAGCCCTTGACGGATCCGCTCGCACTCCACGCGGGCGGTGGTCACCTCGCGGTGCAGCCGCTCGACCTCGTCGGCGAGGCGGGCGAGGTAGGCGTACACGTCCTGCGGGTCGAGGCCGCGCCAGCGTACGGCGAAGGTCGCGGCGCGGACCGCAGCCGGGACCAGACGCTCCTCGGCGTTCCCGCGCTCGCTATTCCCGGCTGGCACGGCTGTCTCCGGCGGCGCTCGGTCCCATCCCCGCTCCCCTCCCGTAGGTATTGCGCGGCGCCGGGACAGCGGCATCCACCAGCCGATTCACGGCTGCGAGTACGTGCATTCACTGTCCCGGCGGCACCCGGGCCGTCCACCCGGGATGAAGGCCCCGTTCGCCGACAACGCGCTGGTCGGCGCACCGGACTTCGACGGCTTCGGATCCCCCAGCGAGGCGCCAACCGACCGCTCAGGACCGCTAACCGCTGGTCACGACGCTACTGGCCTCATGTCACCTATGTCAAGCGAGCCATCGATGCCACCTTTGTCAGCAGCGTGACATGCGTTGCCTACGTCGGGGCCGCGATCAATACTGGTTGGGCCAACCGACCGCAAGGGACCCGTACATGCCTATCCCGCCAACGATGGACGAGCTGATCGCCGACATCCTCGATCGGATCAAGCGTGGCGAGTTCCCGCCCGCGTCGCAGTTGCCCTCAACCCAGCAACTCGCCGACCACTACGACATCTCGCCCTCGACGGTTGCCCGAGCCGTGAAGAGGCTCCGGCAACAGGGCGTGCTCGTCGGCCGCCCCGGTCGCGGCGTCTTCGTCGCCGACAACAAGTAGGACATTCATCGGCTCCGCCACGCGATGTCGCCACCGCGCGGCGTGCACCACGGAAACGGCACGGACCCCCACCCGGGCGGGACAAGCCAGGAGCCGGCTTGCAAGATGACCACGTGGACGCTTGGCAGCCGATCGACGATCTAATTGTGCAACGGCGGATCATCGCGGGGATGCAGGCGATCCGGCAAGCCGAGGGGTGCAGCCTCGAACAAGCGATCAGCCTCTTCGTGGAGCGGTACGAGCTTCTGCGGCAGCGCAGGCCCGACGACTTCGAGGTCTCTCACGATGGTTACTGGCACGGCGTCTACACCTGATCGCGGAGAAGATCGTGGCGCTGGAGCTGCTGTCGCCGCCCAGGTTCGCCCGCAGCGCGAGCTGGCTCGCCTTCCTCGACAAGGTCGGCAAGGCGTGACGCGCCGGCCGCCGCGCTACTCCTTGAGCAGGGCGAGGATCTCGTCGGCGACCTCTTCGGGCGTACGGCCGTCGGTGGTGACCGTGTGCGTGGCGACCTCCGCGTAGAGCGGTCGCCGCTGGTCGAGCAGGTGCTTGAGGGTGGCGCGGGGGTTCATCGCCAGCAGCGGCCGGCCCGCGCCGAGCCCGACCCGCCTGAGCGCGTCGGGCAGCTCGACCGACAGGTGGATCACGGTGTGGCCGGCGAGCGACGCGCGGGTCTGGTCGGCCAGGACCGCGCCGCCGCCGAGGGCGAGCACCCCGTCGAAGGAGGCCAGCGCCGTCGCCACCGCCTGGCGTTCGAGGGTACGGAAGTGCTCCTCCCCCTCGTCGATGAAGATCTCCGGGATCGGCTTGCCGGCCGTCGCCTCGATGTCGTGGTCGGTGTCGCGGAACGTCACGCCCAGCGCGGCGGCCAGCGCCTCGCCGGTGCTCGTCTTGCCCGAGCCGGGCGCCCCGACCAGCACACACACGGGGCGCGTCACCGGATCACCAGGTTGTCGAGGTAGCCGGCGAGGTTGCGGCGAATCTCGGCGACCGAGTCGCCGCCGAACTTCTCGGTCGCCGCCTCGGCGAGCACCAGCGCCACCATCGCCTCGGCCACCACGGCCGCGGCCGGTACCGCGCAGACGTCCGAGCGCTGGTTGATCGCGGTGGCCGGCTCGCCGGTGGTGACGTCCACGGTGGAGAGCGCCCGGTTCAGCGAAGAGATCGGCTTCATCGCGGCCCGGACCCGTACCGGCTCGCCGGTGGTGATGCCGCCCTCCAGCCCGCCGGCCCGGTCGGTGACCCGCCGTACGCCGGTCGCGGTCGGCACGATCTCGTCGTGCGCGACCGAACCCCGGGAGCGGGCCTGCTGCCAGCCGTCGCCGATCTCCACACCCTTGATGGCCTGGATCGACATGAGCGCGGTGGCGAGCCGGGCGTCGAGCTTGCGGTCCCACTGGACGTGGCTGCCCAGGCCCGGCGGTACGCCGTACGCGAGCACCTCGACCACCCCGCCGAGCGTGTCGGCGTCCTTCTTCGCGGCGTCGACCTCGGCGACCATCCGGGCGCTCGCCTCCGGGTCGAGGCAGCGCAGCGGGTCGGCGTCGATCCGCTCGGCGTCCTCCGGCCGGGGTTGCAGGCCGGGCTTGGCCGCCACCGAGCCGAGTTCCACCACGTGCGAGACGATCTCGATGCCGAGGGTCTGGCGCACCAGCGCCTTGGCGACCGTACCGACGGCGACCCGGGCCGCCGTCTCCCGCGCGCTGGCGCGCTCCAGGATCGGGCGGGCGTCGGTGTAGCCGTACTTCTGCATGCCGGCCAGGTCGGCATGGCCGGGCCGGGGGCGGGTCAGCGGGGCGTTGCGGGCCTGCCCGGCGAGGACCTCGGGGTCGACCGGGTCGGCCGACATCACGGTCTCCCACTTGGGCCATTCGGAGTTGCCCACCCGGATGGCGACGGGGCTGCCCAGCGTCAGCCCGTGCCGGATGCCGCCGATGATCTCGACCTCGTCGCGCTCGAAGGACATCCGGGCGCCGCGACCATAGCCGAGGCGCCGCCGGGCCAGTTCCCGGACGATCACCTCGCTGCTCACCTCGACCCCGGCGGGTACGCCCTCCAGGAGCGCGACGAGGGCGGGGCCATGCGATTCACCTGCGGTCAGCCAGCGCAACACGGTGCCAGTGTGTCACGCTGCCGGGACGGCACCCCACCCCGGCCGCGCCGTCCCGCACAGCGGACCGCGCCGCTAGCGGGCCGCCCAGCCGCACCGCTAGCGGGCCGCCCAGCCGCGCCGTTCCGGGCGGCGGACCGCACCCCGGTCACTCCTCCTCGGCGACCAGGTCGGCGAGGGCCCGCAGCCCCGGCGCGGCCCGGACGACCTCGCGCCGCGCCTCGGCGTCGAGCCGGTCGAGCGCGGCGACGAGCAGGTCCCGGCGGTGGGCGGCGTAGTCGGCGATGCGGTCGCGGGCGGCGGCGGTCAGCCGGAGCCGGACCACCCGCCGGTTCTCCGGGTCGCGTTCCCGCTCCAGCAGCCCGGCGCCGGCCAGCTCCCCGATCAGCGTGCTCACCGTGTTGGCGGCGGTACCGAGCCGCTCGGCGGCCTCCTTCACGCTGACGCCCGGCCGGCGTTCGACCAGCCGCAGCAGCTCCACCTGCGCGTCGGGCAGGGGTACCCGCCCGGCCCGGCGGCTGGCCGAGCGGCGCAGCACCCGGTGCAGGTCACCGAGGGCGCCGGCGAGCACCGCGGCGGCCGCGGCGATCTCCTTCTCGGGCAGCGGATCGGGCCCGTACGTCCGGTTGTCGGCCATCTCACCTCGCGACAGGTCGCACTCACCTCGCAATAACTCTGAAAACAGAGCTATGGTTTCCGGCCGGGATCGCCGTCGGGAGGGAAGATACCGTGCCGGAGAGGTCAGACCGGTCCGCGCCGGCCGGAACAGCGACAGCCGCCGCGCTCGACGCGCCCGCCGGAGCAGCTCCGCCGGCCGAGGCCGCCGCACGTGACGCGGCGACCGGAACAGCCACGGCCGACGCCGCACCCGACTCGGCGGCCGCCGCCGCCGCGGGCGCGGGCCGCGAGCCGGGTCCCGGCCCGCGCCGGGCCACCGGCGCCGCGCTGCTGATCCTGCTCGGCACCCTCACGGCCGTGAGTCCGCTCTCCATGGACATGTACCTGCCGGCGCTGCCCGGCATGGCCGCCCAGCTGCACGCCAGCCAGTCCGAGCTACAGCTCTCGCTCACCACCTGCCTGCTCGGCAACGCCCTCGGACAGTTGGTCGCCGGACCGCTCAGCGACCGGTGGGGCCGGCGGCGGCCGGTACTGCTCGGCATCGGCGCGTACGCGGTGATCGGCCTGCTCTGCGCGCTCGCCCCCGGCGCCGGTACGCTCGCCGCGCTCCGCCTGGCCCAGGGCTTCGCCGGCGGTACCGGGGTGGTCGTCGCGCGGGCCGTGGTCCGCGACCTCTACTCCGGCGCCGCGGCGGCCAAGTACTTCTCCCAGCTCACGCTGATCTTCGGCGTGGCGCCGGTGGCCGCGCCCGGCTTCGGCAGCCTGGTGCTGCGGATCGGCGACTGGCGGGCCATCTTCGTCGCGCTCGCGGCGATCGGGGCCCTGCTCGCGACCGCGGTGGCGCTCTGGCTGCCCGAGACCCTGCCGGCCGAGCGGCGGCACGCCGGTGGGCTGGCCGCCACTGGCCGGGCGCTGGGGACGCTGCTCACCGACCGGATCTACCTGGGCTACGCGCTGACCCAGGCGCTCGCCTTCGGCGGGCTGTTCGCGTACATCTCCGGGTCGTCCTTCGTCATGCAGGACGTCTTCGGCGTACCGGCCGGCGTGTTCAGCCTGCTCTTCGGCCTGAACGCGCTCGGCTTGGTCGGCCTCGGCCAGCTCAACGCGCGGCTGCTCGACCGCTTCCCCGCCCGACGGTTGCTGGTCGGCACGCTGGTCGCCGGGCTCACCGCCGCCGCGTGCCTGCTCGCGGGCGCGAGCATCGGCCGGCTGTGGCCGGTCGCGGTCGCGCTCTTCGGCTTCGTCGCCACGGTCGGCATGGTCACCCCGAACAGCACCGCGCTGGCGCTGGACCGGCATCCGCGCAGCGCCGGAACGGCCGCCGCCGTACTCGGCGCGACCCAGTCGGTGCTCGGAGCGCTCGCCGCGCCGCTGGTCGGGCTCGGCCCCACCGACAGCGCGGTGCCGATGGCGGTGGTCATCACCGGTACGGCCAGCCTGTCGCTGCTCGCCGTCCTCGCGCTCGCCCGTCCGCGACACTCGTCGATCTAGGGCAAATCCTCGTGATTGGAGATCAACTCACCCGGATTTGCCCTAGATCGGCACGGTGCGGGCGGGTGGGGATCAGGGCGCGGTGCGGGCGGCGGCGAGGGCGGTACGCATCGCGTCGACCGGGGCGGTCACGCCGGTGAACTGCTCGAACTGACCCACCGCCTGGGCGAGCAGCAGGTCCAGCCCGGAGACGATCCGGCAGCCGGCGCGCCGGGCGGCGGCGGCGAGCGGGGTGGGCCACGGGTCGTACAGCGCGTCGAAGAGGACGGTTCCGCTCCGCCAGGCGACCTCGTCGGCCAGGTGGTCGGCGGCCCGCTTCGGCACGGTGGAGACGACCAGGTCGGCGGTGGCGTACCGGGGCGCGTCGGCCCAGGCGCCGGCGATCATCGCCAGCCCCAGTGCGGCGGCGACCGGGCGCAGTTCCTCGACCGCGTCGGGGCGGCGCGCCACCACGGTCACCGTGGCGGCGTCGAGCCGGGCCGCCGCGGCCAGCGCCGCCCGGGCCGTGCCACCCGCCCCGAGTACGGTCACCGCGGCGCCGGGCGCCACCCCGGTCTCGCCGAGTACCCGCACCATGCCGGTGACGTCGGTGTTGTCGGCGTACCAGGAGCCGTCGGCACGGCGTACCAGGGTGTTCGCGGCACCGACGGCGGCGGCGACCGGCGAGACCTCGCCGGCCACCCGCAGCGCCGCCTCTTTCAACGGCATGGTCAGCGACAACCCGGCCCACTCCGGCCCGAGGCCGGCGACCCGGTCGGGCAACTCGGCCTCGGCGCACTCGATCGCCGTGTACGACCAGCCGGTGAGCCCGGCCGCCGCGTAGCCCGCGTTGTGGATCACGGGCGAGAGCGAGTGCGCGATCGGCTTGCCCAGTACCGCCGCCCTCACCGACAGTTGTCCCCGGTCAGCACGCCGTTGCGGCACATGGTCTTGATCAACCCCCGGTACTCGGCGTCCGTCGAGCCGTAGCCCATGGTGCCCTGCTTGTCGATGGTCATGAAGTAGATCCAGTTCCCGGACGGCGGGTTCATCGCGCCCTTGAGCGCGTCCTCGCCCGGGTTGCTGATCGGCGTGATCGGCAGACCGTCGACGTTGTGTGTGTTGTACGGGTTCTTCCGGTCGTTGATCTCGCTCTGCAACAGGTCGTCGGAGTCCTTCGGGTTCTTGCCCTGCAACCGGAACCAGTAGTTGATCGCGCTGTCGATCTCCAGGCAGTTGCAGTGGTAGTTGTCGCCGTAGACCCGGTTGTAGAGCACCCGGGCGACCTTGGGCATGTCCTGGTGGTGCACCGACTCCGCCTGGGCGATCGAGGCCGCGATCAACGCCTCGTACGGCGAGATGTGCAGCTCGTCGCGGACCGTCTGCTCGAAGTTCATCGCCTTGGTGACCTCGATGAACTTCTGCACCATCAGCTTGAGGATCTGCTCGGCGGTGGCGTTGGGCGGCAGTTCGTAGGTCGCCGGGAAGAGGAAGCCCTCCAGGCTCTTGGCCGACTTCTTGCCGTCCTCGCGCTGGAACCACGAGGCCGGTACGCCGAGCTTGACCGGGTCCGCCGCCGCCTTCTTGAACTCTGCCACCGGGATCTTGGTGAACTCCGAGAGCCGGTCGTAGACGGCCAGGGTGATCTCACCCTCGGGGATGGTGATCCCGTTGATCACCCGGCTCTTCGGGTCGAGCATGAGCGCCAGCGCGGCCGAGGCCTTCATCTGCTTGCGCAGCTTGTAGGTGCCCTCGCCAAGACCCCGGCTGCGCGGCTCGGCGTCGGTCGCCTGCACCCACGCCTTGAGGCCCTTCACGACGTCGGCCTCGACGAGCTTGGTACCGACCGCGGTGAGGTTCTCGCCGGCCGCGACCTTGATCAGCGCCTCGCCGCTGCCCTGGCCCTCGTAGTCCGGCGTGAAGAAGTGGTTCTGGATCCGGTCGAAGCCGACGACGGCGACGCCACCCGCCCCGACGATCAGGACCAGCACCGCCGCCAACGCGACGACGAGCACGTTGCGCTTGCCCTTGCCGCCCTTGCCCTCGGCGGCGGTCTTCCCGCCCTTGCCGCCGCCGCCCTTGCCGCCGCCGGCCTTGCCGCTCTTGCCGGCCTTGCCGCCCTTGCCCTTGGCCCGCCGGCCGTCGCGCGTGCCCGCGTCGCCGCGCGCGTCCGCCTCGTCGTCCGGGTAGCCGGGCTCGCCGGGGAAACCGGGGTCGCCCGGAAAACCGGCACCGTCGAGGAAGCCCGGCTCGCCGGGGAAACCGGCACCGTCGAGGAAGCCCGGCTCGCCGCTGCCCGGGAAACCTCGCTCGTCCACGCGACCGCGCGGATCGCCGGGGTCCCGGCCGTGCAGATCCCGCTGGTTGCCGCCGTGGTCCGGGTACCGGGGCTGGTCCGGGTAGCCCTGCTGTTCCGGGTACCCGCCGTAGCCGGGGTCGCGGCCGGGCTGCGGATAGCCCTGGTCGCCGCCGTAACCCGGCCCCGCCGGCTGGCCTCCGGCCGGGTAGCCCCGGCGGTCGCCGTAGCCCTGCTCCTCGCGGTAGCCCGGGTCGCCGCGATAGCCCTGGGGCTCGGTCCGACCGCCGTACCCGCCGCCGCGGCCGGCCTGCGGGTGGCCCTGCTCGCCGCCGTAACCCGGCTGGCCCGGGTAGCCCCGGTCGTCGCCGTAGCCGCCCGGGGCGCCGTCCCGGGTCGGGTACTCCGGCTCGGCGCCGTAGCCCGCCGGCTCGGCGCCGTAGCCCGGCTGGGCCGGATAGCCCCGGCCGCCGCCGTAGCCGGCCGGCGAGCCGGTCCCGGCGGTGGGATAGCCCTGGTCGCCGCCGTAGCCCGGCTGGGCCCCGTACCCCTGGTCGCCGCCGTAACCCGGCTGGGCCCCGTACCCCTGGTCGCCGCCGTAACCCGGGTCGCCGTAGCCCGGCTGCGCGCCGTAGCCAGGCTGGGCGGGGTAACCACCGGCGACCGGGCGACCTCGACGCTCGCGGTAGCCCTCCGGCTCCTCGCCGTAACCGGCGCCGTCGGGGTAGCCCTGCTGCTCGGGGTAGCCGCCGTAACCGGGCTGGCCTCGGCGGCCCGACCTGTCGCTCACGGGGCCTCGTTCCGGTTCGGTGCCCCGTCGGGAGCAACGGACATCATTCGGGTCGGCACGCTCGTCACTCGGGTCAGCACAGCGGAATCCCGTTCTGGCACGCCTTCTGGATGTTGGCCTGGTGGCCGCTCCAGCTGGTCGCGTACGCCATCGTGCCCTTGGTGTCGATGCTGACGAAATAGACGTTCTTGCTCGGCGGCGGGCTCATGGCGCCCTCGATCGCCGCCTTGCCGGGGTTGCCGATCGGACCGATCGGCATGCCGGGGAAGTCGTGGGTGTTGTACGGGTTCTTCGGGTTGTGCAGGTCGGCGTTGCTCAGGTGCTCGGACGCCTTGCTGCCCTGACCGGTGATCCGCAACCAGTAGTTCACCGTGCTGTCCAGGCCGAGGCAGCTACAGGGGAAGTTTCCGCCGTACGCCCGGTTGTAGAGCACCCGCACCACCGGGCCCATGTCCTTGTCGTGCATCGCCTCGGCCTGCGCGATCGAGGCGGCGATCAACGCCTCGTACGGCGAGATGTGCAGGTTCTGCTGCACCGTGTCGGCGAAATTGATTTCGCCCATCTCGTTGTTGAAGTGCTCGACCATCGTCTTGAGCATGTCCGTGGCGCTCGCGTTCGGCGGGAACTCGTACGTCTCCGGGTAGAGGAAACCCTCGATCGACTTGTTGAGCTTCTTGCCGTCGTCGCGCTTGAACCACCAGTCCGGTACGCCGAGCGCGACCGGGTCCTTGGCGGCGTCGGCGAACTCCTTGACCGGAATACCGGTCGCCTTGGCGAGCGCCTCGAAGGTCTGCTGGTACGACAGCCCCTCCGGGATGGTGACCTGTTTCGTCACCTTGTTCTTCAGGTCGAGCAGCAGGCCGAGCGCGTTCTCGGCGCTCATCTGCTTGCGCAGCCGGTAGAAGCCCGGCTGGATGTTCTTGCTCCGGGAATTCGCCTTCGCCGCCTTCACGAACGCGGCCTGGCTCTTGACCACGTCTTTCTCGTAGAGCGTGGTACCGATGTCCGCGCTCAGGTCGCCGGCCTTCACCTCGACGAGGATCTCGCCCGTACCCGCGCCTTCGTAGTCGGGGGTGGTGAAGAAGGACTGGACCCGGTCGAAGCCGTACCAGACGCCACCACCCAGAACGCCGAGGAGTACGAACGCCATCAGCAACGCGAGAATCGTCCGGCCCCGTCCGCCGGATTTCTTTTTGCGCCGGCGCGCCGCGCTGCGGGTGTGTCGCCCTCCCCCATCGTGATCCTCGTCCTCGAACACGAGGTCAAGTTCGTCGATCATAAAGTCCGCCTCCGCTGCGCATCCAGCCAGCTCTGCAGGATCTCCACCGCGGCCGCCTGATCGACCACCGCCCGTTGGCGTCGTCCTCTGACGCCCCGCTCGGACAGCCTACGAGACGCGACGACCGTCGACATCCTCTCATCGACGAAGCGAACCGGAACGGGCGCGATGGCCTCGGCCAGCCGCTGCGCGTACGCCTTGGTGTGAACGGCAGCCGGGCCGTGGGTGCCGGCGAGGGTCACCGGCAGCCCGACCACCACCTCGACCGCCTCGTGCGCCGCCACCAGGCGCGCGCACTCGGCGATGTCGGCCGGTACCCGGTCCGGGTCGGCGGTCAGGTCCCGGGCCAGGGTCACCAGCGGGGTGGCCAGGATGCCGTCCGGGTCGGAGACCGCCACCCCGACCCGGACCTTGCCGACGTCCACGCCGAGCCGTACGCCGCGTGGAAAGTCACTCATCCGTACCGCTCCGCAACCGAGTCGATCTCATCGTGGATCATGTGGCTGCCGATCAAACCACAGGGGTTCGCCACGGATCAACCTGGCCGCGGCTCAGGCCTCGGCGAGCGCCTTCTCGATCGTGACCAGCAGGTTTGGCGCCTCCGCCGCCGGCAGGCCGCCGCCCTGGGCCAGGTCGGCGTTGCCGCCGCCCCGCCCGGAGAGCGCCGCCTTGACCAGATCCGCCGCCGAGACGCCGCGTCCCTTGGCCGCCGCGTTGACGGCCACCACCAGCGACGCCTTGCCGTTCGCCCGGGCGGTCACCGCCACCACGGCCGGCCGGGCCGGATCGATCTTGCCGCGGATCTCCTGGGCCAACGTCCGTACGTCGTTGCCGGCCGCGCCCTCCGGCGCCTCGGTACCGACGAAGGCCACCCCGCGCAGGTCCCGGGCCTGGGCGGCCAGCGCCGCCGCGCCCCCGAGCACCAGCTGGGCGCGCAGCTTCTCCAGCTCCTTCTCCGCGTCGCGCAGCTGGGTGACGGTCTGCTCGACCCGCTCGGCCACCTGCTCGCTCGGCACCCGGTAGAGCTCGGCCAGCCGGGAGACCAGCAGGTGCTCCTTGGCCAGGAACTGGAACGCGTCGATGCCGACCAGCGCCTCGACCCGGCGTACGCCCGAACCGATCGACGACTCGTTGAGGATCTTCACGAGGCCGAGCTGTCCGGAGCGGGAGACATGTGTACCGCCGCAGAGCTCCCGGGCGTAGTCGCCGACCTCGACGACGCGCACCTCCTCGCCGTACTTCTCGCCGAAGAGCGCCATCGCGCCGAGCCGGCGCGCCTCCTCCTGGGAGGTGATGAAGGCGTGCACCTCCAGGTCGCTCAGCAGCACCTCGTTGACCTGCTGCTCGACGTCGGCCAGCACGCTCGGCGCGACCCCGCTGGCGGTGTTGAAGTCGAACCGCAGCCGGCCCGGCGCGTTGAGCGAACCGGCCTGGGTCGCGGACTCGCCGAGGAAGTTGCGGATGGTCTGGTGCACCAGGTGGGTGGCGGTGTGCGACCGGGAGATCGCCCGGCGCCGGGAGATGTCGATCTCGGCGAAGCCGGTCTCCCCGCTGCGCACCTCGCCGCGCACCACCCGGGCCCGGTGCACGATCAGCCCGGGGATGGGCTGCTGCACGTCGAGGATCTCGACCTGGCCGCCGCCGACGGTGATCAGACCGGTGTCGGGCTGCTGGCCGCCGCCCTCGGCGTAGAACGGGGTGGTGTCGAGGACCAGCTCGACCGTCTCCCCCTCGCCGGCCGCCGCGACCGCCTCGCCGCCCGAGGAGAGCAGCGCCCGCACCGTCGACTCGCGGGAGACCTCGGTGTAGCCGGTGAAGGTCACCGGGCCGCCGGCGTCCAGCACGCCCCGGTACGCGGTCAGGTCCACGTGTCCGGTCTTGCGCGCCTGCGCGTCCGCTTTCGCCCGGGCCCGCTGGTCGGCCATCAGCCGGCGGAAGCCCTCGTCGTCGACGCGGAGCCCCTGCTCCGCCGCGATCTCCAGGGTCAGGTCGATCGGGAAGCCGTACGTGTCGTGCAGCTGGAACGCCTTGGCGCCCGACAGCGAGGTGCCGCCGGTCGACTTGGTCTCCGCGATCGCCGTGTCCAGGATGGTGGTGCCGGCCCGCAGCGTCGACAGGAACGCCTCCTCCTCGGCGTACGCGTACTGCGCGATCCGCTCGAAGTCGTCGGCCAGCTCCGGGTACGACGGCGCCATGCAGTCCCGCGCCACCGGCAGCAGCTCCGGCAGCGCCCGCTCCTGCCAGCCGAGCAGCCGGACCGCCCGGATCGCCCGTCGCATGATCCGCCGCAGCACGTAGCCGCGGCCCTCGTTCGACGGGGTCACCCCGTCACCGATCAGCAAAAGCGAGGTGCGCACGTGGTCGGCGATCACCCGCAGTCGTACGTCGTCCGGGTCCGACTCGGCCGCCGCGTGCCCCGACCGGGCCCCGTACCGCTTGCCGGTCAGCTCGGCCGCCCGGTCCAGGATCGGCCGTACCTCGTCGATCTCGTACAGGTTGTCCACGCCCTGCAGGAGCGAGGCCATCCGCTCCAGCCCCATGCCGGTGTCGATGTTCTTCGCCGGCAGCTCGCCGAGGATCGGGTAGTTCTCCTTGTCGGTGCCCGCGCCCCGCTCGAACTGCATGAAGACGAGGTTCCAGAACTCCAGGTAGCGGTCCTCGTCGACCTCCGGACCACCCTCGCGGCCGTACTCGGGGCCCCGGTCGTAGTACAGCTCCGAGCAGGGCCCGCACGGGCCCGGGATCCCCATCGACCAGAAGTTGTCCTTCTTGCCCCGGCGGACGATCCGCTCGGCCGGCATCCCGGTACGCCGCCAGATGTCGATCGCCTCGTCGTCGTCGAGGTAGACGGTGGCCCAGATCCGCTCCGGGTCCAGCCCGAACCCGCCCTCGGCGACCGGCTTGGTCACCAGCTCCCAGGCGAGCGGGATCGCGCCCTCCTTGAAGTAGTCGCCGAAGGAGAAGTTGCCGTTCATCTGGAAGAACGTGGCGTGCCGCGAGGTCTTGCCCACCTCGTCGATGTCCGGCGTACGGATGCACTTCTGCACGCTCGCCGCCCGCCGGAAGGGCGGCGTCTGCTGCCCGAGGAAGTACGGCACGAACTGCACCATGCCCGCGTTGACGAAGAGCAGGTTCGGGTCGTTGATGGCGGGCAACGGGGCCGACGGCACCACGGCATGGTCGTTCGCCGCGAAGTGCGCCAGGTAGCGCCGCTTGATCTCCGCCGTCTTCATCGGGTGTCTTCCTCCGAGAAAATGTCGTGATCGCCGAGGCGCGGGTTGCCGCGGTACTCGGCGAACTGGTCGTCGAACGCGACGCCTTCGGCGAAGGCCGCGTGAATCTGCTGCTCCCGCTCGGCCATCCCGTCCCGTACGTCGTCGACGAAGCTACGCACCGTCTCGACCAGTCCGCCAGCGGATTGCGACAGCGAGGTGGCGATGCCACCGGGCGTGTACGACTGGGCCGTCCGGGTCAGCTTCCGGACGACCAGTGCTCCGACGGCGAGCCCGATGCCCAACCACAGGAGTCGCTTCATGGCCTCATCCTCTCTCGGCTCCCCGACGACGGAGGCGGCGGGATCACCCGACGGGCGCGGTCAGCTCTCCGCGCCGCGCTTGGCGGCCCGACGCCGCTGCTTGATGACCGCCCGTACCTCGCGCTCGTCCTCGGCCTGCCGCCGGGCGGCGGCGGCCCGGCGCACGCCGTAGCCGAAGGCCGCGACCTTCACCAGCGGGTTCGCCGCCGCGGCGGAGACCACGGTGGCGAGGTTGGCGACGTTGGCGGTGACGTTCTGGGCGTGGCCGGTCATCGTGTCGATCTTGGCGAGCTGGATGTTCACCCCGTCCAGCGACGTGTGCACCTGGGTCAACGCGGTGTTCACGTTGTCGATCGTCGTGGCCGCGCCGCCGAGCAGCGGTGCCGTCCGGTCGTTCAGATCGTTGATCGCCCGGGTCGCCGCGTCGACCGTGTGGCGCAGCCGCAGGATCGGCACGGCCAGCACGAGCACCAACATCAGGAAGGCACCCGCGGCGATCAACGCGGCGATCTGTCCACCATCCACGCCTGTTCTCCTCCACCCGTACGTATCGAATGCGCGACCGTCATTACCCCGGGCGCGGCGCGCGGGAACCGTTCCGGCCGCCCGCGACGCGCGGGCGGCCGACCAAACCACCAAGCAAAGACCCTACCGTCCGTGACGGAGCCCGTCTCACGACGGTGAAGCTGTCAGGTCACCGAGCGGGTCGGGAGGGAGCGTCGGGTCAGGATCCTCGCCGGTGAGCGAGGGATCCGTACTCGGCTGCGGCCTGGTCCGGTCGTCGTCGATCGCGTTACGGACCTTCACCGAAATCAACGAACCCTTGCACTCCGCGGCATCGGTCGCGGGACTGGGCGGCGCCACCGCCCCTTCGGTCGGCTCCGCCGGCGGGCAGGCCGGCGGCCGGACCCAGAGGTCCAGGGTCAGCTCGTCCCGGCGCCAGCAGGTGTAGTGCCCGGCGACCTTCTGCTCCGGACAGAGGTCCGGCTTCCACCGCTGCCAGCCCTCGTCCGCCAGCGCCTTCTCGTAGACCTTGGCCGTGTCGTCCGGGGTACCCGTCGACTCCACCGTGCGCTCCCGGTAGCGGCACTCGATGATGCACCACCGGCTGCCGCTCACGTCGTCCACCGTCTTGCCCGCGGCCCAGCTCGGCACCTGGAGCGCGTCGAGGGAGTTGAAGACCGGATCGCGGGTCGCCGCGCGGATGCCGAAGAAGAGCGGCAGCGCGCCGAGCACCAGCAGGCTGGCCAGGATGACCGCGGCCATCCGCAGCCGCCGCTGCTCGCGTACCCGGCGGTGCAGCTCCGAGCGGGCCTCGGTCGGGCCGTCCGGCTCGGCGTCGTCGTCCACGTCCGGCCCGTCGGGCCGGAGCGATGCCCGGCCGGAGCGTACCGCGGGGCCGGCCTCCACCGGCACGGACGCCGCGCCGACCGGTGGCACCGCCGCGGCCCCGACCGGCGGCACGCCCGGTACGGCGGCCGCCGCACGGGCCGGCTGCGGCCCGGCGGCCTCTCTGGACGGTACGGCCGCCGAGCCCCCGGGCGCGTCACGGCGCGGCGGGGCGACCGCCGCGGCCGCGGCGGCGGGGCGGGGCGGGGCGGGGTCCGGTCCGCCTGGCCCACCGGGTCCGTGCGGTCCACCGGGTCCGTGCGGTGCGCCCGGCCCACCGGGCCCGGCCAACCCGCCGGGCCCGGCCGGTCCGTGGGGTCCGCCAGGCCCACCAGGCCCACCGGGCTTGCCGAGGCCACCGGGCTTACCCGGTCCGCCGGGCCCGTGCGGTCCGGCGGGCGCGCCCGGTCCGGGGCCGGGCCGGTCCGCGCCGGGCACGCTCGCCCGGCCCGGCCCGCCGGCACGACCGGCGGCCTGGTCCGGGGGTACGGCGCCGGCGCGCGGCCGGCCGGTGCTCCCGAGCGGCGGGCGGCCGGGACCGGCGGGCGGGACGACACCGGCGCGCCCCGGCTCCGGCGCGGCACCCGGGCGACCCGGCTCGGGCTCGGCCGCGCCGTGGCGACCCCCGCCCGGTTCGGTGCCGCCGTGCCGGCCGGTACCCGGTTCGGTACTGCCATGGCGACCCGCGCCCGGCTCGGTGCTGCCGTGGCGACCCGGACCCGGACCCGGCTCGGCGGCCCCGTGGCGACCCGTGCCGGGTGCGGTCGCGCCGTGCCGGCCGGTCGGCTCCGGCCCGGCCGGTGCCCCTGGCCTGCCCGCCGGCCGCCCGGCGCCCGGCGCCTCGGCCCGCCCCGGTGCCGCGTTCGGCACGGCCGTCCGCCCCGGTCCGGCCGGCGGCGTACCCGGTCCGGCGGGCGCGCCGCCCAGCCGGCTCAGGCCCGGCCCGTCGCCGGCGACGGGCCCCGGCTGGGTCCGGCCGGGCGGCGGGGTGATGTCGGATCGGCCAGCGTCGCGGCCCGCCGGCTCACCGGGTGCCGGCGGACGGGCCACGGGGGGCCGCTCGGCGCGGGCGCGACGGGGCGCGCCCGGCTCCGGGGCCGCACGCCGACCCACGCCCGGTCCGCCCGGCTCCGGGGCGGCACGCCGACCCACGCCCGGTCCGCCCGGCTCCGGGGCGGCACGCCGACCCACCGACGGTTCGCCCGGTCCGGCCCGGTGCGGGCCGTCGCCGGGTCCGGCGGGATGCTCCCGCTCCACCGGCGGTACCCGGTCCAGGCCCGGCTCCGGCGCGGCCCGGCGTCCCCGGCGCGGCGGCACGGGTGGCGCGTTGCCGGTGAGCGGTACGGCGGGCTCGCCCTCGGTCCCGGGACGGGGCGGGGCAAAGCCCTCCTCCGGTGCCGGCCCGGTACCGGGGCGGGTACCCGGGACGGCGCCCGCCGCCCGGCGACCCGCCCGCCCTTCGGCGGCCGACTCCGGGGCGGCGCGGCGACCGGTCGACGCGGGCCCGTCCCCGGCGACCGACGGCGGCGGCACCGGCGGCACGGCCGCGCGACGACCCGCCGACGGCGCGGCGCCCGTGTCGCGCGGGTCGGACGGGCGGTTTCCGACGAAGGGCGGGACCCGGTAGCGCCCGCCGGTGGTCTCGGGGTCGTCCGGCGCCGAGCCGAAGGCGGCCGGGTCGCGGGATTCCGGCCCGGCGCCGTGGCGCCCTGCCGCGCGGCGGCCCTCCGGCTCGTCCGGCGCCGCCCGGCGTGGCTCGGCCCCGCTGGGCGCGGCGCGGCGGGGCCCGGCGCCGAACGCCCCGGCCTGGTCGGTGTCGCCCGGACCCGGGTCGGTGTGCCGGGGCCCGGCGGACGTGGCCGACCAGGCGCCGGGTCCACCACCGGGCGCTGGCGCGGCGGCGGGCGGCCCGGCGGGCGCGCCGCCACGGCGGCCCACGGGCCGGGCCACGTCGGCTCCCGGGTCGGTCTGCTCAGGGCGGCGGGCGGCGGCCCGGGCCGGACCGCCACCGGGCTCGCCGGGTCCGAACGGCGCGCCGCGCCCACCCGGCTCCGGCCCGAGGCCGGGCGGGGCGGGAGGAGCGCCCGGGGCCGGGAAGCCGCCCGGATCGTCGCGGTCCGGGGCGGGCGGCGCCTCGCGCCGCGGCTCCGGCGGCCGGCCCGCGTCGCCCTCGGGAACGCTGCCCGGCCCGCCCGGACCGATGTCGGCCCGCTCCTCCTTCGCCGTACGAAGGTCGGCGATCCAGCCGAGTTCCTCGCCGCTGACCGGCTCCTCGGCGGCGGCCTCGGGCTTGCCACGACCCCAGCGTCGGCCCTTGGCCCGTGGATCCCGCCGCTCGTCGGGGCCGTCCTCGGGCCGGTCGGAAGCGCGCGATCTCACAGATGTTCCTTCCCCGCGGAGGTGTTGCCGCTGTCGTCCGTCGCCTCGCCGCCCGGCGCGGTGGCGCCGACGCGGTCCGTGCCGTCGCCCGGTGCCGATCCGGACCCGCCGCTGGCCGCCGATCCGGGCCCGGACTCGCGGCCCGCGCCGGGACGCTCCGCCTCGGCGCCGGTCCTGCCGTTCGCCACCGCTCCCGGCCGGGACTCGCGGCCCGCGCCGGAACGGTCCGCCTCGGCTCGGCCGCCGCCGGCCGGGGCCGGCTCGCCGCGCACGATCCGGCGCAGCACCGGCAGTCGGCCGGCGACGGCGCGCTCGGCGCCGTGCCCGGTCGGGCGGTAGTACTCCACGCCGACCAGGTCGTCCGGCGCGTACTGCTGGGTCACGACGCCGCGCGGGTCGTCGTGCGGGTACCGGTAGCCCGTGCCGTGGCCGAGGCCCCGGGAGCCGGGATAGTGCGCGTCGCGCAGCGGCCGGGGCACCCCGCCGCCGCGTCCGGCCCGTACGTCCGCCATCGCCGCGCCGATCGCCACCGTGGCCGAGTTCGACTTCGGGGCGGTGGCCAGGTGGATGACCGCGTGGGCCAGGTTGAGCTGCGCCTCCGGCAGCCCGACGTACTCCACCGCGTGCGCCGCCGCGGTCGCCACGCTCAGCGCGCTCGGGTCGGCCATGCCGACGTCCTCGCTCGCGAAGATCACCAGCCGGCGGGCGATGAACCGGGCGTCCTCCCCCGCCACCAGCATCCGGGCCAGCCAGTGCAGGGCGGCGTCCGGATCCGAGCCGCGCATGCTCTTGATGAAGGCGCTGATCACGTCGTAGTGCGCGTCGCCGTCGCGGTCGTAGCGCACCGCCGCCACGTCGACGGCCTGCTCCGCGGTGGCCAGGTCGATCCGGTCGCTGCCCAGCGCGGTCGCCGACCCGGCCGCCGCCTCCAGCGCGGTCAGCGCCTTGCGTACGTCGCCGGCGGCGAGGCGTACCAGGTGGTCCTCGGCGTCGGCGGCGAGCGTGACCCGCCCGCCCAGCCCGCGCTCGTCGGCGACGGCCCGGCGCAGCAGCAGGCGCACCGCCTCGTCGCCGAGCGGTTGCAGGGTGAGCAGCACGCACCGGGAGAGCAGCGGCGAGATCACCGAGAAGTACGGGTTCTCGGTCGTCGCCGCCAGCAGCGTCACCGTCCGGTCCTCGACCGCGGCGAGCAGCGAGTCCTGCTGGGTCTTGCTGAACCGGTGCACCTCGTCGATGAAGAGCACGGTCGGCCGGCCACCGGCGCGGCGCTCCCGCCGGGCGGTGTCGATCACCGCGCGGACGTCCTTGACGCCGGCGGAGAGCGCGGACATGGCCACGAACCGCCGGTCGGTGGCCCCGGCCACCAGATGCGCGATCGTGGTCTTGCCACTTCCCGGCGGACCCCAGAGAATGACGGACATCGGTGTCGCACCGGTCACCAACTGGCGCAGCGGAGCCCCCGGCGCCAGCAGGTGTTCCTGCCCGACCAACTCGTCCAGGCTGGTCGGACGCATCCGGACGGGCAGCGGCGAGTCGGTGCCGGGCGCGGCGAAGCCGTCGACGGCGGCCGGCCCGGGCGGTGCCGCGCGCACGCCGCCGGGGTCGGCGAGAGAGAAGAGGCCGTCGGACTCCATCGGGGAAACATTACCGGCCCGGTCTCAGGGGCAGAAAATCCACCGAAACCGGGCCGATTACGTGCGTACCCGTGCCGTTCCGCCGCGATCGGCGTGCACGGCTGGCCGGTTGTGCCACGATCCGCTACCGCTCCGGCGGGTCAGCCTCGGCCCGGGCGCCGGCCGCGGTACCAGCGACCACCGCCGCCGGCTCCGGCGGGCCGGCCGATGCCGGCGAGGTAGAGGGCGGCCAGGAACAGCCCGATGAGCACGAGGGTGTTCCAATTGAACAGGTCGGGTGCGCCGAGGTCGGTGTCGAGCAGGTCGAGTAGCAGGGCGAAACCGAAGACCGCGGCGGCGGCGATGGCGAGCATGATCTCCTCCGGGGGGTTCAGTGGGTCCGGGGCGGATATACCCAGCTGGGTCGCGCGCCAATCTCCACGGTGGACGCCGCGGCACCGCGTTAAGGTGACGAAATGATCATGCAAGCGACACCGGTCGCCGGGCGGGACGGGGTCCTGGCGACCGCCGGCGACCACCCGTACGTCCGGCTGCAGACCGGCGGCGACGAGGAGCTGACCGGCTACCTGGTCGACGACACCACCGTGTGGTTCCGCGACGGCCCGACCGGCCGGCAGGGATTCGCGATGGGCGACCCCGAGCGGGCGGTACGGTTCGTCGCCGGGCTGATCTCCGCCGGCACGATCCCGCCGCCGACCTGGCTGCACCTGCCCCGGGTGGCGCCGGAGGTCCTCGACGCGCACCTGCGGACGGGCAAGCGGGACCAGTGGGACTTCCGCTGGACGGCGACCCCGCCGCCCGAGCAGCCGGGCGAGGAGCGGGTGGTACGCCTCACCGACGCCGAACACGCGGCGATCCACGACCTGATCGAGTCGTCGTTCCCGGCGACCACCACCCGACCGGGCGACCCCCGGGTCAACCACTGGCACGGCGTCTGGGCCGGCGACCGGCTCGTCGCGGCGGGCGCGGACCGCAGCCGCGGCGGCACGGGGTTCCTGGCCGGGCTCACCGTCGACCCTACGTGGCGGGGCCGAGGGCTGGGTGCGGCGCTCACCGCGGCGATGACCCGGGCACTGCTGGCCGAGGCGGAGGAGGTCACGCTCGGCGTGATGGTCGACAACCTGGTCGCGATCCGCCTCTACGAGCGGCTCGGCTTCGCCGGGTCGCTGGCGCGTACCTCGGTGGAGCTGGTCGGGGTCGCCTGACCGGCGGCCTCCGCGCCCGGTCCGACCAGCACATCCGATCCGATCGGCGCGGCGGATCCGGCCGGCGCGTCGGACCCCGCCCGCGCATCGGGCCCGGCCGGCGCGTCGGCCGTCGGCCTCGGCGCGGGGACGACGGGACCCGCGCCGCCGGAAGCGGGGGTCGCGGACGGCGGACCGGCCACGGCGGGCGGGACCTGCGCGGCGGGCGCGGGAGCCTTGCGCGCGCCGCGCCAGGCCGGCAGGTAGAGCGGGGCGGCGGCGGCGAGCACCACCCCGCCGACCAGCATGGCGGTACCGACCGAGGTGGCGCCGGCGAGCGCGGTGAGCACCACCCCGCCGAGCGAGCCCGCGGGCTGCGACACCATCGAGTTGAGCGAGATGACGCTGGTCCGGTACGGGCCGTCGACCTGACGGTGCAGCAGCCCCATGTGCAGCGGGTTGGACGCCCCGTGCACGGCGTAGCAGGCCAGGTAGGCGGTGATCACGCCGACCGGGCCGGCGAGCAGGCCCATCCCCACCACCGTGGCGCCCTGCAGGACGCGGAGCAGTGCGGCTGCCGGTGCGACGCCGATCCGTCGCCCGACCAGCGGGATGATCGCGGCACCGGCCGCCGAGGCGAGCCAGGCGGCCGAGCTGGCCGGTCCGAGCAGCGCCGCCGCCCGGTCGGGGTTGCCGATCACGTCGCCGAGCCGGACCGGCAGCAGCGTCTCGAAGGTGACCATGCCGAATCCCCAGAACAGCTCGACCGCGACCAGGGCGAGCACGATCCGGGAGCGTCGCAGCAGCCCGAACGCGTCGCCGATCGCGCGGGGGATCTCGCGTACGGTGCCGCGCAGCGCGCCGAGGCCGCGGGCCGGTCGTACCTCGACCAGCAGCAGCGCCAGCGCCACCAGGCCGGCCACCTGCAACCCGGCGGCGACCAGCACCGGAACGGTCAGCGCGCTGACGCTCCCGACCGGGCCGAGCGCGACCAGCCCACCGCCGAGCAGCGAGCCGACGCCGATGGCCACCCCGACGGCGGTGCCGCCGGCGCCGAGCCCGCGTTCCAGGTCCGCGCCGGGGTCGGCCGCCAGCGTGGCGTCGACGTACCAGGACTCCAGCGGGCCGCTGTCCAGGGCCCGGAAGACCCCCTGCAACGCCCAGACCAGCAGGAAGATCCAGTAGTCCCGGGCGAACGCGAGGAGCAGCAGGGTGCCGAGGTTGATCACGCCGGCGACCAGCAGCAGCGGCCGGCGTCCCAGCGCGTCGGCGAGCCCGCCGGTCGGCAGCTCCAGCGCGAGCACCACGAGCCCCTGGGCGGCGAAGACCGTGCCGGTCTGCGCCAGGCTGAGGCCCCGCTCCAGCATCAGCAGCACCGTGATCGGGATGAGCAGGCCGGTCGGCAGCCAGCGCAGCCCGGAGAGGACGAGGTAGCGGTTCCGGGCCGCGCGTACGGTCAGCGCGCTCACCGGGCCTCCCGGGTGGAGTCGCGGCCGGGGGCCGTAGGGCGCCTCGACCGCTCCGGCGCCGCCCTTCCATCGCGCGGCCCGGTCGCCGCCCCATCGCGCGGCCCGGTCGCCGCCCCATCGCGCGGCCCGGTCGCCGCCCCATCGCGCGGCCCGGTCGCCGCCCCGTCACGCGAAGCGGCGGCGGTGCGGCCGGCTCGGCCCCGGGGGAAGGCGGCGAAGAAGACGAACACCTGCTCGGTCCCCTCGCGGCGGGGCGTGGTCTCGCGGTGGTAGCGCTCGACCACCCGGTGCAGCTCGTCGTTGAGCGCCCGCAGTTCCTCGGGTCGCAGGTGCAGCAGCAGGTCGGAGAAGGCGGCGGCGTCCTGCCACTCCCGGGGGCGGTCGGTCCGTACGGCCCGCCACCCGGCCGCCTCCTCGGCCATCGCGTTGATCTGGTCGGCGGCCAGCCAGTCGAGCGCGGCGCGGTCGTCGGGGTCGGAGTGGTCGGTGTCCCACCAGCCGTGCGCCGCCTGCGCCGCCCGCCAGTACCGCTGGCGGCCGGAGCCCCGGTCCGGTTCCTCCACCACGAGCCCCACCTCGGCGAGTTGCCGCAGGTGGTAGCTGGTCGCGCCGGTGTTGGTGTCGAGGGCTCGGGCCAGCTCGGTGGCGGTCGCCGGGCCGTCGAGGCGTAACGCGCCGAGGAGACGGGCGCGCAGCGGATGGGCGAGGGTACGCAGTTGACGGCTCTCCAGCCAGATCTCCGGCTGCGGGCCGTCAACGGGCCGGGTCGAGGGGCGCATACATGCACAATAACTATGCACAAAGTCTATGCACAATACTTGTGCATCCACCGCACTCGTCGATCTAGGGCAAATCGTGGTGATTGGAGATCAAACCACGGGGATTTGCCCTAGATCGACGGGCGGGTGGCGAGGGCCTCGGCGATCGGGCGCAGCGGGGTACGCAGCAGGCCGGCGGCGCGGGCGGAGTCGAGTCGTACCTCGGCCGGGCGGACATGGCCGGACTCGGCTATGGTCGTCGCGCGCAGCCGGACGGGGTCGAGGCCGTAGCGGCGGGCCACCAGCCGGCCAAGTTCGACCCGGCTGACCGCCTCCGGGCCGGCCACGTTGAGCGTGCCGGCGTAGTCCCCCGCCACCAGTTCCAGCACCGCCGCCGCGACATCGTGGACCGAGACCGGACAGCGCACCTCGTCGCTGAAGAGCGCCAGGCCGGGCGTACCGGCCAGCACGTCGAGGCAGAGCCGCACCTGCTTGGCGCGCCGGTCACCGATGATCAGCGAGGTCCGTACGATCGCCGCGGCGGGATGGACCAGCCGTACCGCCGTCTCGGCCGCCGCCTTCGCGGCCCCGTACGGAAAGATCGGGGTGGGCGCCTCGTCGTCGCCGTACGGTTCCGGCCGGCCGCCGTGCAGCGCGTCGCTGGAGAGGTGCACCAGCCGGGCACCGGCCTCGGCCGCGGCGAGCGCCACGTGGGCGGCCCCGTCGGCGGTGGCGTCCCAACCGTCGTAGCGGTAGGCGCAGTTCACCACCGCCGCCGGGGCGGCGCCCCGGACCAGCTCCCGCACGGCGGCGGCGTCGCGGACGTCCAGCCGTTCCCACCGCACGCCCTCGACGGTGCCGGGCGCCCGGTGGTACGTCCCGACGACCGGCCGGCCGGCGGCGAGGGCACGCCGGCACACCTCACCGCCGAGGTACCCGCTCGCACCGACGACCACCAGGGTCATGCCCACTCCTCTGCCGGCACCGGGCCGACGGTCGGGAAAGGGCCCCTTCCCGCGGGAAGGGGCCCTTTCGGACGGCGGATCAGGACGGCTCGACCGGGGCGGCCACGCCGGCGGTGCCGGTGTGCGCCGGGGCCGGCGGCTTCGGCTTGGCGTCGATGCCCGCCTCGGTCCGCTGCTGGGCGGTGATCGGCGTCGGCGCGCCGGTCAGCGGGTCGAACCCGCCGCGGGTCTTCGGGAACGCGATGACCTCGCGGATCGAGTCGGCGCCGGCCAGCAGCATGCAGACCCGGTCCCAGCCGAACGCGATGCCGCCGTGCGGCGGCGGGCCGTACTTGAACGCCTCCAGCAGGAAGCCGAACTTGTCGTTCGCCTCGTCGGGGGTGATGCCGAGCAGGTCGAAGACGCGGCGCTGCACGTCGGCGCGGTGGATACGGATCGAGCCGCCGCCGATCTCGTTGCCGTTGCAGACGATGTCGTACGCGTACGCCAGGGCCCGGTCCGGCGCCTCCTCGAACCGGTCCACCCACTCGCCGTTCGGCGAGGTGAACGGGTGGTGCACGGCGGTCCAGCCGCCCTCGTCGGTCCGCTCGAACATCGGCGCGTCGACCACCCAGCAGAACGCCCAGGCGCTCTCGTCGACCAGCCCCGCCCGCCTGGCGATCTCGATCCGGGCCGCGCCGAGCAGTTCCTGCGCCTCCCGCTCGTGCGCCGAGGCGGCGAAGAAGACGGCGTCACCGGGCTTGGCGCCGACGGCGTCGCCCAGCCCCGCGAGGTGCGCGGCGGAGAGGTTCTTCGCGACCGGGCCGCGCGCCTCGCCCGTCTCGGCGTCGAGCACCACGTAGGCGAGGCCGCGGGCGCCGCGGGCCTTGGCCCAGTCCTGCCAGCCGTCCAGCTCCTTGCGGCTCTGGGCCGCGCCGCCCGGCATCACCACCGCGCCGACGTAGCCACCGGCGTCGATCGCCCCGGCGAAGACCCGGAACTCGGTGCCGCGCAGGTAGTCGGTCAGGTCGGTCAGCTCCACGCCGTAGCGCAGGTCGGGCTTGTCCGAGCCGTACCGGGCCATCGCGTCGTGCCAGGTGATCCGCGGGATCGGCGTGCTGATCTCGTACCCGGCCAGTTCCCGCCAGAGCGTGCCGACGATCGCCTCGCCCAGCTCGATCACGTCGTCCTGGGTGACGAAGGACATCTCGATGTCGAGCTGGGTGAACTCCGGCTGCCGGTCGGCCCGGAAGTCCTCGTCCCGGTAGCAGCGGGCGATCTGGTAGTAGCGCTCCAGGCCACCGACCATCAGCAGCTGCTTGAACAGCTGCGGCGACTGCGGCAGCGCGTACCAGGTGCCGGGCTGCAGGCGGACCGGGACCAGGAAGTCGCGCGCCCCCTCGGGGGTGGACCGGGTCAGCGTCGGGGTCTCCACCTCGACGAACTCGCGGTCGTGCAGGACGGTGCGGGCGAGCTGGTTGGCGCGCGAGCGCAGCCGCATCGCCCGGGCCGGGCTACTGCGGCGCAGGTCCAGGTAGCGGTACTTGAGGCGCAGGTCGTCGCCGGCCTCCACCTGGTCGTCCACGGGCAGCGGCAGCGGCGCGGCCTCGGAGAGGACCTCCAGCTGGCTCGCGGTCACCTCGATCTCGCCGGTGGCGAGCTCGGGGTTCTCGTTGCCCTCCGGGCGGCGGGTCACCTCGCCGGTGACCAGGACGCAGAACTCGTTGCGCAGCGCGTGGGCCGACTCCATGCCCTCGCGGAACACGACCTGCACCACACCCGAGGCGTCCCGCAGGTCCACGAAGATCACGCCGCCGTGGTCCCGCCTGCGGGCCACCCAGCCGGCGAGGGTCACCGAGCTACCGGCGTGCGTCGCGCGCAGGCTCCCGGCGTCATGGGTACGGATCACGACAGGCGTCTCCTCACGTGTACGGGTTGCCCCAGCATTCTGTCAGGGCCGGCGGGGCGCCCGGGGTGCCGGGTTCGGTGCCGGCGGCCGATCCGGGCCACGCCCATCGGCGGGATCGACCGGCGACGTTGTCCGCGAATTGATTGTTCAGCCGCGGACGCCGATTCCGAACAATTCCCGCGTGCTACCCCTTGGACCCGTGGCACCCGTTTCGCCTGCGGGTGCGGAGGGAGAAGCACCTTGTCCAGGAAGAGACTCTCGCTCGTCGTACTGCCGATCCTGCTGGCGCTCGCCGCGCTCTGGGCGACCCCCGCGAGCGCCGCACCCGCCGACGCGACCCGCACGGGCGCGGCACCCGAGGCGCGGGGCCAGCTCGTCCTCTTCGAGAACCCGTACTTCACCGGCACCACCCAGGTCTTCGACGTCGCCACCTGCGCCCCGCAGCTGGCCCAGCTGCGCGGGCAGGTCGCCTCGTACGACAACCAGCCGGTCGCCGGATGCCAGGCATCGCTGACCAACAGCGCGGGCGCGCAACTGCGCCTCTGCGTCGGGCGCGCCCTCGTTCCGGAGGCGTTCCGGGTGGCTCCCCTGCTGACGATCCAGCCGGGAACCAGCCTGCCGTGCCCCACCGGGCCCGGCGGCGTTCGCGCCGGCGCGGACGACACCGACGTGGCCGGCGGGGGTGCGGCGTCCGACGCGCGGCTGCCCTGCGGCTACTACACCCTCGACGGCTGGGGCTGGTACCGCCACTGCGCCAGCGACACCACGGTCCTGGTCTACGTCGAGACCTGGGACAACCAGTTCGAGTACAGCTTCTGCGTCGGGCCCTGGGAGAACTGGCCGATCGACTACACCACCCGGGTCAGCTTCGCCCATGCCATCGGTCTCTGTCACTGACGGCGGGCCCGCGGCCGGCCGGGGTCACGCGACCCGGGCCGGCCGTACCCGCCGGCGTCGGCCCGGTCGGGTGGCGGCGGACCGCTCGGCGCAGTGAGCGGGGCGCTCGCCCGCTCCACCGGCCCGCTGACCTCACCCGGCGCCGATCGCATCGCCGATCCTCGATTCAGTCGGCCGCTCCGCCGCCGCCACCGGCGCCGCGCGGAACCGTCCCGCGGCCGGCACCGACGGAAGGATCAACCATGCGATGGAAGGCACAGCGGCGGCGGCTGAGGCCGCTCGCCGCCGGCGCGCTCGGGCTCGCCCTCGCGGCCGGGATGGCGCTGGTCCAGGCCGCGCCGGCCCGGGCCGCGGAGTCCAACGGCGGGGTACGCGTCATGCCGCTCGGCGACTCGATCACCGACGGCTTCAACGTGCCCGGCGGGTACCGCATCGAGCTGTGGCGCCGGGCCGTCGCCGGCGGGTACACCGTCGACTTCGTCGGCTCGGGGGTCAACGGGCCGGCGAGCCTGGGCGACCACGATCACGAGGGGCACTCCGGTTGGCGGATCGACCAGATCGACGCCAACATCGTCAGCTGGCTGCGGGCGAGCAACCCGCACACGGTGCTGCTGCACATCGGCACCAACGACATGAACCAGAACTACGACGTGGCGAACGCCCCGGCCCGCCTCTCCGCCCTCATCGACAAGATCCGGTCGAACGCGCCCGCGGTGGAACTCTTCGTCGCCACGATCACGCCGGAGTCGGATCCGACGCTGGAGGCGCGGGTCCGGGCGTACAACGCGGCCATCCCGGGCATCGTGGCCGGCAAGGGCGCGCGGACGCACCTGGTCGACATGCACGCCGCGCTGACCACCGCCGACCTCGCCGACGGGGTGCACCCGAACGCGGGCGGCTACGACAAGATGGGCGCCCGGTGGTTCGGCGCGTTGCAGGCCGTACCGGCCAGCCTCATCCCGCCGGGCGTGGCGCCGATCGGCACCGCGGTCGGGCTGGCCAACTCGCAGTCCGGCCGCTGCCTCGACGTCTCCGGGGCGGCCACCACGGCCGGCACACCGGCGATCATCTGGGACTGCCACGGCGGCGCCAACCAGCGCTGGACCCGTACCGCCGCCGGCGAGCTACGCGTCTACGGCGACCGTTGCCTGGACGTGGCGTCCAGCGGCACCGCCGACGGGACCACCATCCAGATCTGGACCTGCAACGGCACCGGGGCGCAGCGCTTCGCGTTCCGGGCCGACGGGTCGATAGTGGTGCCGGCCTCCGGGAAGTGCGTCGAGGCGGCCGGCGGCGCGACCGGCAACGGCACCCGGGTCCAGCTCTACGGCTGCACCGGCGCCGGGGCGCAGCGCTGGTCCGCCCGGTGACGGAACGCTCCGCCCGATGACCGGCGCGGTCCGGGGCGCGGGCCGCGTCCCGGACCACGCGCCGGAGTCAGACCTTGATCTTGCTGGCGCTCTGGACGTTGCAGCCGATGTAGGTGCGCTTGGTCAGGTTGTATCCCTGGGTCACCGTGAGCTTGCGCTCCATCCCCGGGCCGACCGTGACGTCCAGCGACTGGTTGCCGAAGAGGTCGTCGGAGAACGGGGTGTCCCCGCCCGAGAACCGCACGTAGATGCTGTACTTGAAGGTCAGCTCCGACGAGGAGTTCTGGATCGACAGGTCGTACCTGATCTGCTTGCTGCCCTGGTCGTAGTGGCAGTTGGTGCCGACGACCTCACCGCTCGCGTTCGAGTTGTACGTCGGCGGCAGGGAGTACGACGAGGTGGCGGGCGCGGGCGCCGGACCGGCCCCGCGCTGCGGTACGAGCCGGCCCACCACGCCGCACCCGAGGCTGCCCAGCGCGAGCGCGCCCAACATTCCCGTGATCGCGATTCGGACGCGGCGCTGATTCCGCACAGAGACCCCCGTGATTGACGAGCGGACGACACGGTACCGCGTCGGAGGGAATCTTCGCCCGGACCGATATGCGCCCGGCAAGGTGAGAAGTGGACAGCCGCCGGGGGTCTTCGGGCAGCCCCGGCCCAATGCCGGGCAAATCGGCACTAACCTGGTGGAATGCGGTCTGGGATGCCGCCGGTGCCGTGGTGGACCATCGTCTCGGCGGTGATCGCACCGGTGGTGCTGGCCACCGGGGTCACGGTCGCCGCGTCCCGCCAACCGGCGGACGGGTACGACCCGCTGACCAGTACGCTCAGCGCCCTCGCGGCGCACGGCGCGACCGACCGGTGGGTGATGACCACCGCGGTGGTGCTGCTCGGTCTGGCGCACTCGGTCACCGCGCTCGGGCTGCGTGCCGTCGCGCCGCCCGGCCGGTTCCTGCTCGGGCTCGGCGGCGTGGCGACCGCGCTGGTGGCGGCGTTTCCGCAGGCCGACGGGCATGGGACGAACTCGCACGCGGTGGTGGCCGGGCTCGCCTTCGGTACCTTCACCTGCTGGCCCGCGCTCGCCGGACGGCGGGGGCCGGGCCGGCGCGCGGTCACGGTCCGGCCGGCGCGGGACCCGGTCGGACCGGCGCGGGCCTGGTGGCAGCCGCGCCGCACCGCCGCCGCGGCGGCCCGGTCCCGGCCCGGCGCACCACCCGCCCCAGCAACGCTCCCCCGGCCGGCGACGCTCCCCGAGTTCGGCGCGCTTCCCGGGCCGGCGGCGCTCCCCGGGAGCGGGGCGCTTTCCGGGCCGGAAACCGAGGGGGCGCCCTGGCCGCTGCGTCCCTGGGTGGGGCTGGTGGCCTCGGCGGTCAGCGTCGGGCTGGTGGCCTGGTTCGTGGTGGAACTGGTCACCCACGCCCGACCCGGCCTGCCGGAGACCGCGGCGGTCGGGGCGATGACGCTCTGGCCGCTGGTGGTCGTGCTCGGGCTGCGCCTGGGCCGGACACCGGGCCCGTGAACGCGGGTACCGCCGCCGGCGCCGGACCGGGCGGCGCGGGCGGGCCGGGTCCGGCGACGTACAGACGGACGAGCCGCCGGGAAGACCCGGCGGCTCGTTCGGTGCGGTCGCGTCAGTAGATGCTCACGCCGTAGGCGTTGAGCGCCTCGACGACGGGCTGGAAGTAGGTGACGCCACCCGAGGAGCAGTTGCCGCTGCCGCCCGAGGTGAGGCCGTGGGCGGTGTTGCCGCTGAAGAGCGAGCCGCCGCTGTCGCCCGGCTCGGCGCAGACGGTGGTGCGGATCAGGCCGGAGACGCTGCCCTCGGCGTAGTTCACGGTCGCGTTCAGCGCGGTCACCCGGCCGCTGCGCAGGCCGGTGGTGCTGCCGCTGCGCTGGACGGTGGCGTTCACCGCGGGGGTGGAGGCGCCGGTGATGTCCCGGTAGGTGCCGTTGTAGAGGTACACGTCGCCCGGCTGCTGGCCGATGCTGTAGCGGACGATGCCGTAGTCGTTGCCCGGGAAGCTGGAGCCGGCCCGGGTACCGATCGACGAGCCGCCGGAGCTGGCGGACCAGCTCGAACCGATGTTGGTGCAGTGACCCGCGGTCAGGAAGTAGTAGGTGCTGCCGCTGCGGACGTTGAAGCCGAGCGAGCAGCGCCCGCCGCCGGTGTAGATCGCGTTACCACCGGAGATCGTGGTGCTCAGCGTGCCCGGGGTCGGCTGGATCCGGACCGCGCCGCCGAAGGCCGCGACCGCGCTCTTGACCCGGTCCAGCTTGGCGCCGGTGATGGTGCTGTCCACGTCGACGACGACCTGGTTGCTCACCGGGTCGACGTACCACGCGGTGCCGGGGATCTTCGCCGACTTCTCCAGCGCGGCGGTCACCTGGTTGAGCTTGTCGAGCCCGCGGGCGACGAGCTTCGGGGTCGCGCCGGCGGCGCGTACCTTGCGGGCGCTGGCCTCGTCGGTGACGGTGACGACCATCTTGCCGTTCTCGTCCTGGTACGCACCGGCGGAGGTCGCGCCGAGCGTGTCGGCCAGCGACATCGCGGCCTCGGGGGACGCGGCGGGGGCCGCGCTGGCCGAGGGGGCGCCGGCCAGCGAGCCGGCGACGAGCGTGCCGGCCAGGAAGGTGAGCGCGATGCTGCGGAGCTGGGACCTCGTGGGTCGCATGGAAGGCCTCCCGGAGGGGGGTCGGAGGGGGCGCGTGGGGGTTCGCGCCCGGATACGGCTCGGCGGCGGATCGTCCCGGTGCGTTCGGGGATCGCATGAACTGACAGGCGTGCCCCGAGGCGCCGGGTTTACCACCGCCACCAGGGGAAAGTATTCACACTCTTAAGATCCTTTTCAATAGACCGATCCATAAGATCAGCCTCATATCATCCCGACCGGGACCAAAGTGGATCATGTACCCGGCGGGTCAGCGCCGGCGGCGGGCACCCGGACCCGGGCGGGGCACCGCCTGCCGCGGCCCGGCCAACTCGTGCCCGTCGGCGCAGCGCAGCACCGCCCGCACCTCGGCGCCGCAGTCCCGGTGCACCACCGCCAGCGGCGAGCCCTCCGGGTCCGCCAGGTACCGGTCCCCCCACGCCAGCACGGTCACGAGCACCGGCCAGAGGTCGAGCCCCTTCTCGGTGAGCCGGTACTCGTACCGCTGGCGGGCGCCCGGCTCCCGGTACGGCTCCCGGCGCAGCACCCCCTGCTCGACCAGCATCGCCAGCCGGTTGGTCAGCACCTGCCGGGGGATGTTCGTCCGCTCCCGCATGTCGCCGAAGCGGCGGATCCCGTTGAAGATCTCGCGGAGCACCACGAGGGTCCAGCGCTCACCCAGGATCTCCATCGCCCGCGCGATGGTGCAGTTCTCCAGCGACCAGTCCAGCGCCGTCGGTCTCATCGCGACAGGCTAAGTCTTGTTGACAGACTCAGCAACGACTGCCAGGCTGCGTCCATGACCGAGACTCAGGCGGCGACCCGCAGCCACTCCTTCTCGTGGACCGACCCCGCCCTGGTCGCCGCGCACCTCGGCCGGCGCGACGGGCTGGAGACGCTCCGCTCGATGATCGACGGAGAACTCCCCGCGCCGCCGGTGCTCGCGATGATCGGCTACGAGCGGATGACGGCCGAGCAGGGACGCGTCGTGCTGGAGCTGACGCCGCGCGAGTTCCACTACAACCCGCTCGGCAGCGTGCACGGCGGGGTCCTCTCCACGGTGCTGGACACCGTCGCGGGCTGCGCGGTGCACAGCACGCTGCCCGCCGGAATCGGCTACACCACGCTCGACCTGAACGTGAAGTTCCTGCGGCCGGCCACCCTCGCCTCCGGCGTACTGCGCGGCGAGGGCAACGTCCTGCAACGCGGCCGGCGTACCGCGCTGGCCGAGGCCCGCATCACCGACGGCGCCGGCCGGCTGATCGCGCACGCCACCTCGTCCTGCCTGATTTTCGAGGTGCCGCCGGCCGAGTAGCCGCGACGCAAGATTTCCTCAAGTCCGGCGCCGGGCACTGTCGGCCACCCGCGCGCGCGGCCAGGGTGGGAGGCGCAAAATCCCACCGGACCCGGGAGCTGTTCCGTGGTATCCACGCGCACCCTGCCCGTGCCGGTCGGGCCCTCCGCCCGCCGGTCGCTGCCCGGCCCGGCCGCCGGAACCCGAACGTCCCGGCTGGACTGGCCGACCCTGCTCGCCGCGTTCGAGGTGGCCGCGCTGCTGCGGTGCGGCGCCGGCCCGACCGCCCGCCTCCCGCTGCCGTACGTCGGACCCGTGCCGGCCCGGCGCGGACCGGCGCTGGTGACGGACGAACAGATCGCCGAGTTCAACCAGCGGCCGGCCGCCGAACGCCTGGTGCAGCTGCTGACCGTCCTGGAGATCCCGGCCCGGTCCGTCGCGACGACCGGCGGGCTGCGCCGCCGCTACGACCTGCACCGCGTACACGTACCGGGCCCCGCGGCGGCGCGGCTGGCCGGGATCGGCGAGCTGGCCTGGCGCCAGGGGCGCGACCTGCTGCTCGGGCCGGGGCCCACCGGCGTCACCGCCGCCCGGCACCGGCGACGTCCGGTGCTGGCCGCCGCCGCGTGGCGGGCCGCGCTGCTCGCCGCCGGCCGGCACGTACGCCGGCACGTGCTCGGGGTGCACGTCAACGACCACGACGTGGCAGCCGTACTCGTCCGCGGCGCCCACCTACTCGACGCGGCGGCGACGCTGCGGGGTCGGCGCGGGTGCTTCCTGGTCAGCGTCGCGGTCGGGCCGGACCGCGAGCGCATCCTGCGCGGGACGGAGCTGCCGGTACCGGCCGACCGGGCCGCCTGACCGCGCCCGACCCGACCGCGCGGACCGTCACCGGACCGGACCGCCAGGACACCCCGACCCGCACCCGGCCCGGCTCGGCCGTTCGGTCGGTGTGCCGATCGTGAGCCGGTGCGCGAAACTGGGCCGTGCCCCGTTGGCATGATCATCGCCGCCGCACCCGGGCCGGGGGTGCCGGGTGAACGGCCTCGCCCTGTACCGGCGGTGGCGCCGACCCCGACGGTCGGTCGCCGCTCTGGTCGCGCTCGTGCTGCTGCTGGCCGGCTGCGCCAGCGCGCCCCGCCCGCCGATCACGATCCGGATCGCCACCGGCAGCCCCGCGGCCGTCTACCACGCCTTCGGCGAGTCGCTCGCCCGGATCATCAACCGGGAACTGACCGGCGTCGACGCGGGCGTGCTGACCACCGCCGCCTCGGTGGAGAACGTCGCGCTGGTCAGCGGGGGCGGAGCCGAACTCGGCTTCACTCAGGCCGACGCGCTGCCGATCACGGCGGGCGGCGATCCCGGGGTCCTCGCGGTGGCCCGGATCTACGACGACCTGCTGCACCTGGTGACCCGGGCCGACGGCCGGATCCGCCGGCTGGAGGACCTGCGCGGGGCGCGGGTCTCGATCGGCGCGCCCGGCTCCGGTACGGAGATCACCGCCAGCCGGCTGCTGCGCGTCTCGAAGGTCATCGACGCCGACATACACGTGGAACGGCTCGGGCTGGACGAGTCGGTACGGGCCCTGGCCGCCGGGGAGATCGACGCGTTCCTCTTCTCGGGTGGCCCGCCGGTCGCGGCGATCGCGGGGCTCGCCGCCGGTACCCCGCTCCGCCTGGTCGACCTCGGGCCGTGGGTGGCGCCGCTGCGGACCGGCTATGGCGAGGTCTACGTGGCGCGCGACGTCCCGCGCTCGGTCTACCGGCTGGATCCGATCACCACGGTCGCCGTCCCCAACTACCTGATCGTCGCGCCCGGCCTCCCCGACGACGTGGTCGAGGAGCTGACCCGGCTACTGATGGAGCACCGCGAGGAGCTGGGGCTCGCGCATCCGGCGGCCGGCCGGATGAGCCAGCAGTCGGCCATCACCACTCCCCCGCTCGACCTGCACCCCGGCGCCGCCCGCTACTACCGCGACCACAAGCCCTGACCGCGCCGCGCCGACCGCGGGCGCACAGCGCGGGCCCCGGCTGCGGAGCCCCGACCGCGCGGCGGTTCAGGCGGCGCGGAACCAGAGCGTGGCGGCCAGGCCCCGGGGCTGCGCCGGTCGCATCGTCAGCCGGCCGCCCGAGACGTCGACCAGGACCGCGACGATCGCCAGCCCCAGCCCGGCGCCCTCGACGTTCTGCGTCTGCGGTGCCCGCCAGAACCGCTCCGTGGCCTGCTGGAGCTGGCCGTCGGGCAGGCCCGGTCCGTCGTCGCGGACGACCACCCGTACGCCGTCGTCCGCGCGGTCGACGACCACCTCGACCCGGCCGCCCTCGTCGGCGAACTTCAACGCGTTGTCGATCAGCGCGTCGAGGGCCTGGTCGAGCGCGGTCGGTACGGTCAGCGCGTACACGGGCTCGGACGGCCGCCGCACGGTCAGGGTGATCCGGCGGTGGCGGGCCAGCGGCTCCCAGGCGCGCTCCCGGAACCCGGCGACCTCGGCCGCGTCGACCACCACCAGGGTCTCCTCGCTGCGTTCCGCCCGGGCGAGCGCGAGCAGGCCGTCGAGCACGTGCGCCAGCCGGTCGGTCTCGTCGAGCGCCAGCGCGTGCTCGGTACGGCCGTACTCGTCGGTCAGGCTCGGGCCCAGCTCCTCCACCCGCAGCCGCAGCGCGGTGAGCGGGTTGCGCAGCTGGTGACTGGCGTGGGCGACGAACGCGCGCTGCCGCTCGACCAGGTCGGACACGGCGTCGGCCATGTGGTTGAAGCTCGCCGCGAGCCGGCGCAGCTCGGGCGGGCCCGCGCTGTGGCGGACCCGGGCGGTCCGGTCCCCGGCCGCGATCTCGTGCGTCGCCGCGTCCAGCACGGTCACCGGGCGCAGCACCCAGTTGGCCAGCCGCACCGCGGTGAGCACGAAGGCGAGCACCGCGAGCGCGCCGATCGCCGCGAGCGTCGCCCACCAGCCGAGTACGGCCCGGCGCAGCCGGTTCGTGGGCGAGGTGATGATGACCGTACCGAGCACCTCGCCGCCGTCGCTGACCGGCGCGGCCACCACGAGCGGCTCCCCGCTCCAGAGGTCGGTCAGGGCGAACGAGGTGAACTGCTGCCCGGCGAAGGCGGCCCGCAGCGCCGCCCCGGTCGCCTCGGGGCGCGTCGCGTACCCGGGCGAGGCGACCACCACGGCGCGGTCCCGGTCCACCACGGCGGCGCCGATCGAGTAGAGCTCCTCGTAACGGTTCAGCTCGGCCCGTACCGCGCTGGTGACCCCGAGCCGCAGGGCCGGGCCGGAGAGCGAGGCGAACCGGGTGGCGTCGGCGAGCCGGTCGGCGCGGACCCGTTCCATCTCCCGGTTGGCCAGCGTGTCGGCGAGTGGAAGCTCCAGCGCCAGCAGGACCAGGGTCAGCAATAGCAGATAGCTGACGATCAGACGACGACGCATCGCACCCGCCCCCGCCTCACTCGCCGCGCAGCCGGTAGCCGACCCCTCGTACGGTCTCGACCAGGCCCGGGTCGCCGAGCTTGCCACGCAGCGACGCCACGTGGACCTCGACGGTGTGCCGGGTGCCCCAGGTCGTCTGCCACACGTCCAGCAGGATCCGCTCGTGGGTCACCGCGTGCCCGGGCTGGCGGGCCAGCGAGACGAGGATGTCGAACTCCTTGCGGGTCAGCGCGACCGGTGCGCCGTCCACGGTGACCGTACGCGCGGCGGTGTCCACCCGGACCCGTCCGGTACCGATCACCACCTGCGCCGGGGTGGAGCGCGCGGCCCGGCGCAGCACCGCCTCGATCCGCGCGTGCAGCTCGGCCATGGAGAAGGGCTTCACCACGTAGTCGTCGGCGCCGACGCGCAGCCCGAGCACCCGGTCGCGCTCCTCGCCCCGGGCGGTGACCGCGATGATGCCGAGCTGCGGCCGCTCGGCCCGCAGCTGCCGGCAGATCTCCACCCCGTCCCCGTCGGGCAGGTTCAGGTCCAGCAGCACCAGGTCGCAGGGGGCCGCGGCCAGCGCCGCCGCCGCGGTGGCCGCGTGCTCGACCTCGAACCCGCGCCGGGTCAGCGCGGAGGTCAGCGCCGCGGCGACCCTGCGGTCGTCCTCCACGAGCAAAATGCGCACCCCACCCTCCCGTCCCCGTCCGGTGCGGGTCGTCCGCCATTCGCTCGGCCCGACGGTCCTCTCGCTACCCCGCCCCGGTACGCGCCGCGAGGGCGGTGGCGAGGGGTTCCGCCGATCCGATCGGCAAGAGGCTACGCGGCGCGGCCGGCCGGAGCGAGGGGTAGCGGTTATCCACCCCGCGTATACACCGGGTGTATACGCGGGGTGTAGAGTCTCGCGGCATGACCGTCGCACAGACATTCCTCGGGCTGTTGGAGTCCCAACCCCGGCACGGCTACGACCTCAAGCGCGCCTACGACGAACGCTTCGGGCACGGCCGGCCGCTGCACTACGGGCAGGTCTACGCGACCCTGTCCCGGCTGCTCAAGCAGGGGCTGGTCGAGGTCGACGGGGTCGAGCCGGGTGACGGTCCGGAGCGCAAGCGCTACGCCATCACCGACGCCGGCGTCACCGACGTGCGCCGCTGGCTCTCCCACCCGGAGAAGCCCGACCTGTACCTCCAGAGCACCCTCTACACCAAGGTCATCCTCGCGCTGCTCACCGGCCGCAGCGCCACGGAGATCCTGGACAGCCAGCGCGCCGAGCACCTGCGCCTGATGCGCGAGCTGACCCAGCGCAAGACCCGGGGCGACCTCGCCGACCAGCTCGTCTGCGACCACGGCCTGTTCCACCTGGAGGCCGACCTGCGCTGGCTGGAGCTGACCGCCGCGCGCCTCGACGACCTCGCTCGGACGGTCGCCCGGTGACCGCCGGGCGAGAGGCCACCGGACCGCGACCCACCGCCGGACCGGAAGGGACCGTCCGGCCAGGACAGGAGCATCACGTGACCGACAACGACAAGCCACTGCTCGCGGCGGTGGAGCTGCACAAGACGTACGGGCCGACGCCCGCCCTGGACGGGGCGACGATGCGGGTACGCGCCGGCGAGGTGCTCGCCGTGATGGGCCCCTCCGGCTCGGGCAAGTCCACCCTGCTGCACTGCCTGGCCGGGATCGTCCGGCCGGACCGGGGCCAGGTCTTCTACCGCGACCGGGAGCTCTCCGCGATGTCGGACGCCGAGCGCAGCGCCCTGCGCCGGGGCGAGTTCGGCTTCGTGTTCCAGTTCGGCCAGCTCGTACCGGAGCTGACCTGCCTGGAGAACGTCGCCCTCCCACTGCGACTGGACGGCGTACGGCGCCGCGAGGCCGAGCGGCGCGCCACCGAGTGGCTGGAGCGGCTGGAGGTCACCGACGTCGCAAGCAAGCGCCCGGGCGAGATCTCCGGCGGGCAGGGTCAGCGGGTCGCGGTGGCCCGGGCACTGGTCACCTCCCCCCGGGTCGTCTTCGCCGACGAGCCGACCGGCGCGTTGGACTCGCTCAACGGCGAGCGGGTGATGCGGCTGCTCACGGCGGCGGCCCGGGAGACCGGCGCGGCGGTCGTACTGGTCACGCACGAGGCGCGGGTCGCCGCGTACTCGGACCGCGAGGTCGTGGTCCGCGACGGGCGTACCCGCGAGACCGAGCTGGTGGCGCCGTGAGGCGGCCCACGCCGGGCCGCTGGGGACGGGACCTGGCGCTCGGCATGCGGCTGGTCGTCAGCGGCGGCCGGGAGAGCCTGCTGCGTGGCGCCATGGCCGCCGTCGGGGTCGGCCTCGGCGTCGCGCTGCTGCTGGTCGCCGCCTCGATCTCGACCATGCTGCACGACCGCACGGCCCGGGGCGCCGCCCGCGACGACATGCACCTCGGCGTCGAGGCCCCCGCCCCCGGCCCGCGCACCATGCTCGTCGGCCAGTTCGACACGTCCTACCGGACCGCGCCCGTCCGGGGCCGGATCCTGCGGCCGGAGGGGGCGGACGCCCCGGTGCCGCCGGGCCTGCCCCGGCTGCCCGGTCCGGGCGAGGTCTACGTCTCGCCCGCCCTGGAGCGGCTGCTCGCCTCCCCCGACGGGGCGCTGCTGCGGCCGCGGCTGCTGGACGCCCGGATCGTCGGCACCATCGGCGCCACCGGCCTCGCCGGTCCCAACGAGTACGCCTTCTACCTCGGCAGCGACCGGCTCAGCGAGGCGGACGCGCAGCGGACAGACCACTTCGGCGAGCCCGTCACGGGCGAGGGGCTCGACCCGATCCTGCTGCTGCTCGTGACGGTCATCTTCCTGGTCCTGCTGCTGCCGATCGCCGTCTTCATCGGCACCGCCGTACGCTTCGGCGGGGAACGCCGCGACCGGCGGCTCGCGGCGCTGCGGCTGGTGGGGGCCGACCGCTCGACCACCGCCCGGATCGCCGCCGGCGAGGCGCTGCTCGGCGCGCTGCTGGGGCTCGCCGCCGGCGCGCTCTTCTTCCTCGCCGGCCGCCAACTCGTCGAGCGGTTCACGCTCTGGAACATCAGCTTCTTCACACACGACGTGCGGCCGAGCCCCGGACTGGCGCTGCTCATCGCGCTCGCCGTGCCGGTCGCCTCGGTCGCGGTGGCGCTGCTCGCGCTGCGCCGGGTGGTGGTCGAGCCGCTGGGCGTGGTCCGCCGCGCCGCCGGCGCCCGCCGGCGCCTGTGGTGGCGGCTGCTGCTGCCGCTCGCCGGCGCGGCGCTGCTGCTGCCCCTGGTCGGGAGCGTCCGCAAGGAGGGGAGCTCGGTCAACCCGACGCAGGTGACGGCCGGCGTGCTGCTGCTGCTCGTCGGGGTGACCGCGCTGCTGCCCTGGCTGGTCGAGACGGGGGTACGGCGGCTGCGCGGCGGTCCGGTCTCCTGGCAGCTCGCCACCCGCCGGCTCCAGCTGGACAGCGCCGCCTCGGCCCGCATGGTCAACGGGGTCGCCGTCGCGGTGGCCGGCGGTATCGCCCTGCAGATGCTCTTCTCGGGGGTCTCCGGCAACTACGTCAGCACCACCGGTCAGGATCCGAACCGCGCCGACCTGTTCGTGGAGACCCGGCTGGACCCCGCCGACGGCGTGACGGGCGACCAGGTGGCCGAACGGCTGCGCGGCACCGAGGGCGTACGCGAGGTCTTCGCGCTGGTCCGCGGCACCCTGCAGCCGGCCGGCGCGAAGCCGGACGCGGACGGCAACCGGCCGACCTCGGAGCTGCTGGTGGCCGACTGCGCCACCCTGCGCGAGCTGGCCGAGCTGGACCGCTGCGCCGACGGGGACGCCTTCGCGGTGTTCCATCCGGTCGACCAGACCCCGCGGCCCCGCCCCGGCCAGCCGGTGCAGATCGGCGACCCGGAGGGGACCGCCTTCCAGTCCTGGACCGTGCCGCCGGGCCTGCGGCGGGTGCCGCCCCGCACCGCGCCCGACGGCAACATCTACACCGGCTTCTACGCCACCCCCGGCGCGCTGCGCCTGGCGCAGCCGCCCGGGCTGCGCGTGGTCGCGTACCTGCGGCTGGGCGGCGACCAGGAGACCGCGGTCGAGCACGTCCGCAACACCGTGGCGGCGGTCAACCCGGTGAGCCAGGTCTGGCGGTTGCAGGCCACCTCCATGGGGAACCGCTTCGCCAACATCCGGCGCGGGCTCCTCATCGGGGTGCTGGCGACCCTGCTGCTGCTCGGCGCCAGCCTGCTGGTCACCACGCTGGAGCAGCTGCGGGAGCGGCGGCGGCTGCTGGCCGTGCTGGTGGCCTTCGGCACCCGGCGCAGCACGATGACCTGGTCGGTGCTCTGGCAGACGGCGGTACCGGTGCTGCTCGGGCTGGTCCTGGCGATCGTCACCGGCAGCGCCCTGGGCGCCGTGCTGCTGCGCCTGGTCGAGACGCCGATCCGGCTGAACTGGACCGGCATCGCCACGATGTCGGGGGCGGCGGCCGGCGTGGTGCTGGGGGTCACCGCGTTCAGCCTGCCGGTGCTGTGGCGGCTGATGCGCCCCGACGGCCTGCGTACCGAGTAGCGACGCGGCGAGGGCCCGCGACCACCCGAGGAGGGTGGTCGCGGGGGCCCGGGCGGCCCCGACCCGCCCCGGGCGCGGGGGCCGGGGGGGGGGCGCCGCCCCCCCCCCCGCGCCGCTGGGCCCGTGCGGCCCGGCCCCGCCCCCCCCCCCCCCCCCGGGGGGGGCCCCCGCCCCCCCCCTCGGCCGGCCCTGACCGGCCGCGTCAGCGGGTCACGGAGCGGATCAGCCGATTGCCGGGCGGAGGTCGGCCGCCGGCGGGCTCCACACGTCGGCCACCGCCGGCACCTGGTCGCCCGAGCGGATGTCCTTCACCTCGTCCGGCGCGCCCTCGTCGCCGGGGAACCAGACGTACGGGATGCCGCGCCGCTCGGCGAAGCGGATCTGCTTGCCGAACTTGGCGGCGCTCGGGGCGACCTCGGTGGGGATGCCCCGGCGGCGCAGCGCGGCGGCGATCCGCTCGCTCTCCGGGCGGCGCTCCTCGGCGACGAGCGCGACCAGCACACACGTCGGTACGGCGCGGGAGATGGTCAGCGCGCCCGCGCCGAAGAGCAGGCCGAGCATCCGGGTCACGCCGATGGAGATGCCCACCCCGGGGAAGCGGGTCGCACCCGAGCTGGCCAGGTTGTCGTACCGGCCGCCGGAGCAGATCGAGCCGAACCGCTCGTACCCCTTGAGCTGCGTCTCGTAGACCGTGCCGGTGTAGTAGTCCAGCCCGCGCGCGATCTTCAGCTCGGCCACGCAGAGCCCCGGGGCGTACTCGGCGGCCGTCTCCACCACCCGCAGCAGCTCCGCGAGCCCCTCGTCCAGCAGCGGGTCGGAGACGCCCAGCGACCGTACCGCGTCCGCGAAGGAGGCGTCCGGCGCCGAGATCTCGGCCAGCGCCAGACACGCCTTCGCCTGGGCCGGGGTGGCCCCGGCCGTCTCGGCGAGCAGCTCCGCCACCCGGTCCGGACCGATCTTGTCGAGCTTGTCCACGGCGCGCAGCGCCGCCTCGGTGTCGGTGAGCCCGATACCGCGGTAGTAGCCCTCACAGATCTTGCGGTTGTTGACCTGGATCAGGATCGGCGCCTGGCCGGCGGCCTGCCCCAGCGGCAGCCCGCCGAGCGCGTCCCCGATCACCAGCGGCAGCTCCGACTCGTAGTGCGGCGAGAGCGTGTCCCGGTCGACGATGTCGATGTCGGCCTGGAGGAACTCCCGGTAGCGCCCCTCCTGCGGCCGCTCGCCGCGCCAGACCTTCTGGATCTGGTACCGCCGGAACGGGAACTGCAACCGGCCGGCGTTCTCCAGCACGTAGCGGGCGAACGGCACGGTCAGGTCGAAGTGCAGTCCCAGGGCGTCGTCGCCGGTGGGCTCGCCGGGTTCGGACTGCAACCGGCGCACCAGGTAGACCTCCTTGGAGGTCTCGCCCTTGCGCAGGAGCTGGTCCAGCGGCTCCATCGACCGGGTCTCCAGCGGCGCGAAGCCGTACAGCTCGAAGGTGTCGCGGATCCGGTCGAGGACGTACTGCTCGATCATCCGCTGCGGCGGCTGCCACTCGGGAAAGCCGGAGATCGGCGTGGGCTTGCTCATGATGGAAGACTCCTTGAACTCCCGCGCCAGCGGCGCGAGGGGATTACCAGCCTCGGGTGGGGGTGGCCGCGGGTCGCGCGCCGTCCGCGTCGATCACCTGACGCAGGTACGGGTTGCGCGCGCGCTCACGGCCGATGGTGGTCTCGGGTCCGTGGCCGGGCAGCACGACGGTGTCGTCCGCCAGCGGCAGAATCTTGTCCCGCAGGCTGGCGAGCATGGCGGGCATGCTGCCGCCCGGCAGGTCGGTGCGGCCGATCGAACCGGCGAAGAGGACGTCCCCGGAGAGGCAGACCTGGTCGGCCTCCCACGGGGAGTCGGCGCCGGGCAGCCGGAAGAGCACCGACCCGCCGGTATGGCCGGGGGCATGGTCGACCGTGATCTCCAAGCCGGCCAGCGTGATCGCGCCGCCGTCGGGCAGCTCCGCCACGTCGTCCGGCTCGGTGTACGGCAACCGGCCGCCGAAGAGCTGGGCCATCTCCGCCGAGAGCCCCTTGGCCGGGTCGGCGAGCAGCCCGCGGTCGGCGGGGTGGACGTACGCGGTGATGCCCCGGGCGCCGCAGACCGGCGCCACCGAGAAGGTGTGGTCGAGGTGGCCGTGGGTGAGCAGCACGGCGGCCGGGTGCAGGCGGTGCTCGGCGAGCAGCGCGTCGAGGCGGTCCAGCACCCCGATGCCGGGGTCGACCACCACACACTGCTCCCCCGGCGCCGTGGCCACCACGTAGCAGTTGGTGCCGAAGGCGTCGGCGGGAAAGCCGGCGACGAGCACGTCCGCTCCCCTCACACGTCCAAGGTTGTCGTCCCCGAAGCCTAGCCGCCACCGATCAGCGGTGGTCCGGCACACACCGGTCCCGCCAGCACCGTTGGTCACAGTGATGACGCCCGATCGCTCTCGGATGGACCTCGTACACCACTTTCCCAGCGGATACCCGTACACTCTGGCGGGCATGTGGCTTGGCGCACTCGACGCCGGACGGTGAGAAAACGCGTCCACGCCACGATCAGGGTAGAGGAAAGGGGAGCGCGGGTGGCTTCCAGCAGGGACCGGCAGCGTAAGTTGGCACGGGCCAAGCTCGACCGGCAGATGGCCCGGCGGGCCGCCAGCGCCCGGCGCAAGCGGCAGGTCAGGGCCGGTGTCGGCGCCGCCGTCGCGCTGGTGCTCATCGTGCTCGGCTCGGTCTGGGCGCTCGGCGGCTTCGACCGCGAGCCCAAGCCCCAGGCCGCTCCCGACATCTGCGCCTGGACGCCGCAGGACGCCTCGGCCAACAGCAACCTCAAGGACGTCGGCACGCCGGCCACCAGCGGCCTGCCCACCTCCGGCACCCGCCCCATGACGATCACCACGAACCAGGGCGCCCCGGTGACCGTGGAACTCGACCTGGCCAACTCCCCCTGCGCCGGTGCCAGCTTCGCGTACCTGGCCGGCAAGTCGTTCTTCGACAACACCAAGTGCCACGAGATCACCACCGAGGGGGCGGTGCACTGCGGTGACCCGAGCGGCACCGGACAGGGCGGTCCGACCTACACCTTCGTGAACGAGAACGTCCCGGCCGCCGCGCCGACCCCGACCCCGTCGGCCAGCGCGACGCCCGACCAGCCGCCCGCGTACCCGGCCGGCACCGTCGCCATGTTCGGCAACCCGCCGGGCGCCAACGGCAGCCAGTTCCTGATCTTCTTCAAGGACTTCAACCCGCCGACGCCGAGCTACCCGATCATCGGGAAGGTCACCGCCGGGCTCGATGTGATCAAGAAGATCGGCAGCCTGGAGACCGTGGACAATGGTACGGGCAGCAAGGTGAAGCCGAAGACCGACGTGGTGGTCCAGAGCCTCACCGTCGGCGAGGTGGCCTCCACCGCGCCGACCGCTCCGCCGACCGGGTCCCCCGCGCCGAGCGGGTCCGCCTCGCCGTCGGCCAGCCCGGTGGTCGGGTAGCACCCCGGCGGGCCCGACCCCGGAACAGACGCAGACCAGACACCCGCACCGCACAGATAGTCCAGGAGGAGCCATCGTGACGTCCACGAGAGAGCGCCAACGCGCCGCGGCGCGGGCCCGACTCGAAAAGGAGATGGCCGAGCGCGCCGCCCGGGCCCGCCTCCGCCGTCGGCGGCAGGCGATCGTCGGCGCGGGCGTGGTCGTGCTGCTGGTCGTGGCCGGCACGGCCTGGCTGGTGGTGAGCCTCTCCGACAACGACAAGAAGAGCAACACCGCCGCGCCGGCCGCGGGCACGACCCAGTGCTCCTGGACCGAGCTCCCGCCCGAGCAGCGCAGCCCGCAGATCAAGGACGTCGGGCTGCCGCCGCTCACGGCGAAGAACACCGGCAGCCAGGTCATGACGATCGACACCAACCTCGGGCCGATCACCGCCAAGCTCAACCTCTCGGCCGTGCCGTGCACCGCGGCGAGCTTCACCCACCTCGCCGAGAAGAAGTTCTTCGACAACACCAAGTGCCACCGGCTGGTGACCGAGGGGCTGAAGGTGCTGCAGTGCGGTGACCCGAGCGCCACCGGCAACGGCTGGCGGGAGACCGACGGCACCGGCGGGCCGAGCTACCGGATGGCGGAGGAGAACCTGCCGACCGACAAGCGGCCCCCGTACCCGGAGGGCATCATCGCGATGGCCAACTCCGGCCAGCCCGGCAGCACCGGCAGCCAGTTCTTCATCGTGTACGGCGACTCGCAGCTCGACCCGGCGTACACCGTCCTCGGTACCGTCACCGGCGGCATGGACATCGTCAAGCAGGTCGGCGCGGCCGGCGACGACGGCGCGTTCGCGCAGCAGGCGGGCGGCGGGCACCCGAAGAAGGAAGTCGTCATCAAGACGCTGGCGATGAGCGCGCCGCAGGGCTGAGTTTCCGCTCGTTCGAAAGGGCCCGCACCGGGTTGGTGCGGGCCCTTCGCGTTCGTCGTGGGCGGGGTGGGGGTTGGGGGCCGGAGTGTCCCGCGAATCCCGTCAGGCTTGATGTCTTCGCGGGGC
>NZ_JBFAPK010000013.1:0-107301 GCF_040676675.1 Micromonospora sp. NPDC049559 | reverse complement strand
GCCGCGTAGTGTTGGGGGGGGGGGGGGGGGGGGGGGGGGGGGGCCGCCGTGACCGCTCCAGCGCCTATCTTTGATTCGCTGCCGGGGCCCCCCCCCCCCCCCAACCCGTCGGTGGTCGCCGTCCGTGCGGACCCGGGCCTTCTCCGCCGGTACGTACCGCGCGCCGCACGGCGTGGGCCCTGCGGCGCGCGCGTCGTCCGCGTCCCGATGTGGTGGCAGCAGCGATCGGATCGCGGCTCGCCTCGGGGCGGTGTGGCGGGGTGCGGGGCCTTCCGTTCGTCAGGCGCCGGAGGTGACGCGGTAGGCGTCGAAGACCCCGTCGACCTTGCGTACGGCGGCCAGCAGGTGACCCAGGTGCTTCGGGTCCGCCATCTCGAAGCTGAACCGGCTCACCGCCACCCGGTCCCGGGTCGTGGTGACCGTGGCCGAGAGGATGTTGACCCGCTCGTCGGAGAGCACCCGGGTGACGTCGGCGAGCAGCTTGTGCCGGTCCAGCGCCTCGACCTGGATCGCCACCAGGAACGTCGAGGCCGAGGTGAGCTTCCAGCTGACCTCGACGATCCGCTCGACCTGCACCTTCAGGTCCTCGGCGTTGGCGCAGTCGTCGCGGTGCACGCTCACCCCGCCGGAACGAGTGACGAAGCCGAAGACCGCGTCCGGCGGTACCGGCGTGCAGCAGCGGGCCAACTTGATCCAGACGTCGCTGACCCCGCGTACCACCACGCCCGGGTCGTGGCTGGTGCCCCGGGACCGCGGCGGACGGGTGGCCACCGCGGTCTCCGCGATGTCCTCGGCCGCGCCCTCCTCGCCCCCGTAGCCGGCCATCAGCCGCTGGACCACCGACTGGGCCGAGACCTGGCTGTCGCCGACCGCCGCGTACAGCGACGCCACGTCGGCCAGGTGCAGGTCCCGGGCGATCGTCATCAGGTTGTCCGAGCTGAGCATCCGCTGCAACGGCATGCCCTGCTTGCGCATCGCCTTGACGATCGCGTCCTTGCCTGCCTCGATCGCCTCCTCGCGGCGCTCCTTGTTGAAGTACTGCCGGATCTTCGTACGCGCCCGCGGGCTCTTCACGAAGCCCAGCCAGTCCTGGCTCGGCCCGGCCGTGTCGGACTTCGACGTGAAGATCTCGATCACGTCGCCGTTCGACAGCGTCGACTCCAACGGCACCAGCTTGCCGTTGACCCGTGCCCCGATGCACTTGTGCCCGACCTCGGTGTGCACCGCGTACGCGAAGTCCACCGGCGTCGAACCCGTCGGCAGCGGGATCACGTCGCCCTTCGGCGTGAAGACGTAGACCTCCTGGCTGGACAGGTCGAACCGCAGCGCGTCCAGGAACTCGCTCGGGTCGCTCGCCTCCCGCTGCCAGTCCAGCAGCTGCCGCAGCCAGGTCATCTCGTCGATGTGCGCCGGCGGGCCCACGATCTGGGTGCCCTTGTGCTCCTTGTACTTCCAGTGCGCGGCGATGCCGAACTCGGCCGTACGGTGCATCGCGTACGTGCGGATCTGCATCTCGACCGGCTTGCCGCTGGGCCCGATGACCGTCGTGTGCAACGACTGGTACATGTTGAACTTGGGCATCGCGATGTAGTCCTTGAACCGGCCCGGGACCGGCTGCCAGTTCGCGTGGATCACGCCCAGCGCCGCGTAGCAGTCCCGCACCGTGTCGACCAGGATCCGCACCCCGACCAGGTCGTAGATGTCGTTGAAGTCCCGGCCCCGGACGATCATCTTCTGGTAGATCGAGTAGAGGTGCTTCGGCCGCCCGGTCACCTCCGCCCGGATCTTGGCGGCCTTGAGGTCGACCTGCACCTTCTGGGTGACCTGCCGCAGCAGCGCCTCGCGCTGCGGCTGGTGCTCACCGATCAGCCGGTTGATCTCCTCGAACCGCTTGGGGAAGAGGTTCGCGAACGCGAGGTCCTCCAGCTCCCACTTGATCGTGTTCATACCCAGCCGGTGGGCCAGCGGCGCCAGGATCTCCAGGGTCTCCTTGGCCTTCTGCTCGCGCTTCGCCGGCGGCAGGAAGGTCAGGGTACGCATGTTGTGCAGCCGGTCGGCCAGCTTGATGACCAGTACCCGCGGGTCCTTCGCCATCGCGACGACCATCTTGCGGATCGTCTCGGCCTTCGCCGCGTCGCCGAGCTTCACCTTGTCGAGCTTGGTGACCCCGTCCACCAGCAGCGCGACCTCGCCGCCGAAGTCGGTGCGCATCTGGTCGAGGCCGTAGTCGGTGTCCTCGATCGTGTCGTGCAGCAGCGCCGCCACCAGCGTGGTGGTGTCCATCCCGAGGTTGGCCAGGATGGTCGCCACCGCCAACGGGTGCGTGATGTACGGGTCGCCGGACTTGCGGTACTGCCCGGAGTGCCAGCGGGCGGCCACGTCGAAGGCGCGCTGCAACAGCCGGGCGTCGGCCTTGGGGTGCGCCGCGCGGTGGGTGGCGATGAGCGGTTCGAGCACCTCGCTGACCTGGGAGGTCTGCCAGGGCGCGTTGAACCGCGCCAGCCGGGCGCGGACCCGCCGGCCGGTCGGGGCGCTGGCCAGGGCGAAGCCGGTGGCGACCGGGCCGGGCTCGTCGGGTGCGGTGCGGCTGGGCCCCGGGAACGGCACCACGACACCGGAGAGCAACTGCCCGTCGGCACCACGGGTCGCGGCGCCGGCGGTCCCGCCGCTCGAACCGGTACCGCCGGCCGGGCGGGCCGGCGCGGGCGACGCGTTCGCGGACGGGGTGCCGGCGGCCACGGAACCACTCGTCGCGGCGGGCACGTCCGTCCCCGCCGTCCCGTTCGGTTGGGTGGCCCGGTCCGGCTCGGTGGGGCGGGTCGCGTGGTCCCGGTCCGGGCCGCCCGTGGCGGCCGGAACGTCGGCGGCCGGCAGGGGCGCCGCGTCGTGGGGGGTCGAGCCGTTCACAGCGGCCTCAGCCTCGCCAGTCGGGTGCACCGTGCCCTCCACCGGAGGGACGACATCGTGGGACACCGGCCTCCTCACACCTCGCCGAAGACAAGCCGACCGTAGCCTGCCGAGCCTGTCCTTCGCTACCGGCGGGCACCGTCGCCCCCGGTACGAAAAAGGCAATGCTACCCGCCACGGCCACCCGATTACCTCTTCCGACCCGCCCACCCGTTCGGGCGAACGCCCCGCCCCGACCCAAAACCCGATGCCAGGCCCGATACCGGACCAACCGGCTCGGGACGGCGCCACGCGGAGCAGGACGCCCCCGGACGACCACCGCTCCCCTCTGATCATCCCCCCAGGGGCCGACCCGGTGTGCGGCCCGGGCACGGACGCGACCACCCGGGACCGGCGGGAAGGTGGGGCCCGCCGTGCCCGGCGAAGACATCAAGCCTGACGGGATTCGCCGGGCATGGCGGGCCCCCACCCAAAAGCGCAACCACCCACCGAAAGCGCAACCACGCACGGCCTAGACGGTCAGCAGCGCGTGCACCTCCCGGGGCGCCAGCCGCTCCCGCCCGCCCAGGAACGACAGCTCCAGCAGGACGGTGAAGCCCGCCACCACCCCGCCGGCCCGCTCGACCAGCTCCAGCGTCGCCTCGGCCGTACCGCCGGTGGCGAGCACGTCGTCGACCACCAGCACCCGGTGGCCGGCCGTGAACGCGTCCTGGTGCACCTCGAGCGTCGCCTCGCCGTACTCCAGGGCGTAGGAGGCGGAGTACGCGGCCCGGGGCAGCTTGCCGGCCTTGCGCACCGGTACGACGCCGATCCCGGTGGCGTACGCGATGGCGGCGGCGATCACGAATCCGCGCGCCTCGATCCCGACGACCACGTCGAAGGAGTCCCGCCCGTGGTGCGCCACGATCCCGTCGATCACCTCGCGGAAGACCGGCCCGTCCGCGAAGAGCGGCATCAGGTCCTTGAACACCACCCCGGGCTTGGGGAAGTCGGGCACATCCAGCACCCGGCTCGCCACCAGCTGGGCGGTTGCCGGGCCGCTGTCTCCCCGTACCCCTGTCTGCGTCTCCGTCACCTGATTTCCCCTCACCGACACGAAGCGTCCCGCATGCCGTTGTACGGCATGCGGGACGCTACCTTGCCACTCGGGTCCGGTCGGCGGGGTCACGCCCCGCCCGGCCGGTTCAGCGCCGCTTGGCGCCGCCGCCGGAACGGTTGCCGCCGCCCGGACGTCCGCCGCGGGCACCGGTCGGGCGCTTGCCGGTCGGCCGGGCGCCGACCTTCGGCGCCGCGCCGGCCAGGGCCGCCGCCTCGGGATCCACCTCGGCCTCCTCCGCCGGTCGCGGGGCGCGGGCACCCTTCGGGGTGACCTCGCCGCGGGCGACGGCGGAGCGCCGGCCGAGCACCCGCCGGGTGTGTGCCTGGATCCGCGGCTCGTAGTCCTTCAGCGTCACCAGCACGGGGGTGGCGAAGAAGATCGACGAGTAGACCGCGATGGCCATACCGACGAAGAGCACCAGGCCCAGGTCCTTCAGCGTGCCGGCGCCGAGCAGGCCGGCCCCGATGAAGAGCAGGCCGCCGACCGGCAGCAGCGCCACCAGACCGGTGTTGATCGACCGCATCAGCGTCTGGTTGATCGCCAGGTTCGCCGCCTCGGCGTACGTCTGGGTGCTGCTCGCCGTGATCGACCTGGTGTTCTCCTGCACCTTGTCGAAGACGACGACGACGTCGTAGAGCGCGAAACCGAGGATCGTCAGGAAGCCGATCACGGTCGACGGGGTGACCTCGAAGCCCACCAGCGAGTAGATGCCGGCCGTGAGGATCAGGTTGAGGAAGAGCGAGGAGACGGCGCCGACCGCCATCCGCCACTCGAACCGCAGAATCAGGTAGATCGCCACCAGGACGATGAAGATCACCAGCGACAGGATGGCCCGCTCGGTGACCTGCCCGCCCCAGGCGGCGCTCACCCGGTTGGCGCTGATCTGCTCCGCCGGGATCTTGAAGTGCGTCGCCAGGTCGTTCTGCACCTGGGTGGCCTGCTCGGGGCTGAGGTCCGTGGTGCGGACCTCGTAGACGGTGCTGGTGCCACCGATCCGCTGGGTCGAGACCACGTGCTCGGTCGGGCCGAGCTTGCCGAGCGCGTTGGCGACCTCGTCCTCGGTCTGCTGCAGCGTGCCGACGCTCGCCGGCACCTGGAACGAGTTACCGCCGCTGAACTCGATGCCGAGGCTGAACTGACGGATCCCCATGCTGAGGATCGCGATCAGGATCCCCACCGCGGCGACCGTGAACCAGACCTTGCGGCGGCCGATGATGTTGAGACCGGCCTCGCCCTGGTAGAGACGATGGGCCAGACCACCGCGCCCGCTCATGCCGATACCTCGTTCTGTTCCGCGCCGGCCGGGCGGGCCGGGGCACTGGGCCTGATGATTCGCTCGCTGGGCCCGCTCATGCTAGGCCTCCTTCACGCGCGGGTTGCCGGGCTTGGCCGAATCCGGCTCGGCCCGGTCCAGCACCCGACCCAGTCCGCTCACGCGCGGCGACAGGAACGCCCGCGTGTTGGCGAACATGGTCATGATCGGGTGCCGGAAGAGGAAGACCACGACCAGGTCGAGCACCGTGGCCAGGCCCAGCGCGAAGGCGAAGCCCTTCACCGTGCCGACCGAGACGATGTAGAGCACCACCGCGGCCATGAGCGAGATCGCGTTGGCCGAGATGATCGTACGGCGGGCCCGGGCCCAGGCCCGCGGTACCGCGCTGCGCGGGCTGCGACCCTCGCGGATCTCGTCCTTGAGCCGTTCGAAGTAGATGACGAACGAGTCCGCCGCCACACCCAGTGACACGATGAAACCGGCTATACCGGCCAGGGTCAGGGTGAAGTCGATCTGCCGGCCGAGCAGCACCAGCGCGCCGAAGACCAGCACGCCCGAGAGCACCAGGCTCAGGAAGATCACCGTGCCGAGCAGGCGGTAGTAGAAGAACGCGTAGATCGCGACCAGCAGCATGCCGATGCCCGCGGCGAGCAGACCCGCCTTGAGGTACGCCGAACCGAGCGTCGCGCTGACCGTCTGCTGCTCCTGCGGCTCGAAGGTCACCGGCAGCGCACCGAACCGCAGCTGGCCGGCCAGCTCGTTGGCGCTCTTGCTGTCGAAGCTGCCGCTGATCTGCGAGTTGCCGGTGAGTACGCCCTGGATCTCCGGCGAGGAGATCACCTTGTTGTCCAGCACCACCGCGACCCGGCACTTGCCCTGGTCACCGAGGGCGGTCTGGTCGCACGCCTGGCCGTCGTTGTTGAACGCCTCGCGGGTCAGGTTGGTCCACTTCTCCTGGCCGCTGCCGGTGAACTCGAGGCTGACCACCCACTGGCTGGTCTGCTGCTCCAGCACCCCGCTGGCGTCCTTGACGTCGGTACCGAGCACCTTGGCGACGTCGAGGAACTCCTTCTGCACGCCCGACTCGCAGGAGACGACCTTCTGCTTCTCGTCCCGGATCGAGGCCGGCGGGCGGCTGTCGAGCTGCTTGCAGGTGATCGTCGGTACGTTGAACTGCATCTCCGGCGTCAGCGCCCAGACCTCGCGCCCCGACAGCTCGCCGAACGGCTTGAGCTTGTCGGCCAGCGTCGGGTCCTGGGAGAAGTCGGCCGGCGCCTGCAGCGCGCTCGCCGCCTGCCAGGCCGCGGCGCCCACCTTCTGCTGCACGGCGGCCCGCTGCTGCTCCAGCGTCAGGTCGGTCGCCGGGGCGGGCGAGCCGGACGGGGCCGGCGAGGCCGAGGCGCTCGGCGCGGGCGAGCCGTTCGGCGACGGGGCACCCGCGCTCGCCGACGTGCTCGGGGCCGGGGCGCCGCCGCCCTGGCCGCCCGCGTTCGGGCTGGACGAGACGGCCGCTCCGCCCGGGGCGGGGCTGCCGGAGGGCACGGCGCTGCCGGACGGGGCCGGGCTGCCCGACGCGCTGGCCGACGGGGCCGGCGCGGCCGCGGCACCGCTGCCGTCGGTGACCTTGAGGACCTTGCGGAAACGCAGCTCGGCGGCGTTACCGATGTCGTCGAGGTTGCGGTTCTGACCCGGCACGGAGACGACGATGTTCTGGTTGCCCTCGGTCACCACCTCGGCCTCGGAGACGCCACGCGCGTTGACCCGGTCCTCGATGATGCGGCGGGCCTCCTCCAGGTTCTGCGAGGTCGGCGGCTGGCCGTTGAGGGTGCTCGCCTTCAGCGTCACGCGGGTGCCGCCGATGAGGTCCAGACCCAGCTTCGGGTGCAACCGCTCCTGCCAGCCCCCGCTGGCGCCGGCGAAGAAGACCAAGAGGTAAAGGACAACGAAGATGAACCCGAGTACGGCCAGTTGCCGCCCGGGGTGCATCTGTCCCTGAGGTGGTGCCACGGCTGTCCAGTCTCCCTGCACGGTTCGGCCGCTGATGGGCGGCTGTCTGATCGGACGCCGGCCTGTCCGGCGACACGCGCGACGCACCGGCGTGGGTCACGCCGGCACGACTATCCACTAGCTTCGATACCAATACCGCCCCGGGGACGCCGGCGCGGGCCTCACTCCTTGACTTCGGCCTCGTCCGGGATCGTCTCGGCGGCCGGCACCTTGGTCACGACGCGCGCGATCGCGGGGCGGGCGTACCGGGTCTGCACGCCCGGGGCCACCTCCAGCATCACCGTCTCGTCGTCGACGCTGGTGACCGTGCCGTAGAGCCCGCCGATGGTGACGACCTCGTCGCCGGGGCCGATGGAGGACTGCATCTGCTCGGCCTCGCGGCGACGCCGCTGCTGCGGTCGGATCATCATGAAGTACATAACTCCGAAGAGCAGAACAATCATGAGGATCGGCACGAAACTACCCGCTCCGCCACCGCTGTTCTGTGCTGCGATTAGCACCGTTTATTACCTTCCCATTGGCATCCGCCACACCGATACCACCGGAGCGGAGGCGTGATCTCACGTGCTGTACAGTTCGGCGGCGATTCTAGTCCCTATGTCTGAGAACACCGAACAGTGGCCGGGATCACGAACAGATTACGAGGATCCCGGCTGCCCTGAGAAGAGATCGGGCAGCCCGGAACTCGGCGCGCCGAAGGTGCCGTTCGGGGGCGTACGCCCCAGATGGTGCCAGGCGGCCTCGGTGGCGACCCGCCCCCGCGGCGTACGGGCCAGCAGCCCGGCCCGGACCAGGAACGGCTCGCAGACCTCCTCCACCGTGTCCGGCTGCTCCCCCACCGCCACGGCCAGCGTGGAGAGCCCGACCGGCCCGCCCCGGAACGAGTCCACCAGCGCGATGAGCACCGCCCGGTCCAGCCGGTCCAGGCCCAGCTCGTCGACGTCGTAGACCTTCAGCGCGGCGCGCGCGATCTCCACGGTCACCACCCCGTCGGCGCGTACCTCGGCGAAGTCGCGGACCCGGCGCAGCAGCCGGTTGGCGATCCGGGGCGTACCGCGCGACCGGCGGGCGACCTCGACCGCCCCGTCCTCGGTGATCGAGACGCCGAGGATGCGCGCCGAGCGCTGCAGCAGCGACTCCAGGTCGGCCGGGGAGTAAAAGTCCAGGTGCGCGACGAAGCCGAACCGGTCCCGCATCGGACCGGTCAGCAGACCGGACCGGGTGGTCGCGCCCACCAGCGTGAACGGCTCGACGTCCAGCGGGATCGCCGTGGCGCCCGGCCCCTTGCCGACCACCACGTCGACGCGGAAGTCCTCCATCGCGCTGTAGAGCAGCTCCTCGGCCGGCTTGGCGATCCGGTGGATCTCGTCGATGAAGAGCACGTCGCCCTCGGCCAGGCTGGTCAGGATCGCCGCAAGGTCCCCCGAGCGCTCGATCGCCGGGCCGCTGGTGATCCGGATGCCCGAGCCCAGCTCCGCCGCCACGATGTTCGCCAGGGTGGTCTTACCTAAGCCAGGCGGCCCGGAGAGGAGGATGTGGTCGGGCGGGCTGCCGCGGCGCATCGCGCCCTTGAGCAGCAGGTCGAGCTGGTCGCGTACCCGGTGCTGGGCGATGAACTCGGCCAGCCGCTTCGGCCGTACGCTCGCCTCGATGTCGCGCTCGGCGTCGCTGGCGTACGCCGAGACCAGGCCCTCGGGGTCGTCGGTCACCGGGTCCTACCCAGCAGCCGGATCGCCTGCTTGAGCAGGACCGGTACCGGCGGGACCTCCCCGCCGGAGACGCTCTCGGCCACCGCCGTCACCGCCTGGTCGGCCTGGGCGGCGGTCCAGCCCAGCCCGACGAGTGCCTGGCGGACCTGCTCCGGCCAGGCGCCCACGGTCGTCCCGGCCGCGCCGTCCGGACCCACCGGCACCGGCCCGATCCGGTCGCGCAGTTCCAGTACGAGTCGCTCGGCGCCCTTCTTGCCGATCCCCGGCACCCGGGTCAGCGCCGCCGTGTCGGCGTTGGCGATCGCCTTGCGCACCGCGTCGGGGCTGTGCACGGCGAGCACCGCCTGGGCCAGCCGCGGCCCGACCCCGCTCGCCGTCTGGAGCAGCTCGAAGAGGTGCCGCTCGTCGTCGTCGGCGAAGCCGTAGAGGGTCAGCGAGTCCTCCCGCACGACCAGGCTGGTGGCCAGCCGGGCCGGCTCGCCGACCCGTAGGTTCGCCAGCGTGCCCGGGGCGCACTGCACGGCCAGCCCGACGCCGCCGACCTCGACCACCGCGCCGTCGGGCGAGACCGCCGCGACGACGCCGCGCACATGCGCGATCATCTCACTCCTCCCCGCCGGGCCCGGTCGGCCGCGGCGGCCAGCTTGGACCGGGTGCCGCCCCGCCAGATGTGGCAGATGGCGAGCGCCAGCGCGTCCGCCGCGTCCGCCGGCTTCGGCGGGGCGTCCAGCCGCAGCAACCGGGTCACCATGGCGGTCACCTGGCTCTTGTCCGCCTGACCGGAACCGGTCACCGCCGCCTTCACCTCGCTCGGCGTGTAGGTCTGCACCGGCAGGCCGGCCCGCGCGCCCGCCAGCACCGCGATCCCGCTGGCCTGCGCGGTGCCCATCACCGTACGCGCGTTGTGCTGGCTGAACACCCGCTCGACGGCCACGCTCTGCGGCTCGTGCTTGGCGACCAGTTCGGTCAGCATGCGGTCCAGGTGCAGCAGGCGCAGCGGCAGTTCGTCGTCCGGGTCGGTGTAGACCACGTAGTAGGCGACCATCGTGCACTGCCGGCCGGGCATCCCCTCGACCACGCCCACCCCGCACCGGGTCAACCCCGGGTCGACGCCGAGCACCCGCACCGCGCCCCGCAAACCCGCTCCCCTCCCCCGGCGCACGCGCCACCACCGCCGGCACGTACGTGTGTTCGACACCTTACTGTCCAGCGGCCCGGCCGCCGACGGCGACACGCCCCCAGCTCCGACGTCAGCCCCGGGCGACGGCGGCCCGGCGGACGGCGAGGGGCGGGCCGACGACGGCGCGGCGCGGACCGGGCGCCACATACCCCCTGCGGCGAGTATGTGTCCGGCGACCATGTGCGACCCGCCGTACGGCTCGTAACTTCATGCGCCATGACGGCACAACCCTCGCCCGAGCGCGGGCCGGCGGACGCCCAGCGGCCGGATGTGGCGGAACTCCACGTCGTCCGGCTCGACCTGTCGGGGCGTACCGCCCTGGTGACCGGCGGTGCCAGCGGCATCGGCCGGGCCTGCGCGGTCCGGCTCGCGGCGGCCGGCGCGAAGGTGCGCGTGGTCGACCGCAACGCCGAGGCGGCCGGGGCGGTCGCCGCCGAGATCGGCGGGTACGCCGAGGGGGTGGACCTGGCCGAGCCGGGCGCGGTGGAGCGGCTCGACGCCGACGTCGACATCGTGGTCAACAACGCCGGCCTGCAACACGTGGCGCCGCTGCCGGACTTCCCGCCCGAGCGCTTCGCCTACCTGCACCGGGTGATGGTCGACGCCCCGTTCCAGCTGATCCGGCGGGCGCTGCCGCACATGTACGCCCGGGGCTGGGGGCGGATCGTCAACATCTCCTCGGTGCACGGGCTACGCGCCTCGCCGTTCAAGGCCGCCTACGTCTCGGCGAAGCACGCGCTGGAGGGGCTCTCCAAGGTCGTCGCGCTGGAGGGCGCCGAACACGGGGTGACCGCGAACTGCATCAACCCCGCGTACGTGCGTACCGCCCTGGTGGAGAGCCAGATCGCCGACCAGGCCGCCACCCACGGCATCCCCGAGGACGAGGTGGTGGAGAAGATCATGCTGGCCCGGGCCGCGATCAAGCGGCTGATCGAGCCGGCGGAGGTGGCCGAGCTGGTCGCGTACCTCTGCTCGCCGCCCGCCTCCTTCATCACCGGTACGTCGATCGCCCTGGACGGGGGCTGGACGGCCAGCTGAGAGATCGGCGCGCGCACAATGGGCCTCATGTCCTCACCGATCGAGTTCCTGGAGCTGCTGGCCCGGGAGGCCGCGGCCGTGGAGTTCGAGGGTCCGCTCGTCGCCGCCCGGGCCGCCGGCCTGGCCCCGGAGCGGCTCGCCGAGCTGGAGCAGGCGAAGCTGGTGGCGCTGCGGGTACGCGGGCTGCTGGAGCGGCGCCGTCAGCGCGAGGTGGAACTCTCCGGCCTGTACGACACCGCCAGCGACCTGGCCGGCCTGCGGGACCTGGACGCGGTGCTGCGGGCGATCGTGCGCCGGGCGCGCACCCTGCTCGGTACCGACGTGGCGTACATGACGCTCAACGACGACGCGCGCGGGGACACCTACATGCGGGTCACCGACGGGTCGATCTCGGCGCGGTTCCAGCGGCTGCGGCTGCCGATGGGCGCCGGGCTGGGCGGCCTGGTGGCGCAGACCGGCACCCCGTACGTGACCGCGAACTACCCGGAGGACGAGCGCTTCCACCACACCGGGGAGATCGACGCGGGGGTCGGCGAGGAAGGGCTGGTCGCGATCCTGGGGGTGCCGCTGCGGCTCGGCCCGAGCGTGATCGGGGTGCTCTACGCGGCGAACCGCTCGGCCCGCCCGTTCGCCCGGGAGGAGGTCGCGCTGCTGGTGTCGCTGGCCGCGCACGCGGCGGTGGCGATCGACACGGCCCGCCTGCTGGCGGAGACCCGGTCGGCGCTGGAGGAGCTCTCCGCGGCCAACACCACCATCCAGGCGCACAGCGCCTCGGTGGAGCGGGCCGCCGCCGCGCACGACCGGATGACGGCGCTGGTGCTGCGCGGCGGCGGGGTGGAGGACGTCGCCTCGGCCGTCACGGACGTGCTCGGCGGGGCGCTGCTCGCGCTGGACGCGCAGGGGCGGCTGCTGGCCCGGGTGGGCGAGATCGCCGAGCCGGAGCGGTCCGCGCTGGGCGAGGCGGTGGCGGCCAGCCGTACGGAGGGGCGCAGCGTCCGCCGGGGCGACCTCTGGTACGCCGCGGTGGTCGCCGGCACCGAGAACCTGGGCGCGCTGGTGCTGCACCCCGACGAGGAGCTGGTCGACGCCGACCAGCGGATCCTGGAGCGGGCGGCGCTGGTGACCGCGCTGCTGCTGCTCTTCCGGCGCACGGTCGCCGAGGCCGAGGGGCGGGTCCGCGGTGAGCTGCTGGACGACCTGATCGCCCGGCCGGTGCGCGACCTGGAGGGGCTGCGCGGGCGGGCCCGGCGCCTCGGCGTGGACCTGGACGCCCCGCACGTGCTGGTGGCGGTGGGCGACGAGACGGTCGCGGGCAGCGGCTCGGCCCGGCAGCGGGTGATGTCCTGGGCGAACACGTACGCCTCGACCCGGGGCGGGCTGGCCGCGGCGCGGGACGGGCGGGTGGTGCTGATGCTGCCCGGCCAGGACGCGGGCGGCGCGGCCCGCGCGGTGGCCCGGGACCTGTCCCGGGTGACCGGGCGGCCGATGACCGCGGGCGCCAGTGGCCCGACCAGCGACCCGGCGGCGCTGCTGACCGCCTTCCGGGAGGCCGACCGGTGCCTGACGGCGCTCTCGGCGCTGGGGCGCGCGGGCGAGGGGGCGAGCACGGCCGAGCTCGGCTTCGTCGGGCTGCTGCTGGGCGCGGTGGGCGACCGGGGCGACCGGGACGTGACCCGCTTCCTCGCCGACACGGTCGGCCCGGTGGTGGACTACGACGCGCGCCGGGGCACCGCGCTGGTGAAGACCCTGGAGGCGTACTTCGGGGTGGGTGGCAGTCTGGCCCGCGCCGCCGAGCTGCTGCACGTGCACGTCAACACGGTCACCCAGCGGTTGGAGCGGGTGGCCCAGCTGCTCGGGCCGGACTGGCAGAAGCCGGAGCGGGCCCTGGAGGTCCAGCTCGCACTCCGGCTGCACCGCCTCCGCCCGCCAGCCGGCTGAACACCAGCGCCGTCGATCTAGGGCAAATCCTCGTTAATGGATATCCATTAACGAGGATTTGCCCTAGATCGACGAGGCGGGCGTCGGGGCGGGGTCGGGGGTCGCGGCCGGGGTGTCGTACCGGGCCTGCTCGATGGCGCGGTTGCGGACCGAGGCCGCCGCGATCAGCAGCATCAGTACGGGCAGCAGGCCGAGCGCGACCGGCTGCGACGTACGGTCGGCGACGAACCCGATCACGGGCGGCCCGCACATGAACCCGGCCCAGCCGATGGCCGAGACGGTCGCCACCGCCGTGCCGGGGGCCAACCCGGGCTGGTTCCCGGCGGCGCTGAAGACGACCGGGATCACCGGCGCGACGCCGACGCCGAGCGCGGCGAAGCCGACGATCGCGACGACCGGGTGGCCCGTGAGCAGCCCGGCCGCCATCCCGGCGGCGGCCAGCACCGACAGGGTCCAGAGCAGCCGGCCCGGACCCAGCCGGTCCTGCAACCGGGCGCCCGAGAGGCGTACCGCGACCATCGCGGCGGCGCAGGCCGCGTAGCCGAGGCCGGCGGTACCGGCGTCCAGGTGCAGGCTCTCCCGCAGATAGACGCTGGACCAGTCGGCCACCGCCCCCTCGCAGACCAGCCCGGCGAACGCGATCCCGCCGAGCACCAGCAGCGCGCGGCTGGCCCGGGGGCCGCCCGCCCGCTCGTTCCGGTCGGCCGGCGGGTCGGCCACGAAGCCGCGGGTGAAGAGCAGCCCCGCCACCAGCAGCGGTACGCCGAGCGACAGCACCTGCGGGGTGAGCGGTACGCCCAGCGCGGCCCCGGCCGCGCCGATGCCGGCGCCGGCGAGCGCGCCCACGCTCCAGGCGCCGTGCAGGGTGGACATGACGGGCCGGCGGCGCAGCCGCTCGACGGCGATGCCCTGGGCGTTCATGGCCACGTCGAGCACGCCGGCGAAGGCGCCCCAGCAGGCGAGCGCGGCGCCCAACTGCGGTCCCGACGCCGCGATGCCGACCAGCGCGCCGGCCAGGCAGTAGCCGACCAGGCAGACCCGGACGACGGTACGGCTGCCGGCGCGGGCCAGCACCAGTCCGGCGAGGACGGTGGCGGTGACCGAGCCGACCGGCGCGCCGAGCAGGGTCAGGCCGAGCGTCCCGTCGGTGAGTCCCAGGTGCGCCTTGATCTGCGGGATGTGCGCGGTCCAGGAGGCGAAGAGGACCCCGTGCAGGGCGAAGATCGCGGTGACCGCGACCCGGGCGGTGCGTACCCGCCCGGCGGGGAGCGGCTCAGACACGGTGCACCTCGATCTCCAGTTCGTCGAGCGCGGCGCCGACCTCCGCCGGCAGCCCGGCGTCGGTCACCACCACGTCGATCCGCTCGAACGGCGCCACCAGCGCCATCGCGGTGCGGCCGAACTTGGCGGCGTCGGCGGCGAGTACGACGCGTCGCGCCGAGGCGATGGCGGCGGACTTCACGGCGGCGTCGGGCAGGTCGTACGCGGTGACGCCGTGCTCGACCGCGGCCCCGCAGCAGCCGAGCACGGCGGTGTCGAAGCGCAGCGCGCGCAGGGCCGCCTCGGCGAGCGGGCCGGAGACCGACAGCTCGCCGGGGAGCAGCTCGCCGCCGGGGAGGATGACCCGGGTCGGCGGGTGGGCGGCGAGCACGTCGGCGGCGGGGAGCGAGAGCGGCATGACCCGTACCCGCCGCCCGGCGAGCGCCCGCGCCACCTCCAGCGTGGTGGTACCGCTGTCGAGGACCACCGCCTCGCCCTCGGCGATCAGGTCGGCGACGGCCGCCCCGATCCGGCGCTTGGCGTCGGCGGCGTCGCGTTCCCGCAGCGCGAACGGGGGTCCCTCGCCCCGGGCCTGCAGGCTCACCGCGCCGCCGCGGACCCGCCGGAGCAGGCCCTGCGCGGCGAGCTGCTCCAGGTCGCGGCGGATCGTCACCTCGGAGGTACCGATCCAGGCGGCCAGCTCGGCGACGCCGAGCCGGTCCGCCACACGAAGCCGCTCTACGATCGCGGCATGCCGTTTCGAAAGCTCCACCCGATCATACGATCAGGTTTCGCTTTCGGAATCAAGGGCAAGTGAGCGGAGGAACCCGTCCACGACCCGCCGGAACTCCGCCGGCCGTTCCACCCACGGGAAGTGCCCGCACCCCTCGATCACCACGGCCCGGCCCGCCGGGAAGAGCCGCGCGAGCGCGCTCACCCGGGCCACCCCGGCGCTGCAGTCCTCGGCTCCCGCGACGGCCAGGACCGGGGCGGCGACCCGGCCCAGGCGCTGCGCGAGGTCCCCGGGCGGGTCGACGCTGAAGTACGCCCGGTTCGCGGCGAAGCTGAACCGCCAGGAGGCCGCGTGGGCCCGTTCCCGCGCACCCCAGGCGGCGTAGCCGAGCGGGGCGGCCCGTTGCTGCCAGGCGTTGAACCCGGCGTCGTCGAGGACCTCGGGTCCGGCCTCCCAGGCGGCGACGGCGGCGTCGAAGGCCGGTTCCCCGCGCCGCCGGTCGATCAGCTCCGGGGTGTCGGAGGGCACGTCGAGGTACTCGGCCGGCGGCGTCACCAGCACCAGGCCGGCGAGCCGTTCCGGGTACCGCGCGGCGTAGCTGACCGCCAGCCGCGTGCCGGCGGAGTGGCCCAGCAGCAGCACCCGGTCGAGACCGAGGTGTCCGCGCAGGCGCTCGATGTCCTCGGCCTGCCGCCAGTACGACGCCAGCTCGACCGCCTCGGGCAGCGGGGACCGGCCGACGCCGCGCAGGTGCGGCACGATCAGGCGTCGGTCGGCGCCGATCCCGGCCAGTTCGCCCAGGTAGTCGGGGTGCAGGGCCGCGCCGCCGGCGAGCGCGACGATCGGTGGGCCCGCCTCGGCGCCGTCGCGGGGGCGCGGTTCGTCGTAGTGGAGGGAGGCTCCGTCGGAGCCCGGGTAGACGCCGTCCGAGATCGGTTCGTGAGTGGAACGCACAGGTTTGTCGCCTTTCGGGGATGCCTCGTGGGCGCCCCGACGGCCACCTGGGTCAGTGGAACCGTGCCGTCCTGACGGAGGGGAGCGCCCAACCGGATGCAGCGGTAATGGGTCTCACCTCCTCGGGTCGTCGTCTGCGGCAGGGGACGCTACCAGAGACCGGCCGCGCCCGGCGGCCGTGGTCACCGTCACGTCGCGCGGTCACGCACGGCCCGCCCGCGCGCGGCCCGACCCGGGTACGGTCCAAACATGATCAACGTACGGAGGGCGCTGGCGTCCGACGTCGACGAGCTGGTACGGCTGCGTGGGGTGATGCTCGGCGCGATCCACGGGCGGACGGTCGAACCCGGTTCCTGGCCGGAGGCGGCGGCGCGGAGCCTGCGTGAGCGGTTGCCGGGGCCGGAGCCCTCGCTGGTCGCCTTCGTGGTCGAGCGACCGGACGAGCCGGGCCGGCTGGCCGCGTGCGTCCTCGGGGCCGTCGAGTCCCGGTTGCCGGGCCCGAGCAACCCCTCCGGGCTGATCGGGCACGTGTTCAACGTGGTCACCGACCCGGACCACCGGCGGCGCGGCTACTCGCGGGCGTGCATGGAGGCGCTGCTCGACTGGTACCGCCGGCGCGGGGTGACCCGGATCGAGCTGAACGCCTCGCCCGCCGGGGAGCCGCTCTACCGTTCGCTGGGCTTCACGCCCCGGACCACCCCGGCCATGCGCCTGACCACCCCGACGAACTGACGCGAGATCGCGCTGCTGCGGGCGGCGCCGGACCGGGGCGAGATCCCGCTCCTGCGGGGAAACAGTGGCCTCGAACGGCGTTCGAGGGGCCGGTTTCCCCGCAGTAGCGCGGCGGCTCGCTCCCCCACGGGCGGAACCGTGGATCAGGCGGGGGCGGCGCCGGCCAGGACGGTGTCGACGACCCGTTCGGCCAGCGTCTGCTCGGCGACCTCCGGTTCCCAACCGAGCATCCGGTGCATCAGCATCGGCCCGGTCAGCAGCCCGATGGTCACCTCGACGTCGAGGTCGGCGCGGAGTTCACCGGTGACCATCCCGCGCTGGAGCACCTCCCGCATCACCTGCCGGCGCGGCGCGGTGATCTCCTGCCAGATCCGCATCCGGTCCGCGCTGCGGTTGATCTCGGGGATCAGGCAGGGCATCACCCGCGCGGCCCGCTCGTCGGGCGTACGGCCGACGGTCACGAGCAGCGTCAGCAGGTCCGCGCGGACCGACTCGCCCCGCGGTACCGGCGGCGGGCCCTTGAGCTTGCGGAGCGCGTCGATCACGAGCGCGTCCTTGCCCGGCCACCGCCGGTAGATCGTGGCCTTCCCGACGCCGGCCCGGCCCGCGATCGCCTCGATGGAGAGGGCCTCGATGCTGGTCCCCTCGCTGATCAGATCGAGGGTCGCCTCGACTATCGCCTCGTCCGCGCGGACGCTCCTCGGTCGGCCGGGCGACCGAGGAGCGTCCGCGGCGGTAATCATGCGGTCCATTGTTACGGTCTTATGACGCCGATGCCAGCTCCGGCTCACCGACCGGCTCCGGCTCCAGCTGGGCCGGCGCGGTGCGTCCGGGCATCCAGCGCAGCACCACCAGCACGCCGAGCGCCGCGATCAGCGTCGACAGCCCCGCCGCCCAGTGCATCGCCACCATGAACGCGTCGTTGGCCGCCGACATCAGGTGCGGGCCGGCCGCGCCGAGCCGCTCGGCGACCCCGTACGCGCCGGAGATCGACTCGTTGGCGGCGTCCCGGAGCGGGCCGGGCAGCGCCCGGGTGGCCGGCTCGATCTCGCCCCGGTAGACCCCGGCGAGCACGGAGCCGAGCACCGCGATGCCGAGCGCACCACCGACCTGCCGCACCGTGTTGCTCACCGCCGAGGCGACGCCGGCCCGCTCCCGGGGCAGCGACGACATGATCGACTCCATCGCGGGCGGCATGATGTTGGCCATGCCGGCGCCCTGCACGAAGAAGGCCAGGGCGACCACCCAGATCGGGGTCTCGGCGCCGATGAAGATGAAGGCGGCGAGCGCGGCGGCGGTCAGCAGCAGGCCGACCGCGGAGACGGCCTTGGCGCCGTACCGCTTGACCAGGGCGGCGCTGCGCGGCGCGAAGACCAGCTGGCCGATCGCGAACGGCAGCAGGCTCACGCCGGTCCGCAACGGCGAGTAGCCCCGCACCAGCTGGAGGTAGAACGAGCCGAAGAAGAAGACGCCCATGGCGGCGAAGAAGACCAGCCCGACCACGCCGACCGGCGCGGCGAACCGGGGCAGCCGGAACAGCCGTACGTCCAGCGACGGGAAGGCGATCCGGCGCTCGTACGCGACGAAGGCCGCCAGCACCGCCAGCCCGCCGACGATGGAGACCCAGACCAGCGGCTGGTCGAAGCCGTGCTCGCCACCGTCGATGATGCCGTACGTGAGGCCGACCAGGCCGATCACCGAGAGCAGCACGCCGATGATGTCGATCTTGTTGGGCTTCGGGTCCTTCGACTCGGGCACCAGCAGCGCGACCGCGATCACGCCGATGGCGACCACCGGGACGTTGATCAGGAAGACCGAGCCCCACCAGAAGTTGCGCAGCAGCAGGCCGCCCAGGATCGGGCCGATCGCGACGCCGAGACCGACGGCGCCGGACCAGATGCCGATCGCCCGGGCCCGGTCCCTCGGGTGGAAGACGTTCGAGATGATCGACAGCGTCACCGGCATGATCGCCGCACCGCCGAGGCCCATCAGCGCCCGGGCGGCGATGAGCTGCCCCGGGTTCTGGGCGTACGCCGACGCGAGCGAGGAGAGGCCGAAGAGGACCAGCCCGACCAGCAGGAAGCGCTTGCGCCCGAGCCGGTCACCGAGGATGCCGAAGGTGAAGAGCAGGCCGGCGAAGACCAGGGTGTAGGAGTTGATCCCCCACTCCAGCTGCCCCTGGGTGGCGCCGAGGCCGTGCTCCGGGTCCGCGATGGTCCGCAGGGCGACGTTGAGGATGGTGTTGTCCAGGACCACCACGAGCAGGCTGATGACCAGCACGCCCAGGATCGCCCACCTTCTCGGGTGGCCGTTGTGGTGTTCCGACAGCTCTTGTGGCTGCATGTACGGTTTCTCCCCCCATGTGGTCCGTCCGTGAATACGAAACGGCACGGACTCGTAACGTCAGCCACGCTAACGGAGGGCGGGAGAAATACGAAACGACTTCGTCTCGTATGTGAGGGAGGACACGCGGCGAGGACCCGCGGGCCGGCGGAGGACCCGCGACGGGGGCCCGCGGGCCGGCGGCTACTCGCGGCGCCGGGCCGACCAACGGGCGACCAGGTCGGCGACGCTGCCCCAGATCCCCTTGCGGAACAGCAGCACCACCAGCACGAAGATCCCGCCGGTGACCAGGCCGATCGACTCGAAGCCGGAGAACGAGAGCCAGTCCTCCAGCCGGACCAAGATCGCCGCGCCGATCAGCCCGCCCCAGAGGGTGCCGATGCCGCCGAGCACGACGACGATGACGGCCTTGCCCGAGATGGTCCAGTGCAGCACATCCAGCGCGACGAACCGGTGCGCGACCGCGAAGAGCCCGCCGCCCAGCCCGGCCACGAACGCAGAGAGCACGAAGGCGACCAGCTTGTACCGGTGCACCGGGTACCCGAGCGCCCGGGCGCGGGCCGGGTTGTCGCAGATGCCGACCAGCACCCGACCGAACGGCGAGTGCACGATCCGCCAGGCGACGAAGAGCCCGACCAGCACGATCGGCAGGGCCGCGTAGTAGAAGTAGTAGTCGTCGGTGAGATCCACACCGGGCAGCACCCGGGGGACGCCCTGGAGGCCGTTCTCGCCCCGGGTCACGCCGCGCCACTCGTTGGCGATGAAGTAGATCATCTGGGCGAAGGCGAGCGTCACCATCGCGAAGTAGATGCCGGTGCGCTTGACCGCGAGGTAGCCGATCGGTACGGCCAGCACCGCCGCCGCCACCGCCCCGGCCAGTACGGCCAGCGGGAACGGCGCGCCGGAGTGGATCGCGACGAGCCCGGTGACGTACGCGGAGGTGCCCCAGAACGCCGCGTGCCCGAAGGACATCAGCCCGGTGAAGCCGAGCAGCAGGTCCACCGCGACGGCGAAGAGCGCCCAGCAGAGCATGTCCACCGCCACGGCCGGATAGAGCCCGTTCGGCAGCCAGAGGGCGAAGCCGAGCCCGGCGGCGAGCAGCGCGTAGCGTACCCAGGCGGGCGCCGTGGCGACGGCGCCGAGCGCCGACCGCGGCCGGCCGGGCGAGGCGGCCGGCGCTTCCACAGTGGAGGTCTCGGTCACGCCGGTGACTCCTCACGTCCGAACAGGCCCGCCGGCCGCCAGAGCAGCACGACGGCCATCACGATGAAGACCAGGGTCTGCGACAGGATCGGCGGCGCGTACGCCTCGCCCCAGGCCTGGATCAGTCCGATGCCGAAGCCGGCGGCGACCGAGCCGAAGATCGAGCCGAGCCCGCCGATCACCACCACGGCGAAGACCACGATGATCAGGTCGGCGCCCATCAGCGGGTTCACGGCCCGCATCGGCGCGGCCAGCACCCCCGCCAGGCCGGCCAGCGCGATGCCGAAGCCGAAGACCGGGGTCACCCAGCGTCCCACGTCGATGCCGAAGGCCCGGGTCAGCTCCGGGCGCTCGGTGGCGGCCCGGACCACCAGGCCGATCCGGGTGTGCGAGAGCAGCCACCAGACGGCGACGCAGACCAGCACCGCGAAGCCGAGGATGAAGACCCGGTAGGTGGGGAAGTCGAAGAGCCCGAGGTCGACCGAGCCGTCCAGCTCGCCCGGGGTGGCGTACGGGCTGGACTGCACCCCGTACCGGGACTTCACCAGGTCCTGGAGGATCAGCGTGAGGCCGAAGGTGAGCAGGAAGTTGTAGAGCGGGTCGAGCCGGGTCAGCCGGTGGATGAGGGTCCGCTCCAGGAGCACGCCGAACAGGCCGAGCCCGACCGGCATGATCACCAGGGCCCACCAGAACGGCACCCCCGCCTCGGCGAGCAGCACGTACGCCCCGAACGCGCCGAGCATGTAGAAGGCGCCGTGGGCGAAGTTCACCACCCGCAGCATGCCGAAGATGACCGCGAGCCCGAGGGCGAGCAGGGCGTAGAACGCCCCGCTCACCAGCCCGTTGAAGGTGTTCTGCAGGAAGCCGGTCATGGCCGGGTCACATCTTGCAGTCCGGCGACGGGGCGCGGAACGCCTCGGCCGCCGGGATGGTCTTGAGGATCTTGACGTAGTCCCACGGCTCGGTGACCTCGGCCGCGGGCTTCACCTGAGCCAGGTACGCGTCGTGCACCACCCGGTGGTCCTCCGGCCGGATCTTGCCGTTGCGCAGGAAGACGTCCTCGATGGTCTTGCCCTCCAGCTGCTTGACGATCGTGTCCGCGTCGTCGGTGCCGGCGGCCTGGACCGCCTCCAGGTACTGCAGCGCGGCGGAGTAGTTGGCCGCGTGGGAGAAGGTGGGGCGCACCCCGGCCACCTTCTGGAACCGGTCGGCGAACTCCCGGTTCTTGGCGTCGAAGTTCCAGTACCAGGCGTCGGTGTAGGTGGTACCGGCGAGCGCGTCGGGGGTCAGCGAGTGGATGTCGGTCAGGAACATCAGCCCGACCGCCAGCCCGACGCCCTTGTCCCGCAGCTTGAACTCGTTGTACTGCTTGACCAGGTTGACCAGCTCGGCCCCGGCCTGCATGGTGCCGAGCACGTCCGGCTTCGGGTTCAGCGTCGGCGCCTTGAGCAGGTAGGTCGAGTAGTCACCGGAGGTGTTCGGGAACGGCGCCGCGTCCTTGGCGACGATCCGGCCGCCGGCCGCCTGCACCGCCGCCGAGAAGCTCTTCTCCATGTCCTGGCCGAACTGGTAGTTCGGGTAGACCACGTACCAGTTCTTCGCGCCCTGCTCGGTGGTGTTGCGCCCGGTCCCGTTCGCCAGCATGTACGTGTCGTACGCGTAGTGGAACGTGTACCTGTTGCACTTCGTACCGGTCAGCGTGGTGGTCGCGGCAGTGATGTTGAAGTAGAGCTTCTTCTTCTCCTTCGCCACGTCGGCCACCTTCTCCGCCGCCGACGAGGTCGGCACGTCGAGGATCGCGTCGACGGCCTTGCGGTCGTACATCTCGGCGGCCTTGGTGTTCGCGACGTCCGGCTTGTTCTGGTGGTCGGCGGTCTCCACCGAGATGTTCTTGGTGATCGCCTTGTCGCCGTACTTGGCCTTGAAGTCCTCGACGGCCAGCTCCACCGCCTTGACCGAGTTCTTCCCGGACGCCTCCAGGTACGGCCCGGACTGGTCGTTGAGCACGCCCAGCACGATCTTGTCGTCGGTGAGCTTCGAGTTGGCCGAGCCCCGGGGCCCGCCGCCGCCACAGCCGGTGAGGAGCAGCACGGTGGCCGAGGCCACCGCGACGGGAGCGGTTGCGCGCATAACCATCCCTCCAGATCCGCGCCGGGCGCGGCTCGCGGTCGTCGATTGCGGATGAGGTGTTCGGCCGGTCGGGTGTTCCGCCGGTGCCGACGCGCTCGCCGGCCGGCGCCCGCCCGGGGTCAGATGCCCAGGTACGACAGGAGTTCCCGCTCCCGGGAGCGCACCTCGGAGTTCGCCATCGCCTCCGCGATGCGGCCCTGGGCCAGCAGGTAGTGGCGGTCGGCGACCTCCGTGGCGAAGTGCAGGTTCTGCTCGACCAGCAGCACGGTCACGCCGTGCCGCTTGGCCTGCCGCAGGATGTCGCCGACCTGGGAGACGAGCAGCGGGGAGAGCCCCTCGGTCGGCTCGTCGCAGAGCAGCAGCCGGGCCCCGGAGCGCAGCACCCGGGCCAGGGCGAGCATCTGCTGCTCGCCGCCGGAGAGGGTGGTCGCCGGCGAGCCCCGCCGGGCGTACAGGTTGGGAAAGGTCTCGTAGATCCGGGCCAGCGGCCAGGAAAGGTCGGCGGCACCCGGCCCGCTCGGCCGTACCGCCGGCGGCAGGGCGAGGTGTTCGGCGACGGTCAGGCTGGCGTAGCTGCCCCGGTCGTCCGGTACCCAGCCGAGGCCGAGCCGGGCCCGCCGGTGCGCCGGCAGCCGGTGGATGTCCCGACCGTCCAGTTCGATCACGCCGCGCTGGCCGGCGTGCAGGCCCATGAGGCAGCGCAGCAGCGTGGACTTGCCGGCGCCGTTGCGCCCCACCAGGGTGACGACCTCACCGGTGCCGACCTCCAGGCTCACCTCGCGCAGCACCTGCGCCTCGCCGTACCAGGCGGAGAGTTGGTCAACGCGCAGCATCGGTGGCCCCCTCCCGCCCGGCACCGGCCGCCGGCTCGGCGTCGGTCCCGGCGCCGCCGTGGGTGCCGGGTGGCGGGCCGGCGGCCCGGCCCAGGTACGCCGTGATCACGCGCTCGTCGGCGCGGACCTGCTCGTACGCCCCCTCGACCAGCACCCGGCCGGCCTGGAGCACGGTGACGGTGTCGGCGAGCCGGCCGACCACGCTCATGTTGTGCTCGACCATGACGACCGTCCGTCCCTGTCGGACCCGGCCGATCAGCTCGACGGTCCGGTCGACGTCCTCCAGCCCCATCCCCGCGGTCGGCTCGTCCAGCAGCAGCACCTTCGGCTCCAGCGCCAGCGCGATGGCCAGTTCGAGCGCCCGCTTGCGGCCGTAGGCGAGCGCGTCGGCCGGCGTCTCGGCCAGCTCGGCGAGGCCGACCAGGTCGAGCAGCTCGACGGCGCGGGGCGTGTAGCGGCGCATCAGGGCGGCCGAGCGCCAGAACCGCCAGCCCAGGCCGCTGGCGCTCTGCAGCGCGAGTTCGACGTGCTCCCGGGCGCAGAGCCGGGGAAAGAGGCTGGTGATCTGGAAGGACCGCGCCACGCCGAGCCGCGCCACCCGCTCGGGCGGCAGCCCGGTCACCTCCCGGCCGCCCAGCACGATCCGCCCGGCGCTGGGGCGCAGAAAGCCGGTGAGCAGGTTGAACAGGGTGGTCTTCCCGGCGCCGTTGGGGCCGACGAGCGCGTGGACCGTACCGGCCGCGATGTCGAGGTCCACGCCGTCGACCGCCCGGAACCCGCGGAAGTCGCGGGTCAGCCCGCGTACCGACAGGAGCGCCTCGCCGGCCATCGCCACCCTCCGAACTGGTCCCGCGATCCGGCCGCCCGACTCGTGACGGGCATCACAGATCGACGCGTTCCCGGAAACCTACGGCGGCCGATGCGTGACGGGCCATGTCGTGGCTCTACATATTCAGATAGATTGAAGCGGGTTGCCGCTACATGACGAGACGGTTACGGTTCGCGCCGCCGGGCGGACCGCCCGGTCCGCCGACGAGATCGACCACGTTGCATGTGTTCGGGCCACGGCCGGTGCGCCGCACCATGGCCGCCCGTCGATATGCGCACCCTCCCGAGGCCGGCGCTCAGGCGGTCAACGCCGCGACCGCCGTCTCGACGTCCTCCACCGTGGAGTAGACGTGGAACGAGGCGCGGACCCGGCCGGCCCGTACCGCCGCACGGACGCCGGCCGCGGCGAGCCGCTCCTGGGCCCCGGGCCGGTCGACGGAGACGATCGCGCTGTCGCCGGGCGGCAGGCCGAGCCCGGCGCGGAACCGGTTGGCCAGCCCCACGTTGTGTTCCCGGATCGCGGCCAGCCCGATCTTTTCGATCAGCTCCAGCGCGGGCGCCGCGCCGACGTAGCTGAACCAGGCGGGCGAGATGTCGAAGCGGCGGGCGTCGTGGGCCAGCCGCAGCGGCGGGCCGTAGTACGAGTCGTGCACGTCCTCGCCGGCGTACCAGCCCGCGGCCGAGGGGGTCAGCCGTTCGCGCAGTTCGGGGGCGAGATAGGCGAAGGCGGCGCCCCGGGGCGCCATCAGCCACTTGTACGCGGCCACCACCACCGCATCCGCCCGGCCCGCCTCGAACGGCAGCCAACCGCAGCCCTGCGTCGCGTCCACCACCACCAGCGCGCCGTGGGCCCGGGCGGCCGCCACGATCTCGTCGTACCGGGCGACGCCACCGTCGGCGGACTGGACCAGGCTGAACGCCACGACGTCGGTACCGGCGTCGACGGCGCCGGCGAGGGCGTCCACGGCGACCGTGCGCACCCGTACGCCCCGGCCGGCCTGCGCCAGCCAGGGGAACAGGTTGGAGGTGAACTCCACCTCGGGCACGAGCACGCTCGCGCCCTCGGGCACGGCCGCCGCGACGGGCGCGAGAAGCTGGGAGACGGCGCTGCCGACCGCGACGTCCTCGGCCGGTACGCCGACCAGGCGGGCGAAGGCCGCCCGGGCCCGCCCGGTCGCCTCGCCCCACCCCTCCCACGAGGTACGCCCGGCGCGCCACTCGTCCAGCGCCGCTTGGAGGGCGAGCCAGGCCGGCTCGGGCGGGAGCCCATAGCTGGCGGTGTTGAGCCATCCCGGTTCGGGCCGCCACAGCGACCGCGCCCGCGCAAGATCCACGTATCGAACTCTAACCGGCGCGGGGGACGGTGCCCACCGGCTCGCGGTCGGGCCGGGGCAGGGCCGCCAGCGCCAGTCCGAGCAGCGCGGCGCCGCAACCGACGAGGAACAGCAGCGAGAACGTCGGTTGGCCGAGCCACTCCCACATCGGGTGCCAGGACGGATGTGGTTCGTCGAGGTGGTGCTGGGCCGCGAGGGGAAGCGTCCACAACGTCGGCACCCACCAGAAGAAGAGCACGACGCCCAACAGCGGCTTCACCGCGACGCGGGCCGGGTGCCGTCCCTCGGTGCGGCGGCTGGCCCAGCCGAACACCAGGAACGCGACCACGGCACCGAGGAGGCCGCCGACGAGCCCGAACGGGTACACGGCCACCGGGGTCGCCCGCTGGAACACCGCCCCGAGGTAGCCGGGGTTCCCGGCGTACGCGGGGTTGACCTCCATCGTGAACGTCGTGTCCCCGCGCCGCGCCACGATGGTGGCGCCGGTGGGAATCGCCGCGGGGTCGCAGGGCGGGCCGACGCAGCCGTACATGTCGCGGAGCGTCGTGGGATAAACGGTCCAGCCGTGTTCGCGCAGGTTGCGCTGGACCAGCTCGACGGTCTCCCCCGGCGGGCGCGCCGGGACGCCCACGGCAGAGCCGCCGACCCCCGCCTGGGCGTACTCGCCACCGTCGAAGAAGAGCAGGCTGTGCGCGGCGTTCCAGCTCAGCGGCTGCCCGTAGATGACGAACAGCGCGGGGGCGTCCTCGATGTCGTCGAACTCCTGGCCGGGCAGGACCTCGGCGAGCATGGCCCGCGCCTCGGCGGCGCGTGGCAGCGGCCGGGCGGTCTCCCATCCGGCGCGGGTGGCGAACGCGGCGGCGAACACGCCGCTGACGACCGCGACGAGCACGGCCCAGGCGACGACGGTACGGCTGGCCGGCCGGCCGAGGCGGGCCCGCAGCCCGTGCCGGATCAGGTCGGCGGCCTCGCGCGCGGTGGGTCGGGCGCGCCCCGGCGGGGCGGCGTCGAGCAGCGCGCCGAGCAGTTCGTCGCCGCGGGCGCGGCGGTACGCGCGGGGATAGGCGAGCAGCAGCCGGCGGTACCGGCGGGTGAGCGGGCCGGTCATCACGCGGTCCTCGGGCGCACGGACCGGAGCCGCTCCTCGGCCGCCGTGGTGAGCTGGCGGAGCCGGGCGGTCTCGGCGGTGAGCGCGGCGAGCCCCTCGCCGGTGAGCCGGTAGTAGCGCCGCAGCCGCCCGTCGACCTCTTCCTCGTGGTCGAGTTCGACGAGCCCTTCGGCGGCGAGCCGGTCGAGCGCCGTGTAGAGCGTGCCGGTCAGCAGGCTGACCCGCCCGTCGGAGAGCACCCCGACCTCCCGCACGATGCCGTACCCGTGTCGGGGTCGGTCGGCCAGCGCGGTGAGGATGAGGAAGGTCGGTTCGCGCATGCCTTTCACGAGCGCTCACGATATATAAATGATCAAGCTATGGCAATGGCCGGCGACCGGGACGGCCACGCTCCGGGTACGCGGAAGGGCCGGGTACGCGGAAGGGTCCCCGGTCGCGCGGGCGGCGACGACCGGAGACCCTTCCGACCGCCTCAGCTCGGGTTGTCGGTCAGCGGGGTGGCCGCCCTCGGCGTCGGGGTGAGCGGCTCCGCGCCGTAGAGCTCGTCCACCAGCTCGGACTCGCGGGTCACGAGGTCGGCCGGTGCGGCCGGCCTGCCGGCCGGGGTGAGCAGCGAGGCGATCGCGCCGACGACGGCCATCGCGATGGCGAGCCAGAACACGATCACCAGGCCGTCGTGGAACGGCACCGAGATCAGATGGGGGAAGAACTCGCGTCCGGTGAGCGTGTGCGCGTTCGCCGCCGGCAGCGTGTTCAGGATGGCCGGTCCGAGCAGCTGCTGGATCGGGTTGTAGCCGAGGAAGGCGGCGAAGAGCGTACCGACCGGTGGCAGCTGGGCGATGGTGTTCGCGGCGGAGGCCGGTACGCCCTGCGCGGTCAGCCCGGCGTCCAGCGTGCCCGGCAGCGAGCCGGCGAGACCGGCGACCATCAGCGAGAAGAAGACGCCGATGGAGAGGACCATACCGGCGTTCTGGAAGGTGGCCCGCATGCCGGAGGCGGCGCCGCGCAGCCGGGCCGGGACGCTCGACATCACCAGCGCGGTGTTCGGGGCGGCGAAGAGGCCGCCGCCGAGCCCGTTGAGGAAGACCAGCGCGGCGAAGACCCAGTAGTTGAAGTCGCTCGGGATGAGCAGCAGTCCGGCGAAGGACGCGGCCATCACGAGCAGGCCGCCCGCGGCGAAGAGCCGGGCGCCGAAGCGGTCCGAGAGCGCGCCGGAGAGCGGTCCGGCGGCAAGGAACCCGACGGTGAGCGGCAGTAGGTAGATGCCGGCCCAGAGCGGGGTGCGCTCGTAGTCGTACCCGTGCAGCGGCAGCCAGATTCCCTGCAACCAGATGATCAGCATGAACTGGAGCCCGCCCCGGGCGATCGAGCCGAGCAGGCCGGCCGCGTTGCCGCTGGAGAAGGCGGCAATCTTGAACAGGCCGAGCGGGAACATCGGCTCCGCCACCCGGGTCTCGATCAGGCAGAAGAGCGCGAGTACGGCGCCGCCGCCGATCAGCCCGGCCAGCACCCACGGGTTGGTCCAGCCCATGGTGTGCCCGCCGTAGGGCTGGATGCCGTACGTGATGCCGGCCAGCAGCGCGGTCAGTCCCACGGCGAAGGTGAGGTTGCCCCACCAGTCGATCCTCGCCTTGACCCGTACGCCCGCGTCGCGCAGCGAACGGTAGGCCCAGACGGTACCGATGATGCCGATCGGCACGTTGACCCAGAAGACCGAGCGCCAGTTCCACTCGCTGAGCACGCCGCCGAGGACCAGGCCGATGAAGGACCCGGCGATACCGGCGACGATGTTGATGCCGAGCGCGGTGCCCCGCTGCTTGGCCGGGAAGACGTCGGTGATGATCGCGGCGGAGTTCGCCATCAGCATCGAGCCGCCGACGGCCTGCAACACCCGCCAGCCGATCAGCCAGAGCGCGCCGCCGCCGCCGTCCAGCGGGTCGAGCGAGAGCACGATCGAGGTGATCGTGAAGAGGGCGAAGCCGGCGTTGTAGATGCGTACCCGGCCGTACATGTCGCCGAGCCGGCCGAGCGTCACCACCAGCACCGCCGTGACGAGCATGTAGCCCATCAACATCCAGAGCAGGTAGCTGACGTTGGCGGGCTGCAACGGGTCGACGTGGATCCCGTTGAAGATCGCCGGCAGGGAGATCAACACGATCGACGAGTTGATCGTGGCCAGCAGCATGCCCAGGGTGGTGTTGGAGAGGGCGATCCACTTGTACCGCGGATGCTCCACGCCCCCGCTCATCACGCCCCGCACACCCGCGCCCGTACGGGCGCCGCCCCGAGCGGATCCAGTCGATGCCATTACGTCCCATTCCCTCGTTCGAGGCGTGACGCCTCGCTCACGGCGCCCACGCCCGGCCCGGCGGCGGAATCACCCGACCGGACGGCGCGGCGCGCCCCAACTAGCCGGCGGAACCGGCGGGCGGCCCGGAGAGCCTTCCGGCGAGCCGGTCCAGGACCTCCAGCGACCGGGTGATCGCCGCCCGGTCCTCGGCGGGCAGGTCGGCCAGGAGCCCGGAGAGCTTCCCGGCGCGCTCCCGGCGCCGGCGGAGGATCGACTCGCGGCCCGCCGCGGTGATCTCGACGACCACGACCCGCCCGTCCGCGGGGTCGCCGCGACGCTGCGCCAACCCCTCGCGCTCCAGCCGGGAGACCAGCTGGGTCATGCCCGGCTGGGTCACCCCCTCCGCCGCCGCCAGCTCGGAGAGGCGGTGCGGGCCCAGGTCATCCAGGCGGACGAGCGTGGCGACCGTGGTGAGGCTCATCCCGTCGGGGGCGGTCAGCCGCCGCAGTACCCGGGTGAAGCGCTCCACGGCCGTCGCCAGCCGGACGACGTCGGCGTCGGTCCCGCCGCCGCCCGCGCCGCTTCCGGCGTCACCGGCGGCGTCGGTTCCGGTGTCGTCGACGGCGCCGGTTCCGCTGTCGTCAGCGGCACCGCCGGCCACGACCTCCGCCTCGGCCGACCAAGATCCAGATTCCACTCGGTCAGTTATATCAGCTGCTTATAGAAGCGGCTTATGGTTTGCGACACAGTCGGGTCGCGGGGATCGACGCGCGTCGCGACGGCCGGCCAGCCAGCCGCTCGGGCGCCCGGGCGGCGCGGGCCCGGTCAGCGGATGTTGCCGGTGTGGCCCAGCGAGTACCGGCCGGGCTGCGGCCAGATGGTCAGCCCGTGCGGGCCGTTGCCGGCCGGGATGCGGGCCAGCAGCCTCCCGTCCGCGGTGCTCAGCACGTACACCTCGTTGTGGTAGCGGCCGGAGAGCCAGAGTTCACGACCGTCGGCGGAGAGCCCGCCCATGTCCGGGCTGCCGCCGCCGGGGATCCGCCAGGTGGCCGTCGGCTTGAGCGTGGCCAGGTCGAGCACGGTGATGCTGCCCTCGTCCCGGTTGGTGACGTACCCGGAGCGGCCGTCGCGGCTGAAGTAGATCCCGTGCGCGCCCCGACCGGTCGGGATGAAGCCGGTCTGCCGGGTCGCCGCGCCGTCGAAGACGTAGACGCCGTGGGCGTGCATGTCCGCCACCAGGAAGTGCCGCCCGTCCGGGGTGAGCCGGGTGTCCTGGGGCATGCCGTCGCGCACCACGGTCAGGTCGAACTGTCGCAGCTTGCGGGCGGACGCGGTGTCCAGCACCAGCATCCGGTTGGCGAACTCGCAGCTGAACAGCATCGTCTTGCCGTCGACCGAGTAGTCCATGTGGTTGATGCCGGTGCACTCGGGGAAGCGCGCGGAGCGGGTCTTGCGCCAGGTCCGCGCGTCGTAGAAGTCCAACCGCTGGTACGCCTCGGCAACCACGATCGCCTCGCGCCCGTCCGGGGTGAAGTAGAGGTTGTAGACGTCCTCAAGGTTGCGGAAGGCGCCCGGCTTGCCGGTACGCGGGTCGATCGGGATCACTCCCCCGGTGGGGATCTTGCTGGAGGCGACGTACAGCGTGCGCAGGTCGTACGAGGGGACCACGTGCTGCGGTTCCGGCCCGCCGGGGAACTTGTCCACCACCTTGCGGGTGGCCGGGTCGATCACCCAGACGTCGTCGCCCTTGGTGTTCGGCACGTAGACCAGCGGCCTGTCGCCGCGCACGGCCGGGCTGAGCATGTCGGGACCGGCCGCCGCGTAGACGTCGGCGCGGGACGGGTACGCCGGCATCCCGGGCAGCAGGGCGGGACCGGCCGGCAGCGGCGAGCGGGACTCGCGCAGCGCGGCGGCCGGCTTCCGACCTCCGGTACAGCCGGCGACCGCGCAGAGCAGCAGCGCTACGAGCGCGACGCCGATCCGGTCACCCCTGCTCACAATTCGTGATGCTAGGCCCGGCCACGTGTTGATCATGGAGTTCTGGCCGGAACAAACCCCATCGACACCGGCGAACCGGCCGGCCACAACTCCATGATCGGCGGACCCGGGGGGGCCACAAACTCGATCGTCGGCGGAGCGAACCCGTGTCAGGATCGACGGCCATGAGCCCACCCGACGCGACGTACCTGCGCGCGCTCGCGGACGAGTGCGTGGACCTGGTCTCCCGGCAGTTCAGCCGTCGACTCGACTGGTCGCCGGAGAGCCTGTCGACGCTCGACGAGATCTGCGCCGAACTACTCGCCGACGGGCCGCTCGTGGGCGAGCGCCGCGACCTGTGGTGGCAGCTGATCGGCGCCTACACCGGCGAGGTGACGATCCGGGCCCACGGCGGCGAGTGGATCGAGCACGAGCGGGCACCCGGCGTGCCGGCCGTCTCGGCGCTCGGCGTGACCGGGTTTCCGTTCGGACTGGCCGCCCGGGTCCTGGACGGCGAGCCGTACAAGAGCCTCGCCTCGTTCTCGCGCGCCCTGCCGGCCATCGCGGAGCGGACGAGCCGCGACTGACCGCCGCGGCCGGACCGGCCGGACGCGGCGCGGCGCCAGCGCGGCGCCACCGGACCCGGGGACACCAGGCACCGGCCCGGACATGGAAACGCGCCGCCGAGCCGCGTGACCGGCTCGACGGCGCCCGGGACCGAGGTCAGCCGACGGCGGCCATGACCTCGTCGGAGACGTCGAAGTTCGCGTAGACGTTCTGCACGTCGTCGCAGTCCTCCAGCACGTCGATCAGCTTGAAGATCTTGCGCGCGCCCTCCTCGTCGAGCGGCACGTTGACGCTCGGCACCAGGGAGGACTCGGCCGACTCGTACTCGATGCCGGCGTCCTGCAGTGCGGTACGCACCGGGATCAGGTCGGCCGGCTCGGAGACCACCTCGTACGCCTCGCCGAGGTCGTTGACCTCCTCCGCGCCGGCGTCCAGCACGGCCAGGAGCACGTCGTCCTCGGAGAGCCCGGCCTTCGGCACGATCACGACGCCCTTGCGGGAGAAGAGGTACGACACCGAGCCCGCGTCCGCCAGCGAGCCGCCGTTGCGGGTCAGCGCGGTACGTACCTCGGTCGCCGCGCGGTTCCGGTTGTCGGTCAGGCACTCGATCAGCAGCGCCACGCCGTTCGGGCCGTAGCCCTCGTACATCACCGTCTGCCAGTCCGCGCCGCCGGCCTCCAGGCCGGAGCCGCGCTTGACCGCGCGGTCGATGTTGTCGTTCGGTACCGAGTTCTTCTTCGCCTTCTGGATGGCGTCGTAGAGGGTCGGGTTACCGGCCGGGTCGCCGCCGCCGGTACGGGCCGCCACCTCGACGTTCTTGATCAGCTTGGCGAACATCTTGCCGCGCTTGGCGTCGATGACCGCCTTCTTGTGCTTGGTCGTCGCCCACTTTGAGTGGCCGGACATCTACAACCTCCATTGCTACCCGCCGTATGGCGTCGACTGCGTACCGCGCCGCCCCCACGCCCGCCGCCATGGCGGACCGGCGTACGCGAGATCGACGGTCGGCTCTGGACGGAGGCCGCGGCGTTGGGGTTACCCCACGGAACAGCGGCAATCCTACCGACGCTACCCCGATCGGTGTCACATGCCGGTACCGACCCGCGCCGCGAACCAGCGGCGGCGGATACGAACGGCGATTACCGCGAGATCATATTGTCTGGGTGGTCCCACGATCGTCACGACGACCCGCGGCGCCGGTCCCGGCCTCGGAAGAGCCAAGGCCGCAGGCGGTCGGGATATTCCCTCCGGCGGCCGGCGGAGGGGTCGGGACCAGCCGAAACGCCCCGGGGGCCGGTCCGCCGGGCCACCGCTACGGCAAGATCAGATTGTATCCGTGGTGGTACGTCCGTCCGGCCACCCGCACCGGATGGCCGAGCGGCAACCTCGGCTCCGACAGGTCCGGGATCGGCACCCGCGCCGAGGCCCACGCGTCGGCGTCGATCTCCAGATCGAGACTCGTCGCCAGCTCACCCCCTGGAACACCTCCAGCCGCGCGGACTCGATCGGGGCCTCGTCGTCGCCGAGCATCTCGTCCAGCGCCCGGCGCAGCTGGGCCGGATCGGTGAGGACGAGACTCTCCTCCGAGGTGTCGCCGCTGTTGCCGCAGGACCCGCTCGGCCTCGCCGCGCTCCCCGGCGGCCGACAGCACGCGCGACAGCTCCACGGCAGCAGAAGACATCGGGCAATCATGTCACCGGGGTCGATAGCCGGCAGGCCGCCGGCCCCCTTCCGGGGGCCGGGCGGTCAGCCGGCGTTGCGTACCAGGTCGACGAAGTACCGGTGCACCCGGAGGTCACCGGTCAGCTCCGGGTGGAACGAGGTGGCGAGCAGGTTGCCCTGCCGTACCGCGACGATCCGGTCGGCGGCCGGTCCGTCGGTGACCCGCCCGAGCACCTGGACCTCGTCGCCCACCCGCTCCACCCAGGGGGCCCGGATGAAGACCGCGTGGAACCGGGGCCCGGGAAGACCGTCGATCTCGACCGGCGCCTCGAACGAGTCGACCTGCCGGCCGAACGCGTTGCGTCGCACGGTCATCTCGATCCCGTCGAAGCCGCGCTGGTCGGGACGTCCGTCCAGGACCTCGGTGGCCAGCATGATCATGCCGGCGCAGGAGCCGTAGGCCGGCATCCCGCCCGCGATCCGCTTGCGGATCGGCTCCAGCAGGCCGAACTCGTCGGCGAGCTTGCTCATCGTGGTCGACTCGCCGCCCGGGATCACCAGGCCGTCGACCTCCTCCAGTTCCTCGGGTCGCCGTACGCCCCGGGCCCGCGCGCCGGAACCCGTCAGCGCGCGTACGTGCTCGCGCACGTCACCCTGGAGCGCGAGCACGCCGACGACCGGCTCAGCCACGCCAGTGGTCATCGGCCCGGTCACCAGCCCCGCTCGGCGAGCCGGTGCGGAACGGGGATCTCGTCCACGTTGAGGCCGACCATCGCCTCGCCCAGGCCACGGGAGACCTTGGCCAGCACGTCCGGGTCGTCGTAGAAGGTGGTCGCCTTCACGATCGCCGCGGCCCGCTGGGCCGGGTTGCCGGACTTGAAGATCCCGGAGCCGACGAAGACGCCCTCCGCGCCGAGCTGCATCATCATGGCCGCGTCGGCCGGGGTGGCGATGCCACCCGCGGTGAAGAGCACCACCGGCAGCTTGCCGGTCTCGGCCACCTCGCGGACCAGCTCGTACGGGGCCTGCAGCTCCTTCGCCGCCACGTACAGCTCGTCGGCGGGGAGCGAGCTGAGGCGGCGGATCTCGTCGCGGATCTTGCGCATGTGGGTGGTGGCGTTCGAGACGTCGCCGGTGCCCGCCTCGCCCTTGGAGCGGATCATCGCGGCGCCCTCGGTGATCCGGCGCAGCGCCTCGCCGAGGTTGGTGGCACCGCAGACGAAGGGGACGGTGAACGCCCACTTGTCGATGTGGTTGGCGTAGTCGGCCGGGGTGAGCACCTCGGACTCGTCGACGTAGTCGACGCCGAGCGCCTGGAGGATCTGCGCCTCGACGAAGTGGCCGATGCGCGCCTTGGCCATGACCGGGATGGAGACCGCGTTGATGATCCCGTCGATCATGTCGGGGTCGCTCATCCGGGAGACCCCGCCCTGGGCGCGGATGTCGGCCGGTACCCGCTCCAGCGCCATGACGGCGACGGCGCCCGCGTCCTCGGCGATCTTCGCCTGCTCCGGGGTGACCACGTCCATGATCACACCGCCCTTGAGCATGTCGGCCATGCCCCGCTTCACCCGGGACGTACCGACGACCGGCGTGGCGGTGAGGGACTGCTCGGCATCCCCGGCCGGCTGGACCGGACCGGACTGGGTGGCGGACTCGGACACGAGTTATCGCTCCTCAAAGGCGGTGAAAAGGGTTCCTCACGATGCTACCGCCGGATCCGGGACGGCTCCGACAGCCAATCGACCCCCCGGTGGCCTGCCCTGTGGCGACCGTCACCCGCAGGGCGGGCGGGAGGGACGCTGCCGGTGCCGGCGGACCGCGGCGGTCGCCTCGGGGGTACAGCAACGCGCCCCGGCCGGCCATTCCCCGTCGCCGGGGTCACGCCGGGCCGGTGCCGGCCGGAGCGGGCCGGGGTCGCGCCGGGCCGGTGCCGGCCGGTGTCGCGCCGAGCCGGGGTCGGCTGGGGCGGGGCGGGGGTCGTCAGCCGACCGGCAGGTCGGGCTGGGTGATCAGGGTCGGGTCGTCGACGTCGAAGTAGCGCGGACGCTCGTGCTTGCGTGCCATCCGGAACAACCGGACGATCGGGCGTCGGCGCGCGGAAAGCGCGTCCCGCACCAGGTCGGTATGGACCTGGCGGGCCAGCGCCAGCCGGCGACTGGCGGCTACCACCGGCTCGACCGCCGGGTCGTCGGCGGCCAGCGGCATGTTCCGCAGCTGCCGGGTCAGGTCGTTCTCCGCCGCCTCCCGCTCCTCGGGTCCGGCGTCCAGCGCGATGCGGGCCGCCGCGTACAGCTCGGTGGCGTACCGCTCCTCCGCCAGTACCGCCGCGGCGGCCGCGCGCCGCAGCAGGTGCGCGTCGAGAGCCCGCGCCGCCGCGGCGACCCGCGAGTGCAACCGCTCCACCCGGGCCGCCGTCCACACCAGGTACGCCGACACCAGGACCACTCCGGCCAGTACCGCCACCACCCACCGCATGTCCGGCATCGTAGTGTCGCCCCCTTTCCGCCGCCCGGGGCGCGGCGCGCTCCCGGCGCCCCGGCCCAGCTCAGCGCGGTTCGACCCACTCCTCGTCGAGGACCCGGCCGTCGGTGGCCTCGATCGCGGTGGCGTACACCTCCAGGACCCGGCGGGCCACCACCGGCCAGTCGAAGCCCGCCACCACCTGCCGGCCGCACGCCGCCAGCTCGGCGCGGCGGTCCGGGTCGTCCAGCAGCCCGGCGAGGACCCGGCGCAGCGCCACCGCGTCGCCGGTGGGGAAGAGCTCGCCGGCGCGGCCGCCGTCGAGCACCCGGCGGAACGCGTCGAGGTCGCTGGCCACGACCGTGGTACCGGCCGCCATCGCCTCGGTGAGGATCATCCCGAACGACTCGCCGCCGGTGTTCGGCGCGACGTAGAGGTCCACGCTGCGCAGCATCCGCGCCTTGTCCTCCTCGGAGACCTTGCCGAGGAACGTGATCCGCGAGTGCAGCTCGGCCGGCACGTCCTCGTAGAGCTCCTCCGCCTCGCCCGGACCCGCGACCAGCAGCCGCAGCCCCGGCCGATGCGGCGCGAGCGCCACGAACGCCTCGCGCAGCACGGCGAACCCCTTGCGCGGCTCGGTGAAGCGGCCGAGGAAGCCGATCGTCCCGCCCTGCCCGGTGGTGCAGGTACCGGGCCAGCCGGGCAGCGGTACGGCGTCGGCGAACTTCGCCACCGCGACCCCGTTCGGGATCTCCACCGCTCCCCCGTCCAGGTGCTCGACCTGGACCTTGCGGGCCGAGGCGCTGACCGCGATCCGCGCCGTGATCCGTTCCAGCACCAGCTGGAGGATGCCCTGGGCGGCGGCGAGCGCCCGGGAGCGGGTCATCGCGGTGTGGAAGGTGGCCACCACCGGTCCCCGCGCGCTGAGCACCGCCAGCAGCGAGACGCTCAGCACGAACGGCTCGTGCACGTGCAGCACGTCGAACTCGCCCCGGGCCAGCCAGCGGCGTACCCGGGCGGTGGAGACCGGGCCGAAGGTGATGCGGGCGACCGACCCGTTGTACGGGAACGGCACCGACCGGCCGGCCGGGACCACGTACGGCGGGAGCGGGGCGTCCTCGTCGGCCGGAGCGAGCACGCTCACCTCGTGCCCGAGGCCGATCAGCGCCTCGGCGAGGTCCAGCACGTGGTTCTGCACCCCGCCCGGTACGTCGAACGAGTACGGGCAGACGATGCCGATCCGCACTACGACCCTCCCCCTCAGGCCTGCCCGGGTGTCACGGGCGGCCTCGTCGCGGACGCTTCCGGGCTCGCCGAGGAGGCGCCGGTCGCGGCCGCCCCCGCCGCCGCGACCCCGCCCGGAGACCCGGCGACCCCGTCCGCGGGGGCGGTCGGGCCGGGCTCGTCCAGCCAGAGCCGTTGCAGCATGTGCCAGTCCTCGGGATGCCGGGCGATGCCGGCGGCGATCAGGTCGGCGATCCGCTGGGTCACCTCGCGAACCCGCTGATCGAGCGGGCCGGAGTCCGGGTCGGGCAGCGGGATCGGCCCCTCCAGCAGGCCCCGCGCCCGCTCCGGCTCGTACCACAGGGAGGCGACGTAGAGCGGCGCCCCGGTACGGATGGCCAGCAGCGCGGGACCGGCCGGCATCCGGGTCCGGCCGCCGAAGAAGGTCACCTCGACGCCCCGGGCCGACAGGTCCCGCTCGGCCAGCAGCGGGACCACGTGCCCGGCCCGCAGCCGCTCCACGAGCACGTCGAACGGGGGTCGCTCGCCGCCGCTGGCCGGCAGGATCTCCATCCCGAGCCGCTTTCGGAAGGCGAGGAACCGCTGGTACACGCCCTCGGGCCGGAGGCGTTCCATGACGGTGGTCAGCGGCCACCCCCGCGCCGCCACCCAGGCGCCGGCCGCGTCCCAGTTGCCCGAGTGCGGCAGCGCGACCACCACGCCGCGACCGGCCGCCACGGCGGCGGCCAACTCCTCCTCGCCGTCCAGCCGGAAGGCGTCACGCACCTGCTCGCGGCTGAGCGACGGGAGGCGGAACGCCTCCATCCAGTAGCGCGCGTAGGAGCGCATGGCCCGGCGGGTCAGCTCGGCCAGCTCCGCCTCGGGCAGGTCGGGGCCGACGACCCGACGCAGGTTGGCGGCGAGCCGGGTGACCCCGCGGCCCCCGCCGCGGTACGCGCGGTCCGCGCCGGCCCGGAACGCCGCCGCGGCGACGGGTCGGGGCAGCGCGCGCACCAGCCGCCAGCCGGCCAGGTAGCCGAACTCGACCAGGTTCACCAGGTCACGCGTCCACGCTGACCTTGGCGTCCCGGGCCTGCCCGTGGACGTGGGCGACGCGCTGACCGACCGTGATCACCGAGAGCACCGCGAGAATCCAGAGCACGGCCGACAGGCCCCAGTCGAGCCCCACCGCGCTGAGCAGGCCGCCGACGCCGACGGTGATCAGTCGCTCGGGGCGCTCGGCGATGCCGACGTTGCAGGTCATCCCCAGTCCCTCGGCGCGGGCCTTCACGTACGAGACGACCTGGCCGGCGGCGAGGCAGATCAGCGCGGCCACCAGGCCGAGGCGGTCGTCCTGGGTGGCGAGCCAGTACGCCACGGCGCCGAAGATGGCGCTGTCGGCGATCCGGTCCATGCTCGAGTCGAGGAAGGCACCGAAGCGGCTGGTGCCGCCGCGCAGCCGGGCCATCGTCCCGTCGAGCATGTCGGTCAGCGCCGACAGGGTGACGATGATCAGTCCGGGGATGAACTGGCCGCGGGCGCCGAAGCCGATGGCGCCGACGAGCACGCCGACGGTACCGGCCACCGTGACCGTGTTGGGGGACACTCCGGCCCGCAGCAGACTGCGGGCGAGTGGCTCGACGACGCGGGTCATGCCGGCGCGCACCGAGACTCTGAAGATCTTCGCCATGGCGGTCCCACGATAACCGTCGGTGGCCCGGAGGCGGTACGACCGGTCGTGCTTACTTCGCGCTACGGGGTTGTGCCAGCTCGCGGGCGGGTGTGGGATCGGAAGAACGAGTGACCCAGGTCACCCGCGTGAACCGTCCCGTACCCGGCACAACGCACGCCACCCGAGGATATCGCCGCGGATTCCGCCCGGGCCGCTTCCCCGTCGCGCGCGGCGGTCGTCACCAACCACCGGCTGAGGGAGGTGCGCCCCATGGCGCAGAGGAGTCAGGAGAAGGGGGTCACCGGCGGCGCGCCGGTGGTGGACGAGCCCGGCAGGGTTCGCAACGTGGTGCTCGTCGGGCACTCCGGCGCCGGCAAGACGACCCTGGTCGAGGCGCTGCTCGCCGCGACCGGCACGGTCGACCGGGCCGGTACCGTCACTGACGGCACCACGGTCTGCGACCACGACCCGGCCGCCGTGCGCCAGCAGCGCTCGGTGACGCTCGCCTGCGCGCCCGTACTGCACGACGGAATCAAGGTCAATTTGCTGGACACCCCCGGCTACGCCGACTTCGTCGGTGAGCTGCGCGCCGGGCTGCGCGCCGCCGACGCCGCGCTCTTCGTCGTCTCCGCCGTCGACGGCATGGACGCCGCCACCGCCGCCCTGTGGGAGGAGTGCGCGGCCGTCGACATGCCCCGGGCCGTGGCCGTCGCCCGGCTGGACCATCCGCGCGCCGACTTCGACGAGACGGTGGCGCTCTGCCAGCGGGTCTTCGGCGACAACGTGCTCCCGCTCTACCTGCCGATGCTCGGCGACGACGGCGTCTCCGTGGCCGGCCTGCTCGGCCTGATCACCCGGCGGGTCTTCGACTACACCGGAGGGCTGCCGCCGGCGGTACGCGAGCCCGACCCCGAGCACCTGCCCGCCATCGGGGAGGCCCGCGACGAGCTGATCGAGGGGATCATCGCCGAGAGCGAGGACGAGACCCTGATGGACCGGTACCTCGGCGGCGAGGAGATCGAGCCGGCGGTGCTGATCGAGGACCTGGAGAAGGCGGTCGCCCGGGGGCACTTCTACCCGGTGATCCCGGTCTGCGCGGGCACCGGGGTCGGCCTGGACGCGCTGCTGGAGGTGCTGACCGCGGCCTTCCCCTCGCCGCTGGAGCACGACCTGCCGGTGGTGACCGGGGTCGACGGTTCCCCCCGGCCGCCGCTGACCTGCGACCCGGAGGGGCCGCTGGTGGCCGAGGTGGTCAAGACCACCGTGGACCGGCACGTCGGACGGGTCAGCCTGGTCCGGGTCTTCTCCGGCACGCTCCGCCCCGACCAGGTCGTCCACGTCTCCGGGCACGGCCTGGCCGGGCGCGGGCACCCCGACCACGACGCCGACGAGCGCGTCGCCCACGTGTACGCGCCGCTGGGCGCCGCGCTGCGCGAGGTGCCGGCCTGCGTGGCCGGCGACATCTGCGCGATCACCAAGTCGGGCAGCGCGGAGACCGGTGACACCATCTCCGGCAAGGACCAGCCGCTGCTGATCGCCCCGTGGGAGATGCCCGAGCCGCTGCTGCCGGTGGCGATCGTGGCCCGCAGCCGGGCCGACGAGGACGCCCTGGCCAAGAACCTGGCCCGGCTGGTCGCCGGCGACCCGACGCTGCGGCTGGAGCGCAATCCGGAGACCCACCAGCTGGTCCTCTGGTGCATGGGCGAGGCGCACGCCGACGTGGTGCTCGACCGGCTCCGCTCCGGCGGGGTGGAGCTGGAGACCGAACCGGTACGGGTGGCGCTGCGCGAGACCTTCACGGCCGGGTCGAAGGGGCACGGGCGACACGTGAAGCAGTCCGGCGGGCACGGCCAGTACGCGGTGGCCGACATCGAGGTGGAGCCGCTGCCGCGCGGCGCGGGGTTCGAGTTCGTGGACCGGGTCGTCGGCGGCGCCGTGCCGCACAACTACATCCCGTCGGTGGAGAAGGGCGTACGCGCCCAGATGGAGCGCGGCATCGTCGCCGGCTACCCGGTGGTCGACGTGCGGGTGACCCTCTTCGACGGCAAGGCGCACAGCGTGGACTCCTCCGACGCGGCGTTCCAGACCGCCGGCGCGCTGGCCCTTCGGGACGCGGCCGAGAAGGGGCAGCTCACGCTGCTGGAGCCGGTGGACGAGGTGACGATCCGGGTGCCGGACTCGTTCGTCGGCGCGGTGATGAGCGACCTCTCCGGCCGGCGCGGCCGGGTGCTCGGTACCGAGCCGGACGGCGACGGGGTCGAGCGGACGCTGGTACGCGCCGAGGTGCCCGCCACCGAGCTGCTCCGGTACGCGGTCGAGCTGCGCTCGATGACCTCGGGGATCGGTACCTTCCGGCGCCGGTTCGTCCGTCACGAGCCGATGCCGGCCCACCTGGTCGAGCAGGCCACGAAGCTGGCCACGAGCGCCCAGTGACCTCGTCGATCTAGGGCAAATCCTGGTGATTGGAGATCCACTAGCAGGGATTTGCCCTAGATCGACGGGGAGGGGCGGGGCGCGGGGCGGGCGCGGGGGTTAGTGCGTCTGGACCACACGGATCGCGGCCAGCAGGCGCTCCACCTCGGCGAACTGCTCCGGGGCGAGCGGACCGCGGGCGAGCGCGGCGGCGTTCTCCTCCAGCTGCGCGACGGTACGGCAGCCGGGGATCGGTACCGCCCGGCCGCTGCGCGCCCAGATCCAGCCGAGCGCGCCCTGGGCGAGGGTACGGCCGTCCGCGGTGAGCGCGTCCCGGACCGCGCCGACCCGGCGCAGCCACTCCGGTGCGGGCCGGCCGCCCCGGAACCAGTCCAGCCACTGCGGGGCCACGCCGCGCACGTCGTCGGCGCCCAGCGTCGTGGTCGCCGTGTACTTGCCGGTCAGCAGGCCCATCCCGAGCGGTCCCCGGTTGATGCTGGCCAGCTCGTACTTGTCGCAGACGGCGAGCACGTCCGGCGCGTCCTGCAACACCGACAGGGAGTGCTGGATCGCGGTGGCGTGCTCGCCGCCGACGGCGTACGCCTCGGCCCGGTCGGCGAAGTCGGTGCTCCACCCGTACGACCGGATCTTGCCCTCGGCGACGAGCCCCTCCAGCGTCTCCAGCAGCGCCTCGGCCCGGCCGATCGGCAGGTCGTTGAGGTGCAGCTGGTAGAGGTCGATCCGGTCGGTGTCCAGCCGGCGCAACGACGCCTCCACCGCCCGGCGCAGGTACTCCGGCGACGCGTCGGGGCCGGTGGCCTGCCGGGTCGCCTCGTCGAAGGTGTTGCCCCACTTGGTGGCGATCACCGCCTCGTCGCGCCGGCCCGCGAGCGCCCGGCCGAGCACCCGCTCGCTGTGCCCGGCGCCGTACGTGTCGGCGGTGTCGAAGAGCGTGACCCCGAGCTCCAACGCCCGCCGCACCGTACGCACCGACTCGTCGTCGTCGACCTGTCCCCAGCCCAGGGGCTGCTCACCGGCGTACCAGGGTCCGCCGATGGCCCAGCAGCCCATGCCCAGCGCGCTGACCTCGATGCCGCTGCGCCCCAGAATGCGCGTGGTATCCATGCCCGCGATCCTGTCACTTCGAGTGCGCTGGAAGACAAGGGCCGGCCATGCCGGGCCGGCCCGGCGACGCTGGACGGGTCACGGTGCCCGGTCAGCCCGGCCAGGCGCCGCTGGGCGGGTCGCGGTGCCGCGTCAGCCCGGCCAGGCGACGCTGAGCAGGTCGCGGGTGTCGTGCAGCAGCTGGGGCAGCACCTTGGTGCGCCCGATGACCGGCATGAAGTTGGCGTCGCCGCCCCAGCGGGGCACCACGTGCTGGTGCAGGTGGTTGGCGATGCCGGCGCCGGCCACCCCGCCCTGGTTCATCCCGATGTTGAAGCCGTGGGCGCTGCTGACCTGCCGGATCACGCGCATCGCGGTCTGGGTGGCGGTGGCCAGCTCCGCCGTCTCCCCCGGTTCCAGTTCGGTGTAGTCGGCCACGTGCCGGTACGGGCAGACCAGCAGGTGTCCGGGGTTGTACGGGTAGAGGTTGAGCACCACGAAGACCAGCTCGCCCCGGGCGACCACGAGGCTGGTCTCGCTCGGCTGGCTCGGGGCGAGGCAGAACGGGCAACCGGAGGGCTTCTCGTACCCCTCGGCGGGCCGCTCCTGCCCGGAGATGTACGTCATCCGGTGCGGCGTCCAGAGCCGCTCCAGCCCGTCGGGCAGACCAACGTCCGGCTGCTGCCGTTCCACCCCTGTCACGCCGATGATCCTACTGACCGGTCGGCGGACACCGTCCGCGCGTGCCCGCGGGCCGCGCCCGCCCTGCCCGTACCGCCGAGGCCGGCCCGCGTACGTGGGCCGGCCTCGGCGGGGGTCACGCCTCCGCGGCGGGGCCGACGTTGGTGCGCGAGCGCACCACCTCGACCACGTGCGCCACGGCCTCGGCCAGCGGTACGCCGTTGCGCTGCGATCCGTCGCGGTAGCGGAACGACACCGTGCCGGCCTCGACGTCGGCGTCCCCGGCGATGGCCATGAACGGGATCTTCTGCTGCTGCGCGGTGCGGATCTTCTTCTGCATCCGGTCGTCGGAGCCGTCGACCTCGGCCCGGATCCCCTCGGCGCGCAGCGTCGCCACGAAGGCGTCCAGGTACGCCGCGTGGTCGTCGCGGATCGGGATGCCGACGACCTGCACCGGGGCGAGCCAGGCCGGGAAGGCCCCGGCGTAGTGCTCGGTGAGCACCCCGAAGAACCGCTCGATCGAGCCGAAGAGCGCCCGGTGGATCATGACGGGCCGCTGCCGGCTGCCGTCGGCGGCCTGGTACTCCAGCCCGAAACGCTCCGGCTGGTTGAAGTCGACCTGGATGGTGGACATCTGCCAGGTCCGGCCGATCGCGTCCCTGGCCTGCACGCTGATCTTCGGACCGTAGAAGGCCGCGCCGCCCGGGTCGGGCACCAGGTCCAGCCCGGAGGCCTCGGCCGCGGTGCGCAGCGCCTCGGTCGCCTCGGCCCAGTGCTCCTCGGAGCCGATGAACTTCGGCGAGTCGTCGCGGGTGGACAGCTCCAGGTAGAAGTCGTCCAGCCCGTAGTCGCGGAGCAGGTCCAGCACGAACGTGAGCAGGGTGGTCAGCTCGCCGGCCATCTGCTCCCGGGTGCAGTAGATGTGCGAGTCGTCCTGGGTGAGCCCGCGCACCCGGGTCAGCCCGTGCACCACGCCCGACTTCTCGTACCGGTAGACCGTGCCGAACTCGAACAGGCGCAGCGGCAGCTCCCGGTACGACCGCCCGCGTGCCCTGAAGATCAGGTTGTGCATCGGGCAGTTCATCGCCTTGAGGTAGTACTCCGCGCCCTCCAGCTTCATGGCCGGGAACATCGTGTCGGCGTAGTACGGCAGGTGGCCCGAGGTCTCGAAGAGGTGCGCCTTGGTGATGTGCGGGGTGTTGACGAACTCGTACCCCGCCTGCTCGTGCCGCTGCCGCGAGTAGTTCTCCAGCTCGCGCCGGATGATCCCGCCCTTGGGATGGAAGACCGCGAGCCCCGAGCCGATCTCGTCGGGAAAGCTGAACAGGTCCAGGTCGGCACCGAGCTTGCGGTGGTCGCGGCGGGCCGCCTCCTCCAGCAGCCTCAGGTACGCCTTCAGCTCGTCGCGGGTCGGCCAGGCCGTGCCGTAGACCCGCTGCAGCTGCGGGTTGCGCTCGCTGCCCCGCCAGTACGCCGCCGCCGAGCGCATCAGCTTGAACGCGCCGATCAGGCGGGTGTTCGGCAGGTGCGGGCCCCGGCACAGGTCCGACCAGCAGACCTTCTCGCCGCTGGCGTCGAGGTTGTCGTAGATGGTCAGGTCGCCGGCGCCGACCTCCATCACCTCGCCCGCGTCGAGACCCTCACCCGCCTGGCCCCCGGCGCCCTTGATGTCGATCAGTTCGAGCTTGTACGGCTCGTTGGCCAGCTCGGTACGGGCCTCCTCCAGGCTGTCGAAGCGCCGCCGCCGGAACCGCTGCCCCGACTTGACGATCTCCTGCATCCGCTTCTCGAGCCGGGCCAGGTCGTCGGGCTGGAACGGCTTGTCCACGTCGAAGTCGTAGTAGAAGCCGTTCTCGATCGGCGGGCCGATGCCGAGCTTGGCCTCGGGGAAGACGTCCTGCACGGCCTGGGCGAGCACGTGCGCGGTCGAGTGGCGCAGCACGTTGAGCCCGTCCGGGGAGTCCAGCGGCACCGGCTCGACGGCGGTCTCCCGCTCGGGCACCCAGTCGAGGTCGCGCAGCCGCCCCTCGGGGTCGCGGACCACCACGATCGCCTTCGGGCCGGCGCTGGGCAGGCCCGCCGCGGTCACCGCCTCGGCCGCCGTCGTCCCGGCCGGAACGACGACCGGGTCGCCACCCACGACGGACGGGCCTGACGGGCGCTGCGGAGCGGACACGCTGAACTCCTTCAATAGGGACAAACCGGGCAGAGCCCGGAACCTCGGGCCCTCCGATGCTATCGGTCTCCGTTTCTACTGCTGCCGCCGACGCGACCCCGGCGATAGATTGGCGCCGTGGCAGCCTCGCAACTGGTCAACGCCCTGCAGCGCAGGTACGACACATTCTTCGCCACGCGACCGGCAATGCCGTTCGCGGTGGCCACCGTCGGTACGCCGGCCCACACGTTCGGCAACGGCACCCCCCTCTTCACCATCACCGTCCGTGACCCCCGCGGCGCCAAAGCGCTCGCCGCGCTCGACCAGCTCGGCGTCGCCGTGGCGTACCTCCAGGGCTGGCTCGACGTGGACGGCGACCTCGCCGCGGCGCTCAAGATGCGCGCCTTCTTCCGCGACTTCCACCCCGCCGCCTTCGTCGGCCGCTTCCTGCCCGCCCTCTGGCGCGGCCGGAAGGAGGACGACCGGCGCACCATCTCCCACCACTACGACGAGGACTCCGACTTCTTCCTCACCTTCCTCGACACCCGGCACCGCTGCTACACCGAGGGTGTCTTCGCCCGGGACGACGAGCCCCTCGAAGACGCGATGACCCGGAAGATGGACCTCGCCCTGGAGGCGATCGGGGTCGGCCCGGGCGACCGCGTGCTGGAGGTCGGCGGCGGCTGGGGCGCCTTCGCCGAGCACGCCGCGCGGCGCGGCGTACGGGTCACCACCACCACACTCTCGGTGGAGTCCGAACGCTTCCTCACCGACCTGTTCCGTCGCGAGGAGCTGCCGGTACGGGTGGTCCGGCAGCACATCTTCGCGTACCGGCCGGACGAGCGGTACGACGCGATCGTCAACATGGGCGTCACCGAACACCTGCCCGACTACCGCACCACCCTGCGCAAGTACGCCGAGCTGCTGCGCCCCGGCGGGCGGGTCTACCTGGACGCGCTGGCGATGCGCCGCAAGCACATCGCCTCGACCTTCATGAAGCGCTACATCTACCCCGGCGCCTCGGCGCCGCTGCTGCTGCACCAGTACCTGCGCCAGGTCGCGCGCTCGCCGTTCGAGCTGCTCAGCGTGGAAGACGACCGGCACAACTACTACCTGACCTGCCGGGAGTGGGCGCGCCGGCTGGACGAGCGGCGCGACGAGATCGTCCGGCGCTGGGGCGAGCCGCTCTACCGCCGGTTCCGGCTCTTCCTCTGGGGCTCGGCCGCCGGCTTCGACACCGGCCTGGTCCAGGCGTACCGCTGGGTGCTCCGCCTGCCGTAGCGCGGCCTCGGGAGGGCCCGCCGCGCCGGCGACGGGACCTCCCGACGGCCCGGCCCCGGCCGAAACCGTGGCCCACAGCCGGCCGGGATCGTGCTTCGCGGCCTCGGGAGTCGCGGCTCAGCCGAGCCAGGTCGGGAGCGGTTCGCGGGCCTCGATCCAGTCGGCCGGCACCCCGCCGGGCGTACCGACGCCGGTGTACGCGGCCACGATCCCGCCCGCGATCGCCGCCGTGGTGTCCACGTCCCCGCCGGCCTCGACGCAGGCGCGCACGGCGGCCGGGTAGTCGGCCAGGTGCCGGGCGGCCGCCCAGAGCGCGAACGGCACCGTGTCCGGCGCGGTGACCCGCCCGCCGTTGCCCAGCTCCCGCGCCGCCTCCGGCACCGGGCGGTCGAGCAGCCCGATCGCCCGGTCGATCCCGGCGCGCACCGCGCCCGCCGGGTCGAGCACCGCCGCGACCGCGGCCAGCAGCCGGTCCGGGTCCGGCCGGTCGCCGGAGAGGCGCGCGCCGGCGGCCCGCGCCGCGGCGACCGCCACCGCCACCCCGCCGGCCACCCCCTCCGGATGCGCGTGGGTGACCTCCGAGGCGACGGCCGCCTGCGCCGCGGCCCGGGCGGGCGAGTCGGCGAGGTACGCCCCGAGCGGGGCGATCCGCATCGCCGCCCCGTTGCCGTACGAGCCCTGCCCCGCGAAAACGGAGACGGAGGCGACCGGCCAGGGCGTGCCGGAGCGGATCAGTTCGAGCAGCTCCACCGCGCCGGCACCGTACCGCCGGGCCGGGTCGTACCGGTTCGCGAAGCTCGCGGCCAGCTCGTCGGGGTCGACGGCGCCCCGCCGGGCAAGGACGGCCAGCACCGAGCACGCCATCTCGGTGTCGTCGCTCCACTCCCACGGGGGTTCGGGCAGCTCCTCGCCCCACCCTCCCGTACCGCGCCCCGGCCGGAAGTACCGACCGCCGAGCGCGTCGCCCACGGAGAGACCGGCCAGGCTGTCCCGGGCCAGGGCGAGCCGGGCGTCGTCGACGAGTACGAAGGTCATGACCCGGTGAGCATGCCCGCTCGCCGTCACCCCGCGCAACGCGCTTCCGCGCGCCGGCACCGCCACCCGCCGGCACCGCCGGCACCGCGTCCGGTCGGGGCGCCGAGCCGCCCCGCCCAGGGGGCCGAGCCGCCGCTCGACGCCCGGCGGCGGCCGCCTCGACGCGAGGCGGCGAATTTCGGCACACGGGTGGGGCGGGCTTCCGCTTGCCAGGGGCAGTACCGTGCTGGGGTGGCCACGGTGCTTTTGGTCGAAGATGACCATGTCGTACGCGGTGCGATGCTACGTTCCCTGGCCGACCGCGGTCACGCCGTGCACGCGGTCGGCACGGCGCTCGACGCCCTGCGGCGGGTGGCGGCCGAGACACCCGACCTGGTCGTGCTCGACCTCGGGTTGCCGGATCTCGACGGCGCCGACGCGCTGCGGATGCTCCGCGGCATCACGGACATACCGATCATCATCGCCACCGCCCGGGACGACGAGCAGGCGATCGTACGGCTGCTGCGCGCCGGCGCGGACGACTACATGGTCAAGCCCTTCACCGGCGCCCACCTGGACGCCCGGATCACCTCCGTGCTGCGGCGGGCCGGCCGGGCCAGCCGCAGCGTGCAACCCGCGGTGCACGAGGTCGGCGGCCTGCGGGTCGACGTCGGCGAGCGCAGCGCCCACCTCGACGGGGTGCCGCTGGCGCTGACCCGCAAGGAGTTCGACCTGCTGGCGTATCTCGCGGCGCGGCCCGGCCGGGTAGTGTCCCGCCGGGAACTCTTGGAGGAGGTATGGCGTCAGCCATCGGTCGGCGAGGACCAGACCATCGACGTACATCTTTACTGGCTGCGCCGCAAGCTGGGCGAGTCCGCGGCGAAGCCGCGCTTCCTGCGCACCGTGCGGGGGGTCGGGTTCCGGTTGGTGGTACCGGACTGAGGTTGGCGCTGGCCTATCTCGGGGCCGGCATGACCTCGATCGTCGCCCTGGTCTTCCTGATCCCGCTCGGTCTGACGCTCCAGCAGGACGCCCGTGAGCAGGCGCTCGCCGACGCGGCCCGGCGCACCGCGCTGGTCGCCGGGGTGCTCGGCGTCAGCGCCGACCCGAACGCGGTCCGGCGGGCCATCGACGCCACCGGGATCGACCCGGGGCGTCGGCCGGTCGTACACGGGCTGGCGACCGGCGGGCAACCGCGCGCCCGCGCCCGGGACGTGTCCCGCGCCGCCGAGACCGGCCGGCCGCTCGTGGCCGACGTCCCCGGCGGGGTGGTCCGGCTCGAACCGGTCGGCGCCGGCGGCCGGACGCTGGTGGTCGAGGCGTTCGTCGACGACGCGGCGCTGCACGCCGGCACCGGCGGCCGGTGGCTCATGCTCGGCGCGATCGCGGCCGGGCTGGTGGTCGCCTCGGTGATCGTCGTGGACCGGCTCGCCGCCCGCGCGGTCGCGTCGGCGCGCGAGCTGGTGCGGGCCGCGATGGCCGTCGGCGACGGGGACCTCGGCGTCCGCGTCCAACCGAGCGGCCCGCGCGAGCTGGCCGAGGCCGGGTACGCCTTCAACCGGATGGCCGACCGGCTGGTGACCTCGCGTACCGACGAACGGGAGCTGGTGGCCGACCTGTCGCACCGACTGCGCACCCCGCTGACGGTGCTGCGCCTCGACGCCGACGCGCTGGACTCCGACGACACCAGCGTCGGCTCGTTCAGCGAGGCCGAACTCGACCGGCGGCGCACCATCCGCCGGATCCGCCAGGCGATCGTGACGCTGGAGGGCGAGATCGACGTACTGATCAACACCACCCGCAAGACCGTCGCGCAGGAGGCCGAGCCCGGGGTCTGCGACGTCAGCGAGGTGGTCCGGGACCGGATGGTCTTCTGGGCGGCGCTCGCCGGCGACCAGAACCGCTCGTACCAGGTCAGCGGCGCGCAGCTGCGGATCCCCGTACCGGTCCCCCGCGCCGAACTCGCCGCGGCGCTGGACGCGGTGCTCGGCAACGTCTTCCGGTACACCCCGCAGGGCACCGCGTTCGAGGTCGCGGTCTCCCGCCGCGACGGCTACATCGCGATCCGGGTGGACGACGCGGGGCCGGGCATCGCCAACCCGGACCGGGCCCTGCGCCGGGGCGCGAGCGATCAGGGCTCGACCGGGCTCGGACTGGACATCGCCCGCCGGGTGACCCGGCAGGCGAACGGTTCGCTGAGCATCGACCGGGCCCGGCTCGGCGGCGCCAGCGTGGTGATGCTGCTCGCCGACCCGGAGGCCGCCCCGCGCCAGGTGAACCGGTTCGGCCTGGTCGGCCGCCTGGCCCGGGAGCGCGAGACCCGCTCGCGGCGCTGGTCCCGCCCGCGCCCGTCGGAGAAGTGACGGTCCGGACCGGGCCGCCGGGCGAACGGCAAGAGAGCTTCAAGTTCGCCTTAGGTCTGGGTTAACGCGGGTCGCGGCCGGGCCCGGCGGTGGCAGCATCGGAGGGGATCCCAACCAGTTCCGCCGGATTATCGCCCACAGATCCCATCCGGTCCGGCGGAGGCGTGCGCGCGGCGGGAGCCGGTCCCCCCACACTTGCCTTCCCGCCGCGCGCGCCCGGACGCGAAGGAGGCGCGGGACGACAGCACCGGCCGATCCTCCCCGGTCGGCCCATCCGGCAACGACCCCCTAACGGGGGGCTGCGCAGTAATCGACATCGCGCGATACTGGCAGGGCCCCGGCACCCGTTCGCTCCGGCTCGTCCGCGGCGGCCGTGACGCCGGACCCGTTGCCCCACGTCACTGGCCCGGCGCGGCCGCCCGCAGCACCCCGCGCCGGGCCAGTCACGTCCCCACCCGAGGTGCTGCATGACCGCTCCGTCCCGCCACCGTGGCCTGCCGGCCGCCTGGATCCGTACCGCCCCGACCGGGCTGGCCCGCCGCGCCGCGCTGCTGTTCGCCGCCGTGGTCGCGCTGCTCACCGCCGCCGGCGCACCGGCCTGGGCGCACGACGGGTTGCGGCTGACCATCCAGCACGACGGGCGCGGCTCGGTGTGGGTCGCCGTGGCCTGGGACGACGGCCACGAGGTCACCGAGCCGGTCGGCGCCACCTTCACGGCCCGGGAGTCCCAGGGCCGCACCGTCACTCCGCAGCCCATGCGCACCGCGGGCTCGTCCGGCTCGGTGGTCTACACCGGCACGCTGCCGCCGGGCCGCTGGACGGTCGACGTCGAGGTCGCGACGCCGGGTGCGGTCTCCTGCGCGGCGGTGCTGGTGGTCGGGCCGGACGCGCCCGCCGAGTCGCTGCCCTGCGACGGCGCGCCACTGGCCGCCTCGGGCGCGCTGGGCGGCACCGGTTCGCTGCTGGTGGCCGGCCTGCTCGCCGTGGGTGCGCTGGTGCCGATCCTGCTGATCGTGCTGGCGCTGCGGCGCACCCGCACCGGGGCCTACCCGGCGGGCAACTCCGAGCCGGCCGAGGCCGAGACCGCCGCGACCGAGCCGGCCGAGCCCGGGGCTGCCGAGGCTGCCGGGCCCGAGCCGGTCGAGGCCGGGACCGTCCCGGCCGGGGAGGGCGCGGTCAGCCGGCGAGAGCCGTGACCGCGTACGCGTCGAGTTCGGCGTGCAGCCGGGCCCGCTCCGGTTCGTCCAGGAAGGACGCCTCGATCCCGTTGCGGGCGAGCTGGAGCACCTGCTCCGGACCGGCGCCGAGCAGCCGCGCGGCGACGGCGTACTCGTTGTTGAGGGTGGTACCGAACATCGGCGGGTCGTCGGAGTTGATCGTGACGAGGACCCCCGCCTCGACCATGGTCGGCAGCGGATGCTCCTCGATCGTCGGTACCGCCCGGGTGCGCACGTTGGAGGTGGGGCAGACCTCCAGGGCGATCCGCCGTTCGGCCAGGTACGCGAGCAGTTCGGGGTCGCGTACCGCCGAGGTGCCGTGTCCGATCCGCTCCGCGCCGAGTTCGCGCAGCGCGTCCCAGATGGTCTCCGGTCCGGTGGTCTCGCCGGCGTGCGGTACCGAGCGCAGTCCCGCCGCCCGGGCCTTGTCGAAGTAGGGCTTGAACTGCGGGCGGGGCACCCCGATCTCCGGGCCGCCCAGGCCGAAGCTGATCAGCCCGTCGGGCCGCTCCTCCAGGGCGACGCGCAGCGTCTCCTCGGCGGCGGGCAGCCCCGCCTCGCCGGGGATGTCGAAGCACCAGCGCAGCCGGATGCCGAAGTCCGCCTCGGCGCGGCGGCGGGCGTCCTCGATCGCCTCGCAGAACGCCGGTGCCGGGATACCCCGGTGCACGTGCGAGTACGGGGTGACGGTCAGCTCGGCGTACCGGACCTGCTGCGCGGCCAGCTCGCGCCCGATCTCGTGGGTGAGCAGCCAGACGTCCTCCGGGTCGCGGATCAGGTCCACCACCTGGAGGTAGATCTCGATGAAGTGCGCGAAGTCGCGGAACTCGAAGAACCGTGCCAGCGCCTCCGGGTCCGCGGGCACCCGGGTGCGACCCTCGTGCCGGGCGGCCAACTCCGCCACGATGCGCGGCGAGGCGGAGCCGACGTGGTGCACGTGCAGCTCCACCTTGGGCAGTCCGGCGATGAAGGCCGACAGGTCGGTCACGGGTTCTCCCTAGGATCGGGCGCCGGTACGGGCGACACAGAAGACACGGCGGAACGGAAAGTACACCTGCCCGGCGCGGACGGGGTACGCCTTTTCGAGCCGGTCGCCCAGCTCGGCGCGGAACTCCGCCCAGTCCGGGCCGTCGCCGAGCGCGGAGCGTACCGGCCGCAGCGCGGTCCCCTCCATCCAGCGCAGCACCGGGTGGTCGATCACGTCCCGGGCCGGCAGCAGGTGCACGTAGGTAGTTTCCCAGGCGTCCACGGCGCACCCGGCACCGACCAGCAGCTCGGCGTAGCCCGCCGGGTCCCGGACCGGGTCGTCGCGCAGCAGGTCGGCGACCCGGTCCCGCCAGCGCGGCAGCCGGGCGACGTCGCGCAGGGCGCGATGTGAGGGGGCGTCGAAGTTGCCCGGCACCTGGAGCCCGAGCCACGCCCCGGCGGGCAGTTCACGGGCCCAGCGCGACAGCAGCGGCTCGTGGCCGGGCACCCACTGGAGGACGGCGTTGGTGACCAGCACGTCGGTCTCCGGCGTCGGCGACCAGTCCCGTACGTCACCGACGGTGAAGTCGACCGCGCTTCCCCGCGCCACCGCCCGCTCGATCATCTCGGGCGACGAGTCCACGCCCCGGACGCGGGCGTCCGGCCAGCGGGTGGCGAGCGCGGCGGTCAGGTTGCCCGGGCCGCAGCCGAGGTCCACGACCTCCCGGGGCCGGTCGGCCGCCACGCGGGCCACCAGGTCGAAGAAGGGGCGCGAGCGCTCGTCGCCGTACCGCAGATACGTTGCCGGGTCCCACATGCCAGCTCCCAAACCGTACGTACGTCTTGCTGGGACGATACCGGCGGGCCGGGACGGCGCACAAGTCGGGGCCCGAGCCCACAAGTTAGGCTCCTCCCCGTGGAGAAGCGACGTTTTCCCCGGCTGGGGCGTGAGGTCGGCGTGATCGGTCTCGGCGCCTGGCAGCTGGGTGCCGACTGGGGCGAGGTCAGCGAGGAGACGGCCACGTCGATCCTCGCGGCGGCGGTCGAGTCCGGCGTGACCTTCATCGACACCGCCGACGTCTACGGTGACGGGCGCAGCGAACAGCTCATCGGCCGGTTCCTGCGCGAGCACCCCGACGCCGGCCTGACCGTGGCGACCAAGATGGGCCGGCGCGTCCCGCAGACGCCCGGGGCGTACACGCTCGACAACTTCCGGGCCTGGACCGACCGCTCCCGCGCCAACCTCGGCGTCGAGGCGCTGGACCTGGTGCAGCTGCACTGCCCGCCGAGCCCGGTGTTCGTCACCGACACCGTCTACGACGCGCTCGACACGCTGGTCGAGGAGGGGCGGATCAAGGCGTACGGAGTGAGCGTGGAGACGGTCGACGAGGCGCGCGCCGCCATCGCCCGTCCCGGCGTGGCCAGCGTCCAGATCATCCTCAACGCCCTGCGGCACAAGCCGGTGACCGAGGTGCTGCCCGCCGCGGCCGAGGCCGGGGTCGGCATCATCGCCCGGGTCCCGCTCGCGAGCGGCCTGCTCTCCGGCCGGTACGACGAGCACACCACGTTCGCGGCCGACGACCACCGGACCTACAACCGGCACGGCGAGGCGTTCGACGTGGGCGAGACCTTCTCCGGGGTCGACTTCTCCCTGGGTCTCCAGGCGGTCCGCCGGCTGGCCCCGCTGGTGCCGGAGGGGGCGACCATGGCGCAGTTCGCCCTGCGCTGGATCCTCGACCAGCCCGGCGTCACCGTGGTGATCCCCGGCGCCCGCAACCCCGAGCAGGCCCGGGCCAACAGCGACGCGGCGGCGCTCGCCCCGCTGCCGCCGGAGGCGCTGGCCGAGGTGGCCGCGGTCTACGACGAGCTGATCCGGCCGCAGGTGCACCACCGCTGGTGACCCGCCGGCGCCGGCCGGCTCCCGTCGCGGATGGCGCGGACCGGGCCCGGCCGGCGATCCGGGCGAGGGACCGGACCGGCGCGCCGGTCCGGTCGGGCGTCCCCGTGCAGTCGGAAGGAGAAGACGTGTCGAGGAGTTGGTTGGCGCTCACACTCGGGCTGCTCGCCATCGTCGTGGGTGCCGTGTGGACGCTGCAGGGCCTCGACTACCTGACCGGCAGCGCGATGAGCGGGCAACGTTTCTGGGTGGTGGCCGGTCCGGTGGTGGTGCTGGTCGGGCTGGTGGCGGTCGGATTGGGGCTGCGGGCGCGGCGTCGGCGTACCCCGTCAGGGTGAATCCGGACGGTTTCGTAACGTAACGGGCGCGCCCGGGGCAACGTTCGATGCGACGCGACGTACACCGGACCCGCGCCCGTCACGACAGCGAGCATCCACCGCGACACCGGGAACGTCCGCCGCGACAGTGGGCGAGCGCGCGGTGACGGTCGGCATGATTCCGCGGTCGCGACGCGGGCATCGCATCGACCCCACGACGGCGGCGAGCCCCGCGTCCCGGACGGGGACACGGGGCTCGCCGTGGTACCTGAGCTCGTGGTCTTACCGCAAGTCGTGGTACCTGGAGCGGTTCGGTGCCGGCGTGGGCCGCCGGCCGTCAGCGGATCAGATGGGGCGGACCTGCTCGGCCTGCGGACCCTTCTGACCCTGGGCGATCTCGAACTCCACCCGCTGGTTCTCCTCCAGCGTGCGGTAGCCGCTGGTCTGGATGGCCGAGAAGTGGACGAACACGTCAGCACCCCCGCCGTCGACGGTGATGAAGCCGAAGCCCTTGTCTGCGTTGAACCACTTCACGGTTCCCTGCGCCATGTGTATCTCCTTCTAAAACTGGCGGCCGAGCACGCCGTGCGGCCGATTGGCCGTTTTCGAGCAGCGGCGCCTGAGTCCGCCCCCACCAAGGAGACTTCTCTCAAACCACGCCATCTCGCAACAGCGTGGAAAGCAAACCACGTACGCAAAAACTTCGCACAGCCTACCCGACGAAATTCTCCGACATGTGACCTGAGGCGGCACCACCATCCGCCCGGCGGTACCGCCAAAGCGGACCGCTCAGGGCTTGACGACGGTCACCGGCGCATCGAAGTCGGAGAAGGTCACGGTGACCTCACCGGACTGTCCCGGTACCGCGAACCGGGCCTGGTGCAGCAGGCGCCGGTCGGTGCCGACCCAGAGCGTGCCGGTGGCGTCCGAGCTGAGCCCGGGGACCAGCACGGCGAGCCCGGCGCCGGCGAGCGTGCCGCGAATCCGGTAGGTCGGCACCCCGCCCAGCTCCTCGCGGGCCTCCGTGGTCCCGTGGGCGGTACCGACCAGTCGGGCGAGGCCGCGCTCGGGCGAGAGCAGCGCCGACGGGTCGTAGACGGCGGCGGCCGCGGCGAGCGGGAGGCGCTGCCAGCCGCCGGCGGCCAGGCCCTTGACGTACAGGTCGGGGGGCTTGACGACGAACGACAGGTCCGAGGCGACGCCGGTCTGGTCCAGCCGCACCTTGCCGTCGGCCTCGCCCGCGGCGGTCACCCGCCCGCTGGCGGAGCGGATCCCGAGCAGGTCGCCGCCGTTGGTGCTGATCTCGAAACGTACGGTCCGAAGGTCGCGCAGCTCGGCCGCGGCCTCCCGCAACAGCCCGTCGGCCGGCGGGAGCTGTCCCGCCGAGCCGCTCGGTCCCGCGCTGGCCGGGGGCCGGGGTTCGCGACCAGTGCAGGCGGTGAGGGCGGTCAGGAGGAGGAGCAGGGCCGCGGCGAACGTGAGGGGTCGGCGCATAGGCGGGAGCCTACCGAGCCCGCACCGCCGACGGTTCGGCGTCAGCCGGGCCAGCGGCCGGTCAACCGCCGTACGGTGACGGCGCCGCCCCGGTCGACGGCGGCCCGGACGACCGCGAAGATGGCGCCCTGGAGCGCGGCGGCGGCGATGATCTCGGCCCAGTGCCGGTCCTCGTCGGTGGCGTTCGGGGCGTCCCCGTCCCCGGTCAGCCGCCAGACCTGTCGGAAGAGGGCGCCGGCCAGCAGGCCGGCCCCCATCCCGAGCAGCAGCCCCACCGGCTTGTACGCGATCATGCCGCGCCCGTCGCTCATCTGCGTCTCCCCCGCCACACCAGTACCGCCACGAGGGCGGCGACGGCCCCCGCGCCGACCGCGGCCAGCGGGACGCGGTACGTCCGGACGGTCCGGCCCAGCCCGGAACCCGAGCCACGTACCGAGGCCATCGCCTGTCCCGCCTGCCGCTGCATCCGCTGCGCCGCCTGTCCGGCCTGCCGCTGCACGCGCTGGGCCGCCTCGCCCGCCTGCCGCTGCACGCGCTGCGCGGCCTCACCCGCCTGCTGCTGCACCCGATGCGCCGCCTCACCCGCCTGCTGCTGCATCCGCTGCCGGGTCTGCGCGGCCGATCCCTTGACCCGGGACTTGACGTCCATCTTCGCGGCCAGCGCCTCGACGGTCTCGCCCAGTTCGGCGCGGGTCTGCTGGATCTCGGCCCGGAGCGCCTCGCGGTCGCCCGCGCCGTTGGTCGCGGTCACGACCGGCCCCGGTGGTCCCGCACCGCGGCGGCCAGCGTCTCCACGTCGGCGCGTACGCCCTCGGCCGCCGCGAGCGGCACCGGCGGTACCGCCCGTTTCACCTGCTGGCGGCCGACCAGCGCGAAGACGCCGGCCAGCAGGAAGAGCAGTCCGGCCACGATGAGCGCCGACGCCCAGGCCGGCAGCACCAGCGCGAGCAGCAGCACGGCGGCGGCCACGAGCGTGCCGAGGCCGAGCACGGCCAGCACCCCGCCCCCGCCGAAGAGTCCCACCCCGAGCCCGGCGTGCTTGCCCTTCTCGGTCAGTTCGAGCCGGGCCAGGGCCAGCTCGTCGCGGACGAGCCGGGAGATCTGCTCGCTGGCGCGCTGGATCAACTCCCCGGTGGACTGCTGCGCGGCGGGCCGGGCCGGGCCGCCGTTCACGACGTCGGCCATCGTGTCCTCCTTTCCGTACCCCCGCGCTGTATGCCCCGACTTCGCACCGGTCAATCCTCGAACCGGGCGCGAACCGGGGAGCGAGCGGCGGGGCCACCGGCGGCGGGATCGCTGCGCGCCGCCGGCGGTTCCCGGTCAGGTCTCAATCCTCCGGCCGCTCCAGCAGCACCACACTGCGGAGCACGCCTCCGTCCCCCATCCGGGTGAACGCCGCCTCCACGTCGCCGAGCCCGATCTCCTCGGAGACGAACCGGTCCAGCGGCAGCCGGCCCTGCAGGTGCAGGGAGGTCAGCGTCGGGAAGTCCCGTTCCGGCAGGCAGTCGCCGTACCAGGAGGACTTGACCGCGCCGCCCCGGCTGAAGACGTCGAGCAGGGGCAGTTCGAGGGTCATCTCGGGCGTCGGCACGCCGACCAGGACCACGGTTCCGGCGTGGTCGCGGGCGTAGAACGCCTGGCGGAACACCTCCGGCCGGCCGACCGCGTCGATCGTGACGTCGGCGCCGTCGCCGCCCGTGAGCGCGCGGATCGCCTCGACCGGGTCCTGTTCCCGCGAGTTGACCGTGTGCGTCGCACCGAACGCGCGCGCCAGCTCCAGCTTCCGCTCGTCGATGTCGACGCCGATCACGGTGGTGGCGCCCGCGAGAACCGCGCCGGCGATGGCGGCGTCGCCCACCCCGCCGCAGCCGAAGACCGCCACCGAGTCGCCGCGCCCGACCGCGCCGGTGTTCATCGCGGCGCCGAGGCCGGCCATCACGCCGCAGCCGAGCAGCCCGGCCACCGCCGCCGGTACCGCCGGGTCGACCTTGGTGCACTGGCCGGCCGCGACCAGCGTCTTCTCGGCGAAGGCGCCGATGCCCAGGGCCGGCGACAGCGGCGTACCGTCGGCCAGGGTCATCGGCTGCCGGGCGTTGTGCGTGGCGAAGCAGTACCAGGGCCGCCCCCGGCGGCAGGAGCGGCAGCGGCCGCAGACGGCCCGCCAGTTGAGCACGACGAAGTCGCCGGGGGCGACCTGGTCGACGCCGTCCCCGACCGCCTCCACCACCCCGGCGGCCTCGTGGCCGAGCAGGTACGGGTAGTCGTCGCCGATCCCGCCCTCGCGGTAGTGCAGGTCGGTGTGGCAGACCCCGCAGGCGGCGACGCGGACCAGCGCCTCACCGGGGCCCGGATCGGGCACGATGATCGTTTCTATGGTGACGGGCTGGCCCTTCTCGCGGGCGACGACCGCGCGGACGGAACTTGGCATCCTGGCGCACCTCCGGTCGGCAGTGACGGACGTCACTGATCCCAGTGCACTCCGTCCTACCAGGAATCCGCGCCTGAGCCTAGGGCGGCGCCCGAACCGAGGTCCGGTGTCAGCGGGGCGCGTCGACCGGCTCGCCCGGGCCGACCGTCAGCGGGGCGCGTCGACCGGCTCGTCCGGGCCGACGAAGGCGGTACCGCGCGCCTCGCCGTCGTCGCCGCCGCCGAAGACCCGCGCGTCGTCCGGCACCTCGTGCTCGGTCGGCCGCCGGGCCGGACGGCGGGGCTGGACCCACTGCCAGGCCAGATGGCTGGACGCGTCCCCGACCTCGGCGCGCATCCGGGGCAGCGCCGTGGGCCGCTGGTCCCGGATCCAGCCGACCAGGTGCTCCCGGATCAGGCAGCGCAGGTCCCAGAGGCTCGGCGCGTCCGGCGCGCTGACCAGTGCCCGTACCCGGACCAGCCCGCCGACCGCGTCGGTGACCTGGAGTACGCAGACCCGCCCGTCCCACAGGTCGCTCCCCTCGACCGCCCGGCGCAGCTCCTCGCGCATGGCCTGTACCGGCACCGACCAGTCGACGTCGAACTCGGCCGTACCGAGCACGGCGGACTGGGTACGGGTCCAGTTCTGGAACGGCTTGGTGGTGAAGTACGAGGTCGGCAGCACCAGCCGCCGGTCGTCCCAGATCTGCACCACGACGTAGCTGAGCGTCAGCTCCTCGATCCGTCCCCACTCCCCCTCGACCACGACCACGTCGTCGAGGCGTACCGCGTCGCTGAAGGCGAGCTGCATGCCGGCGAAGACGTTGCCGAGCACGCTCTGCGCGGCGAGCGCGGCGACCGCACCGATCACCCCGGCGGAGGCGAGCACGCTGGCCCCGATGCCGCGTACCTCGGGGAAGGTCATCAGCATCACCCCGACGGCCAGGATCGCGGTGGCCGCGATGGTGAGCCGGCGCAGGATGCCGATCTGCGTCTTGATCCGCCGGGCCTGGCGGTTGTCCGGAACGTCGGTGCGGAACCGGGCGAGCGCGGTGTCCTCGGTCACCAGCAGCAGCGACGCGGCGAAGCGGGCGGTGGTCGCGATCACCGCGAGCAGGAGCACGTGCAGCAGGGCCCGGCGCCAGGACGTACCGACGGCGTAATTGGTGCTGAACCGGACGGCGAAGTGGACCGCGACGACCGTGGCGGCCACCTGGAACGGCCGGTACGAGTGGTCGGAGAGTTCGGCCAGCAGCAGCGAGCGCCGGCCGAACGACTTGACCACCCGGTGCACCACCTCCACCACGATCAGCGCGATCGCCGCGGCCGCCAGCGCGAACACGATCGTCCAGAGGTAGCTCTGCACCGGGTCTCTCCCCCTCGCCGGACCGGCACGTCGTCCGTGCGCACCCGCGAGCCGGTCCGACCGGGTGCGCCGTGGGCAAAGGCCCAATGATCCGCGACTTTGCCGGCAGCGGCCAGGCTAAACCTGCCGTCGCCGACGAAGGACGGCTCGGTGCCGGGCCGCGACGGGGCCCGCGCCGAGTCGGCACTGGCCCGGACGAGCCTGGCAGCCCCGAACGAACTGCCCTAAACCCGCCGATACCTCGCCTGGACGAAGCAGAACAGAGCGAACGCGGCGATACCGAGCGCCACGAGCGTGAGCAGGATCGCACCGTACGACTGCTCGCGCAGGGTGTGCAGCGCCGTGTCGAGCCCGCGCGCCTTGTTCGGCTCGTACCGCGCGGCGGCGACCACCACGAGCAGCCCGGCGATGCCGTACGAGACACCCTTGGCCGCGTAGCCGGCGATCCCCGAGCGGCGGCTGAGGGTACGCACCGACGGGCTCATCCGGCCCGTCTCCAGGTGCTTCTCGAAGCGCTTGAGCACCCCGTACACGACCAGACCGATGCCGAGGGCGGCGAGCCCGACGCCGACCGCCCCGACCAGCCAGCGCCCGCCGGAGGCGCTCATCAGCCGCTCGGAGAGCGCCTGCTGCTTCTCCGCGCTGGAGGGCCCGGCATGGTCGAAGACCTGGTAGGCGGTCCAGGCGAACCACAGGTAGACGAGGGTACGGCCGGCCGAGGCGACCCGTTCGGCCGCGCGCTCGGCGCCCCGGTCCTCCCGGTGCCCGGTGGCGGCCTCGACGGCCTGCCAGATCGCCATCGCGACCAGCCCGACCGCGATGGCGATCACCAGGAACCGGCCCAGCGGCTGCGCCGCGAGGGTGAGCAGCGCGCCGGACTGGTCCCCCTCGTTCGCCGGCCGGCCGAAGGCGATCTGCAACGCCAGCCACGCGAAGAGCAGGTGGACGATCCCGTAGCCGACGAAGCCGGCCCGGGCGAGATTCTTGAGTACGTCGCTGTGGGCGGCGCGGGCGGCGGTGGCCTCCGCGTGGCGGGTGACTGACATGGCCTGTCAAATCACCGGAAGGGAAGGTCGCCAAACGTGGGCCACCGCCGCGAGGGTCGCGGCTGCGGGTCACGACCGCCGGGTCAGAGTCGCCGGGTCACGGCCGCCCAGCGGGTCCTTCGCCCGCCGGAGCGGGCCGCCGGGTCACGGCCGGGCGATCCGGACCACCACCTGGTCGTCCGTGACGCTCTGGACGGTCACCAGCATCCCGCCCACGTCGGCGCCCTGCTGGCCGACGGTGAGGCCGAGCTGCTCGCCGGCGACCTCCACGGTCACCACGTCGCCGTCCACACCCACCAGTCGGGCGTCCACGCCGAGGATGCTGGCCCGGGCCTCGACGCCCCGGTCGAAGGTGACGGTGCACTGGTCGATTCCGCAATCGGTGGAAGCACCTTCGGCGCTGCAACCGGCCAACAGGGCCGTGCCGAGGGCCAGACCGGCGACGAGGCCGGCGGCGCGACGGGCGATGGTCATCGGGGGGTACGTTCCTCGATTTCTCACCTTCGCAACGATACGAGACGGATGCCCGTCCCCGGCAATCATGGATCCGCGCCGGGCCCAGTAGGGTGCGCCCATGCCGTTCGACATCACCCGCGTCCGGGCCGCCTACCCCGCGCTCGCCGAGGGCTTCGCGCACTTCGATGGCGCGGGCGGTACCCAGGTCGCCGCCGGCGTCGCCGACGCGGTCGCCGAGACCATGCGCGGCGCCGTCGCCAACCGCAGCACCGCCTACCCGCCCGGCCGGCGCGCCATCGAACTGGTCGCCGCCGCCCGGCACGCGGTGGCCGACCTGCTCGGCGCGGTACCGGAGGGGGTGGTGCTCGGGGCGAGCGCCACCGCGCTGACCTACACGGTCGCCCGTACCCTGTCGCGCGACTGGCGGGCCGGCGACGAGGTGGTGCTCTCCCGACTGGACCACGACGCGAACGTACGGCCGTGGGTGCAGGCCGCCGAGGCGACCGGGGCGGTGGTGCGCTGGGCCGAGTTCGACCCGGAGACGGGCGAGCTGCCCGCCGCCCAGTACGCCGGGCTGGTCGGTCCCCGGACCCGGCTCGTCGCGGTCACGGCGGGCAGCAACGCGATCGGCACCGCGCCGGACCTGCCGGCGATCGCCGCGGCGGCGCACGCGGCCGGGGCACTGGTCTACGTCGACGGGGTGCACGCCACGCCACACGGCCCGACCGACGTCGCCGCGCTCGGCGCCGACTTCTACGTGACCAGCGCGTACAAGTGGTCCGGGCCGCACCTGGCCGCGGTCGTCGCCGACCCGGCCCGCTGGGAGGGGCTGCGTCCGGCGAAGCTGCTGCCCTCACCGGACTCGGTACCGGACCGGTTCGAGGCCGGTACGCCCAGCTTCCCGCTGCTCGCGGGCGTGCGCGCCGCCGTCGACCACCTCGCCGGGCTGGACCCGGCGGCGACCGGGGACCGGCGGGCGCGGCTGCTCGCCGGCCTCGCCGCCGCCCGCGCGTACGAGCTGGACCTCTTCGACCGGCTGCTCGCCGGCCTGGCCGCCCGGCCCGGGTTGACCGTGTACGGCGCCGCCGCGCGCCGCTGCCCGACGGTGTCGTTCCGGGTCGACGGCCAGCCGCCCGCGCGGACCGCCGCCCTCCTCGGCCAGCAGGGCGTCTGCGTCTCCAGCGGCGACTACTACGCCTACGAGTACTTCCAGCGGATGGGACTGCGCGACAGCGGCGGGGCGGTGCGGGCCAGCCTCTACCACTACAACACCGCCGAGGAGGTGGACCGGCTGCTCGCCGCCCTGGACCGGATCACCGCCCCGGTCGCCTGAGCCGGCCGCCGCCCGAGCCACCCCGGTCGCCCGAGCCGGACCGGTCGCTGAGCCGGCCCGGTCGCCCGAGCCGGCGCGGCCCGGGGGAGCCGCGCGGCGCGCCCCGATTCCGGCGGCGCGCCCGGGCGGTACAGAATGGGGCCGTGAACATGCTGGTCGAGGACAACCCGGCGCAACGGCGCTTCGAGATTCTGGTCGACGACAGTCTGGCCGGTTTCGCCACCTACCAGTTGCGGCCCGGCGTCGTGGTCTTCATCCACACCGAGGTCGACTCCGCCTTCGAGGGCAAGGGCGTCGGCTCGGCGCTCGCCAAGGGCGCCCTCGACCAGGTACGCGAGCGGGGCGAGCGGGTGATCGCCCGCTGCCCGTTCATCGCCGCCTACATCGAGCGGCACCCCGAGTACAGCGACCTGCTCGTCACCGAGTAGGCCGCCCCGGTCACCGCAGCACGGCTCCGATCCGCCGCGCCGCCTCGCGCAGCCGGTCCGGCGGGTGCGCGGCGTACCCGAGCACGAGTCCCGGCGGGCCGCCGCGCTGGCGGTGCCAGGAGAGCGGGTGGACCAGGACGCCCGCCGCCCGGATCCGCTCGGCGAGTTCCACGTCGGCGACGTCGCCTGGTGCCTCCGGCAGCGTGAGGAGCAGGTGGAGCCCGGCGGCGACGCCCCGCACGCACGCCCGGGGCAGGTGCTCCCGGAGCGCGGCCAGCAACGCGTCCCGGCGGGTCCGGTGGCGGGCACGGACCAGCCGGACGTGCCGGTCGAGTTCGCCGGTGGCGATGAGCCGCGCGAGCACCAGCTGCGGGATGGCCGGGCTGCCCAGGTCGCTGGCGTGCTTGGCGGCGACCAGGTCCGCGTGGAGCCGGCGGGGCGGGATCAGCCAGCCGAGGCGCAACCCCGGCGCCAGCGTCTTCGAGGTGCTGCCCGTGTACGCCACCGCCTCCGGCGCCGACGCCTGCAACGGCGGCACCGGGGCCCGGTCGTAGCGGTACTCGGCGTCGTAGTCGTCCTCGACGACCAGCCCACCCGCCGCCGCCCACGCCAGCAGGGCGCGGCGACGCTCCGGTGCCAGGACCACCCCGGTCGGGAACTGGTGCGCGGGGGTCAGCAGCGCCGCGCCGAGGCCGGTACGGGCCAGCTCGTCGACCCGCAACCCGTCCTCGTCCACCGGGACCGGCACCGGTTCGAGACCCCAGTGGGCGAGCTCGTCCCGAGCGCCCCGGGACCCCGGATCCTCGACCGCGACGCGGGACGCCCCGGCGGCCGTGAGCCGCTGGGCGAGCAGCGCGAGCGACTGGGCCACCCCGGCGACGATGATGATCTCGTCCGCGCCGGCGCGGACGCCCCGCACCCGGGCGAGCCAGCCGGCCAACTCCTGCCGGAGCCGGGGCGCGCCGCGCGGGTCGCCGTAGCCGAGGTCGGACGCGCCTGCCCGGTCGAGCACCGCCCGCTCGGCGCGCAACCACATCGCCCGGGGAAACGCGGTGAGGTCCGGCACCCCCGGGGAGAGGTCCAGCTCGACCGGGGTGACCGGCGGCGGCAGGGGCAGCGGCGGGGACATCGCCCCGGTGGCCGAGCGGCCGGCGGGCGGTGCCGGTGGCGGCGCCGGTACGGGCGGCCTGGCCAGCGGGGTCACCACCGTGCCGGCGCCGGTCCGGGCCCGCAGCAGCCCCTCGTCGCCGAGGCGGCGGTACGCCTCCACCACCACGCCGCGCGACACCCGCAGGTCGTCGGCGAGCACCCGGGTGGCGGGCAGCCGGGCACCGGAGCGGAGCCGACCGTCGGCGATCGCGGTACGCAGCGCGGCGACGAGCCAGTCGGTCAGCCCCTTGGGCGGCGCGGCGGCCGGGCGCAGTTGCAGGAAGTCGGCGCCTCGCGACGCGTCGGGCGCCATGGCATGCCTCCGCGATTGGTCCACTTGGCAGCCCGTCGGATGGTCCTGGAACCGGACCACCGGGGCGTCGAGCATGGTAGCCGTGACAGACAGCGACTCCGCCATCGAGCGGTTCCACCGGTGGCTCCGGCACGAGTTCGTCGGCCTCAACACCGAACTGGAGAAGGTCTACCTCTCGGCCGGCGGGCAGCCCGAATCCGGCCGGCCGGAGCTCGACGGCCTCCGGCACGCGCTCGCCCGGGGCGGCGCGGACCTGGTCGGCCGGATCCGTGCCGACGCGGTGCGGGCCGACGCGCGGCAGCGGTACCTGCTCCTCGGCGCGATCGGGTTCCACCTGGCGGCCTGCCACCGGCACGGCGTGGACGTGCCCGCCGCCGAACGGACCGAGGCGCTGGCCGACCGGCTGGGCGCCTCGCTGGGTGTGGCGCCCAGGTACGTCTTCGCCCACCAGTCCCGGTACGGCTACCGCACCTTCACCTCGCTCCCGGACGAGCACGCCTTCGTCGCCGGCAACGGGCTCGGCGTGCTGGCGTACGACCGGGCCGCCCGCGCGCTGCGCGCCGTACCGGCGGTCGGCATCTCCAGCCCGCTCGCGGGGTACCTGCTGCGGGACGCCGCCGCGGCCCTCGCCGACGTGCTGCGCTTCCACCAGGAGCTGGCCCGTACGCTCGACGCCGACGTCTTCTACCACCACATCCGTCCGTACTACCTGCCCTACCGGGTGGGCGGGGTCGAGTACCGCGGGGTGAACGCCGGAGACTTCGCGGCGATCAGCGAGATCGACCTGCTGCTCGGGCTCTGCGCGGCGGACGACCCGTTCTACCGCCGGGTGCTGGACGAGAAGTACCGCTACGTCCCGCCCGAGGACCAGTCCGCACTGCGCTCCGTCGTCACCGAGGAGTCCCTGCTGGAGCTGTTCCTCCGCGAGGCGGCGGCCGGCGCGGTCACGCCGGGGCTGCGGGCCAACGCCGGCGCCTTCCTCGCGGTCTGCCGAGCGCACGGCGCGGCGTACGCGTACCACCACCACCGGCTGGTCAGGCCCTTCCTGGCGGAGCCGGCGCGGGGCGCCCCCGCGGTCACGGCCAGCGGGCCGCCCCTCGACGTGGTCGTCCGCCTGCTGGGTCGCCTCGCCGACCTGCGCGCGGCCCGGGACCGGCCGGGAGCACCACCGACCGCGCGCGCCGCGATCGACCGGCTCCGCGCCCTGCTGGACCCCGCCGAACCGTGACGCGGGCGCAGCGGGGTGGTTGAGCCGGCCCGCCGCTGGCGAGCCTGCTCGACCACCCGCTCAGACCGCGTGCTCCGGCGCCGGCAGCTCGGCGAAGGGGAAGCGCTGCTGGAAGTCGGGCCAGGGCACGCTCAACCGCAGCCGCCCGTCGGCGCCGACCTCCTCGACCCGCAGCTGGGCGAGGTCACCGAGTTCGCCGAGCGAGCGGTGCACCTCCTCGACGGCGACACCGGCCAGGGCGGCGAGGCTGGCGGCGGTGGTGCCGAGCACCCGACGCCGCCACCGCCGCCGGGTCCGCTCGGCCAGCCGCCGTACCGCTATCGCGACCAGGACGGTGCGGTCGTCGCGCTGCGCGCGCTCCTCCAGTTCCCGTTCCTCCGCGGTGAGCGGCAGCACGTCCAGCGGGTCCCGGTCGAGCCTCGGACGCACCAGCGGGTCACCGTCCTCGCCGTCGGTCAGCTCGAACAGGCCGAGCGTGGCGAGGCAGCTGAGCAGCTCGCGCACGCTGTGCGGCACCGGTACGCCGGCGCGCCGGCACATCTCCCCGAAGAGTTCGATGCGCTCGGCGCGGACCCGGACCATCCAGTCGTAGTGCTCGCGGGCGTGCAGCTCCGCATGCGTGGACTCGCGGCGGGGCTGGCGGCGCTGCGCCCGGCGTACCCAGTCGTCGACGTCGCCGGGGTCGCACCAGAGGACGTCGTCCCAGGGCACCACGCCGTCCCAGTCGGAGCGGTGGAACGGCAGTTGGTCGGGGATGACGGTCAGGTAGGTGAAGGCGCACGGCAGCCAACGGATCCAGGACGGCATCAGGGGGGCCCGCTGCCAACGACGGCTCACCGCAGAGACGATACCGCGACAGGCCGTGCACGTGGGGGCACCGATGGTAATGATTGTCGATCTCTACTCATCGACCGGCGAGAATTTCCGCGGCGGCCCGACCACCCGCCCGGCTCGCCCCGTACGTGGCGATGTGGACGGTGCCGGCGATCCGCTCGGGCACGCCCAGCTCGACCACGACGGCGTCCGGCCGCACCCCCAACGCGCGCGCGACCGCGCCGGCCATCCAGTCGTGCCGGTGCAGGTCCCGCACCACGAGCACGAGCGGACGCCCGCGCGCCGGTCCCAGCAGCGCCGGCGGCAGGTCACCGTCGGCGGGCAGGTCCGCGGCGGCGAACCGTACCGTGGTGGTCCCCGGCAGCAGCGCGGCGAGCGGGTCGCCCACACCCCACGGCGTGTCCGAGCCGGTCGCGATGTTGTGCGGCGGCGCGAACTCCACCACGTGCGCGGGCCCGGTCAGCGGCAGGGCCGTGGCACCGTCGGCGGCCCGGGTGAGGCGCACCGCCCGACGCGCCGCGTCGACCCCGATCGGTGACCCGTCCGGGTGCGCGCCCGGCCACTGCGGTCGCCGGCCGCGCGCCTGCACGGTCCAGGCCGCCAACTGGCCGACCCGCTTGGCGGCCTCGACCAGCCGCTCCTCGGGCAGCCGGCCGGCGACGACGGCCTCCACGATGCCGTCGCGCAGCAGCCGGGCCGACTCCTCGTCGGCGTGCTCCCCGCCGACGCAGATCGCGTCGGCACCGGCCGCGATGGCCCGTACGGTGGCGCCGGCCAGGCCGTACCGGTGGGCGACCGCCTGCATCTCGATCCCGTCCGTGATCACGACGCCCTGGAAGCCCAGTTCCTCGCGGAGCAGCCCGGTCAGGATCCGCCGGCTGAGCGTGGCCGGCAGCTCCGCGTCCAGCGCGGGCACCAGCAGGTGCCCCGTCATGATCGCCTGCGCGCCCGCCTCGATCGCGGCGCGGAACGGCAACAGCTCGGTGCTGGCCAGCTCGCCCATGGTCGCGCCGATCCGCGGCAGGTCGAAGTGCGAGTCCGTGCTGGTGTCGCCGTGCCCCGGGAAGTGCTTGGCGCAGGCCGCGACCGCGGCGGACTGCAATCCCCGAACCCAGGCGGCGGTGTGCCGGGCGACCAGGCCCGGCTCGGCGCCGAAGGACCGTACCCCGATGACCGGGTTGTTCGGGTTGGAGTTGACGTCCGCGTCGGGGGCGTAGTTCAGGGTGACCCCGGCCGCGGCCAGCTCGGCGCCGAGGTCGGCGGCGACCGCCTCGGTGAGCGCGGGGTCGTCGATGGCGCCCAGCGCCAGGTTGCCGGGCCGGGAGCTGCCGAGCCGGGACTCGAACCGGGTGACGTCGCCGGCCTCCTCGTCGATCGCGACGAGGACGTCGGGCCGCTCCGCCCGTAACGCCGCGGTGAGCTCCCCCACCTGCTCGGCATCGCGGACGTTACGGGCGAAGAGGGCCACCCCGCCGAGCCCCTCGGCGAGCCAGCGGAGCACCCAGTCGGGCGGACTGGTGCCTTCGAAACCCGGCTGCAGCACGGCCGCGGCCAGGCTCGACAGTTCGCCCGTCGGAGTGCTCATTCCCCCGTACCCCCCGGTACTAGATCCATATTGGACAGCGGCCACGGCCAGGGTGGCGGCGGCTGCATGCCATGGTCACACCGGCACCTTAAATAGTCAATAAACCTTTCTATTACCCACCGTCGCGCCGGAGCGGCTGGGCGTGCGAAGGTGCGGGAATGCATCAGCTCGTCACGGCCGCCGAGGACACCAGTTGGTACGACATTCCGGGGGTACGACTCGTCGGCGCGGTACTCGGCGCGCTGCTGCTGCTCGCCGCGATCCGGTCGATGTTCGGCAGGGGCGGGCGGTAGTCCGGCGTCTCAACCCGTCGCCGTATGGCGGCGGACGGCGGACCGGTGAAACCAGTCGCGCGGCGCCCGGTCGATCTCTATCCTCGAACGGACCTCGCGGCTGCTGAACCGTCAGGCACAACCGGATACCGGCGGGCCCGTCCCGCGCCTCCGCACGCGACGGATCGCGTGTCGATGCCGCCCGCCCGGGTTCCCCGCCTCGTTCCACCGGCATCTCCGCTCGACAGCCACGAGAGGTCTGCGCACTCCCATGCCCCATGGCAAGACGTCCCACCCCAGGCGTCCGGATCCGCGTCTGGTCCGTACCGACGAGTCCTGGCTCACCCTGCCCAACCCGGCCGGCGTTCCGGTCGAGATCTGCGCCGGTCCCGACGTACCGGTCGAACCCGCCGCGATCGACGAACTGCTCACCCTCCTGGAGACCGCCGACACGCTGCGGGCCTTGGCCGACGCCACCCCCGGTCTGGCCGTCGAACCGCGCATCGAGCGGGTCGTCGGTACGCCCGACTTCCACAAGGGCGCCGGCATCCCGATCGGCACCGTGCTGCGTACCGAGGGCGCGCTCGTGCCGCAGGCCGTCGGCAACGACATCAACTGCGGCATGCGGGTGGAGGTCACCTCGCTCACCGTCGAGCGGGTCCGCCCCCACCTCGACCGGCTCGAACGGCGGCTGAGGCACCTCTTCTTCGAGGGCGGCCGGCGGATCGGGCTGACCGCCGTGCGGCGTGAGGCCCTGCTCCGCGACGGCCTGCCCGGCCTGCTCGACGGCGGCGCCCCGGCCGGCGCCGAGGGTGCCTGGCGGCAGGTGACGCCGCAGGACGCCGAGGGGCTCGACACCGGCCTGCACGCCGCCGCGTACCCGGCCGACTCGGCCGACGGGTTCCGCGACTGGATCACCAGCGGCGGCGGAACCAGCTTCGACAGCATCATCGGCAGCATCGGCGGAGGCAACCACTTCGCCGAGTTGCAGTACGTTTCCGCCGTGCACGACGGACCAGCCGCGTACGCCTGGGGGTTGGCCCCCGGCCGGATAGTGCTGATGGTGCACAGCGGCTCCCTCTCGCTCGGGCACCAGGCCAACGCCACCGGCCAGGACCAGGCCCGGGCGGCCTGGCCCCGGGGCGTACCGATGCCGGCGAACCGGATCCTGCCGATGCTGCTGGACGAGCGGGGCGCCACCGCCCGGGCCAGGTACCTGACCGCGCTCGCCAACGCGGCGAACTTCGCCGTCGGCAACCGGTTCTTCCTGGCCATGATGCTGCGCGCGGGGCTGGCCGACGTCGCCGGCGAGCTGCGGTCGCGGCTGGTGTACGACGCACCGCACAACCTGCTCTGGCCCGGCGCCGACGGCGGGGTGCTGCACCGCAAGGGCGCCACCCCGGCGGGCGGGCCCGGCGAGGGCGGCCACGTGTGGGGCGAGCCGGTGATCGTACCGGGGTCGATGGGCGCGCCGAGCTACCTGCTCCGAGGGCTGGGTAACGCCCGCTCGCTGGGCAGCGCCTGTCACGGCGCGGGTCGCAGCGTGCCGAGGGGCGCGGCGGCCCGGGGCGGCGATGCCGAACTCGACGCGTTCCTGCGCGAGTTCCGGGTGGTCACCCCGCTCAACCATCGCGACCCGGCGGTCGCCGCCCGGCACGACGTGCTCGAGGCGTGGCGCCGGGACCTCAAACAGGAGGCGCCGTGGGCGTACAAGGAGGTCGGCCCGGTGGTGCGGAGCCTGCGGCACGCGGGGGTGGCCCAACCGGTCGTCGAGCTGCGTCCGATCATGACGGTGAAGGGCTGAGCGTCGCGTCACCCACTGCCGGTACGGCTCGGCCGCCACCGCGACCCCGTCGTGGGGTGCGCCGGCACGTGCCGCGACCACTCGGCCCCGGCGCCCGACCCTATGTAGAGAACAGGCACAGCCCTATGTAGAGTCTCGCGCATGGGTAACGACGTACGGGTCACCACGGCCGTGGCGCGGGTGCTCGCCGCGTTCCTCGCCGATCCCGCGGCCGAACGCTACGGCCTGGACCTGATCGGCGCGACGGGGCTGCCGAGCGGCACGATCTATCCGATCCTGGTCCGGCTGGAACAGGCCGGTTGGGTCGACCGCGCCTGGGAGGAGATCGACCCGGTCGCGGCGGGGCGGCCAGCCCGGCGCTACTACCGGCTCACCGCCGACGGCCTGGCCCGGGCCCGGGTCGAACTCGCCGCGCTGCACCAGCAGCTCAGCCCGGCGCGATCGGCGAACACGAAGCCGAGGACGGCGTGACCGGCGCGGGCGGGCACGACCCGGCCAACGACGAAGTTCGCGGGCGCGGCCTCGCCGATCGGCTGCTGCGGGTGGCGAGCCGCCGCTGGCCGGTCGAGCTGCGCGAGGCGATGCTCGCCGAGTGGCGCGCCGAACTGGCCGCGATCGGCGCCGACCGTACCCTCCGCCGACTGGTACGGGTGCTGCGGCGGCTCCGGTTCGCGCTGAGCCTGGCCGGCTCCCCGCCGGTCGAGGACGAGCAGGGGGTGCCGCGCGGCTGGCGCGAGCTGCTGCCGGAGTTCGGCAAGGGGCTGCGGCCGGTGCTGATGCTGCTCGGCGCGACCCTGCTCTGCGACCTGCTCGGCTGGGGCGCACGCGACGTCAGCGCCGCGGTCCTGGCCGGGGTACGCGGCGGACCGCCCAGCTTCTCCCGCGACGGGATCGACTGGGCCGGCAACGTCGCCACGCTCGCCGGCCTCGTCCTGGCCACCGGCCTGGCCGCCCTGGTCGGGGCCGCGCTGGGCCGGCGGCTGCCGGTCGCCTGGGCGCACCGGGGCCGGCTCGGTGCGGCCGGTTCCGCGCTGGTGGCGCCGCTGGTGCTGGCCGCCGGCATGGGCGCGCAGAACGCGCTCTGGTGGGCGCAGCAGGACCCCGGCGTGGACGACGGGACGGTCACGGTGCTGGCGGCTGAAACGGGCCCCGCCCTGCTGCTCTGGGCCGCGCTGATCGTGCCGGTGGCGGTGCTCACCGTACGGCTGGTCGAGCGCGGGCGGCGCGGCCGGGGCTGGCTGGTCGGGGTGGTCGGCGGGCTGCTCGCGCTGGAGTTCGCGGCGGTGCTGGCCGGCCGGCACGTGGCGGCCGTGGAGGGGCTCAGCCTCACCACCTCGCCCTGGTGGTTCCCGCTCAGCCTGCTGGAGACGTACGGCGGCGGGATCCGGTTCGGCCCCGTCGAGCAGGGCTCGGTGGCCTCCGAGACGGTCGTCGACATCGTCGCCGGCACCCTGCGACCGCTGCTGACCGCCACCGCGTTCGTGCTGCTCTACGGAGTACGGGCCGCCCGCGCCACCACCGCCGACCGGGCCGCCCGCGCCACCACCGCCGCCCCCACACTGACCCCGGCGGACGGGGCGGCGGTCGCGCCACCCGCGCCGGTCACGGTACCGCCGGGACACCGGCGCCTCGGGCTCGTGGCGCTCGCGGCCGGGCTGGCCCTGTGGGCGTACGCCGCGACGATCCTCACCCCGCAACTGGCCGAGGTGGCGCGGGTCGACGCGGTACAGAGCTGGGAGCTGCACCTCTGGGTGCAGGAGCTGCGCGAGGCGGCGATCGTGCTCGGCGTACTCGGCCTGGTCGTGGCCGCCGCGACCCGGGGGCCGGTGCTCCTGCCGGGCCTGCTCGTCGCCGCGCTGCTGGTCACGGTGGACTCGGTGCTCGACACCGTCGACGCGGGCGGTCCGGCCGCGCTGGCCGGGGCGCTCGCGCTCGCCGCCGGGGTGGCCGGTGCCGGCCGGTGGGCGGTCGGCGCGCTGGCCGGCCAGCGCGGGGTGAGCGAGGCGGAGGTACGACGGCGCCTCGCCTGGGTGGCGGCGGCGGCCGCCCTGCTCGCCCCGGCGCCGCTGATGCCCGCCGCCATGGCGGGCTCGCTCACCCCGGTCGGCTACCCGGCCGTCACCGCCGCCCTCGCCGGGCTCCTCGCCGCCCTCGCGGCGGCCGGAGCGCTCGCCGCCCGACCGGGGCGGCTGCCGTCACGGCTGGCGGTACCGCTGGTCGCGGCGCCGGGCCTGCTGCTGGCCACGCTCGGCGCGCTCACCACCACCGTACGGCTCGACTACTCGGTGACGCTGGGGCTGCCGCTCGTCGCGTACGCGCTGGCGCTGGCGACCGCGCGCCGCGAACGCTGGGCGGTCCCGCGCTGGGTCGGGATCGCGCTCGGCGCCGCGCTGCTCGGCCTGCCGGCGGTCTACGTCCAGCTGGCGCTCGGCGTCCCCGCCGGCATGCCGCTGATCCGGGCCGCCGGTTACGGCAACCCGGTCGACGGCCTGCCGTACTTCCCGGGCGCGGTGATCCTCGCCCTGCCGGTGGCCGCGCTGGTCGCCCGCCTGGCCGCGTCCGCCTCCCACACGGCCGACGGGGCGCCGGCCCGAGCGGCCGGGCGGTCCGGGGCGCCGGCCGGGCCCGACCCCGACCCGGCCTGACCGACCGGTTCCACGGGCCCGACCGGTTTCGCGGTCCCGGCCGCCTCCGGGCCGACCACGGGTCCGGTGTTCGCGACGACCAGGCTGGCCCGCCCGTCGGCGCCGGACGTGCTCACCCACACCTCGCCACCGGCCACGTTGTACCGCAGCGCGTTCTCCACCAGGTTCCCGACGAGACGTTCGAGCAGCAGCGGGTTGCCCGAGGTCGGGGCGGACGACAGGGCCGTTTCGTGGCGGTCAGCTCCGCGCCCAGATCCACCAGCCCTGCGCGTAGCCGCCGCTGCCGTTCTCGTACCGGCAGTAGTGGGCGCGACCGTCGATGTGGTCCCACCAGACGGCCCGGTGGTTGCATTCGCTCTGGGTCGGGAACGGGCCCTCGACGAGGAAGTCCAGCACCACCACGTCCCCCGCGACGACCGCGCCGGCGGGCGGGGCGGCCTGCGCCGCGGTCGCCGTCAGGGTGGGCGCCGCCACGGCCGCCGCGAGCAGCGCTCCGGCGGCGAGCTTACGTACCTGCATGGACTTCTCCTTCGAGTCGGGTCTTGTCCGAAAGGGGTGCGGACGACCGAGTCGACCATCGGGTCCTTTCAGCCCTGGCTCAGATCCCTTTCACCGCGCCCCTGGGCCCGGTCCGGTACGGCGAGACGACGCCGGGGCTCGGGCTTCTCGTTGCGCAGGTGTTTCTCCTTGTGCTGGCGTACCTCCTCGTCCCAGACCTTCTGGTCGTAGTCCGGGTCGGGCGGGATCCACCTGTGCGAGCCGTCGCTGTAGTGGAACCGCTCGTCGCCGGGGCGCAGGATGCTCACGTCGGCCAGTGCCCCTGGTTGATCGGCCAGTGCCGCCGGCTGATCGGAAGCGGGTGCCGCACGTGGCACGGCAGCTCCGATCCGCAGCGGCAGATCCGCCGCCAGCGCCGCCAGGACCAGACCGGGCGGTGCCGCCGCGCGAGGTCCAGCGCCACCGCCAAGAGATATTGCTCGTACGTCACCCGCTTCACACGATCCCTCCGTGGAAATTGCGCCGCCCCGCCCACGCGCACCGCGCCATGAGCGGGACAGCGACTTATCGGTGCGCCGAGACAAGGCGACCGGGACTGAATCGTCCGGCCACCCACGTTCCAGCATGGACACCCCTTGCGCCGGCATTGCCGGGCTAATTAGGCTCGATTCGCATCGACACTTCCGGGGCGGCGATTATGTGACACGACGAACGGAATCCGCCCCATGTTGCACAAGAAATGGCGGCGATGTTGCATGGCGGATGAAACACTCGGGTCGACGGTTCCACGCCGGCAGCTCGGCCGGCTGCTGGCCCGACTCCGCGAGGAAGCCCTGATCACGGTCGACGCGACCGCCGAGGCGATGGACTGCTCCCGACAGAAGATCTGGCGCATCGAGAAGGGCCTGGTCCCGGTCCGCACCCCCGACGCCAAGGTCCTCTGCGACCTGTACGAGGCGTCGGACGAGGTACGAGAGCAAGTGACCACCCTGGCCAAGGAAAGCCGCGCCAATGGCTGGTGGCAGTCGTACGGCGAGTCCATCCCGTCCCGAATCTCGACTTATGTGGACCTCGAAACCGCCGCATCACGAATGCGCTATCACGCCTCGCACCTCGTTCCCGGCCTGTTACAGACTCGCGAATACGCGGTGAGCGTGTTCCGCCGGGAACAGCCGGCCTGGAGCGAGGAGCAGATTCAGCAAGGAATCCAGTTCCGCCTACAGCGCCAACGGGTGCTTGATCGCCGGCTGCCACCGGCTCCCCGGCTGGATCTGATTCTCAGCGAGGCGGTACTCCGGCGGCCGTCCCCCACGCGACCCGCGATGGCGAGACAGTTGCAGCATCTGCTCGATTCAATGGAGCGGCCCAACGTCTCGATCCACGTGCTGGCCTTGGCCGCCGGCCCGCCGATGGGGGCAGAATGCGGCTGCTTCATCATCCTCGACTTCCCGCCGAGCCGGGGAAGGAACACGGCCGAGCCGACCACTGTGTACATCGAGAGCATCACCGGCGCGCTCTACCTCGACAAGCCAGCGGAGGTAGCGGCATATGACAGGGTCTGGCGCAGCCAACAAGATCTGGTGCTCAATGAGGAAGCATCAAGAGATCTGATTCTGAAGATTATGAAGGAGTATCATGAGTAACCAGCCTCAGGCCCGGTGGCGGAAGAGCAGCCGCAGCACCAGCGGCGGTGAGTGTGTCGAGGTGGCTGGGGACCTGGGCGGGCTGGTGGGCGTACGCGACAGCAAGGACGCCTCGGGTCCGGTGCTGGCCTTCGCCCCCCGGAGCTGGACCGCCTTCGTGGCCGGCGTCAGGACCGGCCACTTCGCGCGCTGAACTCCGCAGGCGTGATCGGAACCTCGTCCGCCTTCACCTGCACCTCGAATGATCGAGGCGAGCGCCGGCAAGATCCGCACAAATTCGGAGAATTAGTGGCCGACCCGCGCCCCGAAGGGCGTAATTCTCTGAATTTGTGTCGATCTTGCTGGACTCGATCTTGCTGGGCCGGCTACCCGCTGAATCCCGCAGGCAGCCGTGAACGGAACCGGTGTATGTGGTCATCGGCCGGCGGTCCTCCCGTTGGTACGCTTCCCGCCCTTGATCGCCATCGGGAAGGGTGGCGGTCCGGTGTGGAGAGCCCGAGCGGGGAGACGCGTTGAGCGCTGAAGTGACCGTACCGCCGGACGCGGAGCACGAGACCGAGCCGGCCGGCCCGTCGGAAACGAACGCCGAGGACCGGGACCGGTACTGGCGGGAGGTCGGGCACCGGCGGTGGGAGGAGCGCTGGGCGGAGTACGCCGCCGGCTACGGCATCGTGGTCGGTCGGCTCGGGCCCGACGGGGACGGTCAGGTCTCCTGCACGAACATGGTCAGGTCGGATGGCGACTCCGAGCCCGAGCGGACCGTCCTGCTGGAGGTGCACCAGCCCGACGCCACCGCCGACGGGTACGGCTGGGGCCAGGTCATGCTGAGCCTGCAACAGGCCCACTACCTGCACCAACGTCTGGGCCGGCTGCTCTACCAGGCCACGTACGGCGGAGAACTGGAGTGACCTGACCGCCCCCGTCGCGTCACCGCTCGGCACCGGCGGTGCGGGAGCGGCTCTGCCCCCGAATCTGGGCGGTCTTCGCGGATGCGATGCCCAGGAGAATTCCGTCGATCACCGCCGCGACGCCGAGCGGTGGCAGATGCGACAGGGCCGGAGCCACGGCCAGGATGGCGAGCAGGCCGAGAAGTAGCCGCCACGGGATGGGGACCTTGATTCCCCTGACGCGGGCCATCCATACCGTGAGCACGGCGAACAGGATGCGCCCGAGCAGGAACACCGCCGGTCCGGCGGTCAGCCCCACCACCCAGGCGCCCGGGGTCGGGGCGGCGGGATGGCGAATGGCCAGTTCGGCGCCGACGGCGGTCAACACGGCGCCGGCGATCATGATCAGATGGGCGTGCGCGACGAGCACCGCCAGCTGGCCGGACTTCCTAGCGTGCTCAAGGCCGGGCCCGAGCCAACGGCCGGAGCGGACGAAGTAGATCCGCCACATCAGCACGGTGTTGACGAAGACCAGCACGAACGCGACGGTTTGCGGCGAGCTGAAGTCGACGCTGCGGTACGCGAGCGCGGCCACCAGGATGATCTCGCCGAGCGCGACGATGAACATCTGCCGGAACCGTTCCGACAGATGTTCACCGAGCACGCGCAGTTCCTCGGGCGGAGTCCGGCCCCGCCCGGGCACCGGATAGCCGAACCAGCCGACCGCGTAGTCGACGGCGAGGGCGACCGCCCAGAGCACCAGTTGCGTGGTGCCGCCCAGGAACGCGCCGACCATCAGCGGCACGCCGGTCACGCCGAACCAGACCACCACCCGCAGGCTCCGGTAGCGCAGCTGGTGGCCCTTCAGTGCCCAGGCGAGCAGCAGTCCACGACCGACGTGCACGGCCACGTACGCCCCGGCGAAGACGATCGCGTTCGGCCCCTCGAACGCGGTCGGAATGGTGAGCGCCAGCAGCAGGCCACCGAGCATGACGCCGAGCACGAGTAGCTGGATCACCGGCTCGTCGGGGTCGAACCAGTTAGTCGTGTAGGCGGTGACGGTGAAGACCCACCAGACGGCGGCCAGCAGCACCATCGCGCGCAGGGCGTTTCCCCAGCTGACGTCGGCGGCGATGCGCTGCGACAGCCGGGTCAGCGCGACGATGAAGGCCAGGTCGAAGTAGAGCTCGAGGAACGAGGGCCGCTGGAGACCTTCGCGGGTCCGCACGACGCCGATCCTGGCCATGCTCCACGCTAACAGTCATTTCCTACTATTACCTCTAAAACATCCCGCAATCGGTCAATGATCGGGGGCCGTCTCGACGGCCGGGTGGCGGGGCAGGCCGCGCAGGGCGTACGCGACCAGGCCGGCCACGGCCAGCAGCGCCGCGAAGACCGTCGCGGCGGTGCTGCCGGCGGGCTGCACGAGCCAGCCGGCGACCTGCCACCTCAGCTTCGTGCTGGGCCCCACGAACGGCAGGATCGTGACGAGGGTCCAGGTCAGCGGGGCGATCCAGGAGCGCGCGGGGCCGAGCAGCGCGGCCCCCAGCGCCGTGAGCCCGAGGATTCCCACGGTGTCGCGCAGCACCACGGTCAGTGGCGCGAAGCGTGCGTCGGTGACCGTGCTGAGCAGCAGCAACCCGGTGATCGCGGACGCGGTGAGCAACAGGTGCGCGGCCCGGCGCACCGGCCAGTTGACCGACGCGGTGCGGTCGAGCGCGTCGTCCGCGCCGCCGAGCGTCGGGGTGAACGCCGCCACCGCGAGCATCACGGTGAGGCTCACCAGCCGGGCGTTGACGGTCCGCTCGTCGGAGTACGCCAGCCACAGCGCCCACACCAGCGCGGTCGCCGCCGTCGCGAGGCCCAGCGCGAGCGGCACCCGGCGGGAGCGCAGGTAGAGCCGGAGCCACCTCACGGGGTCTCCCCGGGCAGGATCGACACGAGCACGTCGGTACGGCAGTCCAGCGCGGCGTCGCGGGCCGCCACCATCCGGCGCAGCTGCTCGTCCGGCGGCAGCGCCGTCAGCGCCCGGTAGCCGGCCTCCACCCGGGCCTGCTCCTCGGGTTGCCACCACACCTCGGGGACGGGTGGTTGACCGGTCAGCCAGGCGGCGGCCACCACCCGGGCGAGGTGCGCGTCGCCGCCGTGCTCCGCCTCGTCGCCGCAGTCGCGCTGCCACGCCGCCGTCAGCAGGTACGGCAGGAAGGGTTCCTTCGAGAAGTCGGCGCGGCCGGTACCTCCGATCAGGGGATTGGCGAAGACGAGCGCGTCGGCCGGCGGCTTGGGCCCGATCCGCACCGGGTCCTGCGGTTCCCAGAAGGTGGAGATCTCGCGGCTCTCGATCGCGCGGGTGGGTGCGTCGGGCAGCTTCGCCGCCATGAGGGCCAGTGCCTGGCGGACCGGGCCGACCACGTCGGGCAGCAGCGCGGCGTGCACCCGGGTCACGCAGACCTGCCGGCCGTCGTCGTCGCAGACCAGCTCGACGGCGCTCGGGTCGAGGACGGGCGCCGCGTCGTAGCCGCCCGCGGGCATGAGCGGTACCGCCACCGCGCCGCCCAGCATCGCCGGGAGTACGGCCAGCGCGACCGCCCGGCGGCGGACCGCGCCCAGCAGCAGCAGTCCGGTGGCCGCGAGCGCCGCCAGCCACAGCGCCTGGGTCAGGTTGACCCGCGCCGCGACCGTCTGGAAGTCGTCGACGCCGCGGCTGAAGACCGGGCTGAGCAGCAGCGCCGTCGGATCGGGCGTATCGCCGTCGAGGCCGGAGGCGCTCATCCAGTCCGGCAGCAGCCCCACCACGGCGACCGCGACCACGGCGAGGGCGGGCGCGGTGACCAGCCGGGGCACGGCCCGGCCGGCGGCCATGCCGAGCCAGCCGGCGGCGACCAGCGACAGGGCGCCGACGGCGGTGACCGCGATCGTGGCGATCGGGAAGTACCGCGCCGTCGGCGCGACCCAGGCCGCCCCGACGAGGAACATCAGGACGTACGCGCCGACCAGCGTGATCGCCAGTGCGCCGGCGGTCGGCAGGACGCGCTGCCAGCGGGGCCGGGCGGTGCTGGCGAACAGCTCGCCGACCCGGCTGCGCGCGTCACGCCGGCCCAGCCACGCCCCGCCGGCGAGCGCCAGCGGCCACATCAGCATCAGCATCATCCGGGCGGAGACCGCCAGCTGCATCCACCGCCCCGCGAAGCCCTGCGGAAACGACAGCAGCAGCGCGGTGGCGACCAGCAGCGACAGCAGGGCGACGGCCGCGGCCGAGGAGCGGCGCAGCTCGGTGCCGACGATCCGGATCACGCCGTCACCTGCGCCCGGTGCGCGCGCAGCAGCGCCGAGTAGCCGCGCTCGGCGGCACTGTCCCCGGCGTCGCCGGTGCCGCCCTGCTCCGCCAGCTGCGCCGGGCTGCCCTGCCAGACCAGCCGCCCCTCGTTGACCAGCACCACGTCGGTGCAGGCAACCGCGACGTCCTCGACCAGGTGGGTGGAGACCAGCACGCAGCTGTCCACGCCCAGCTCGCGCAGCAGCTCCCGGAAGTGCAGGCGCTGCTCGGGGTCCAGGCCGACGGTCGGCTCGTCGAGCAGCAGCACCTGCGGGTCGTTGACGATCGCCTGGGCGATGCCGGCGCGGCGCAGCATGCCGCCGGAGAGCGTCTTCATCCGGGAGTCGGCCCGGTCCGCGAGGCCCACCCGTTCGACGGCGCGCTGCACCGCACCGGGGATGACCGCCTTCGGCATCTCCTTGAGCCAGGCCATGTACTCGACGAACTCCCGCAGCGTGAAACGTGGGTAGAAGCCGAAGTGCTGCGGCAGGTAGCCCAGGCCACGCCGTACCCGGCGCAGGTCCGAGCGGCCGGTGACCTCCTCGCCGAGCAGGCTCAGCCGCCCGTCGGCCGGGTCCACCACCGTGGCCAGGGCCCGCATCAGCGTGGTCTTGCCGGCCCCGTTGGGGCCGAGCAGCCCGTGCACGCCGGTGCCCAGCGCCAGGTCGAGCCCGTTGACCGCGAGGTGCCGTCCGGCCCGGACGACCAGCCTCTCGGCGTGCACGGCCCAGGCGTAGCTGGTCGGTGCGGTCTCCGCCGCGCTGACCGCGCGCATCATGATCTCTCCATTCGTCGGGTGGCGGGCAACGCCACCGGCCAGGGGATGTTTCGGAACGGGACGCGGTGCCGGATCAGATCCGGCCCGCGCCGAGACGACGGTGGTCGGCGGCCCGGACCAGGACCAGCGCCGTCAGCGCCACCGTGAGCAGCGCCCAGCCGGGCCAGCTGCCGCCCTCCAGGACGGCCGGGAGCCGCCGGCCGGCCAGGCTCGGCAGCACCACCGCGACGGACCAGCCGGTCGCCAGTCCGATCGCGGCCCGGTCCACGCCGACCAGCCCGCCCAGGGCCAGGCTCCCGGCCGCGAAGGCCAGGCAGGGCAGCAGCCACAGGGCCGGCGAGTGACCGGTCAGCCAACCCGCCACCGCCAGCACCGGACCGACCGCCGCCAGCACCGCCAGCGTGCGGCGCAGCAGCAGCCACAGCCCGCGCCGGGGCACGGTCGCCATCAGTTCCCAGGCGGGGTCGGTACGCCGGCTCCACGCCGCGGCCACCGGCAGCAGCGGCGCCACGGGCGCCACCAGCAGCACCAGCGAGGGCAGGCTCCGCACGGTCTGCTCGAAGGCGAGCGCGGCGAGGATCAGCCCGACCGCCGTGGCGAGCCAGGGCAGGATCCGCGCGGTCACGCCGGTGGGCCGCAGCCGCCGCCGGCGGGTCGGGCCCGGCCCGGCGGCGATCCCGGCCGCGATCCCGTCGCCCACGAGGTCCAGCAGGTCCCGGGTCGCCGGGCCGACGGCGTCCGCCAGCAGCGCCCGGCAGGCGGCGCAGGACTCCAGGTGCGCCTCCACCGCCCAGACGGTCGCGTCGTCGACGCCGGCGCCGCCCGCGGCGTACCGGGAGATCAGAACGGGGGTCGGATGGGTGTTCATGACAGCGCCTCCCGCAGCGCGATCCGGGCCCGCCGCGCGCGGGTCTTCACGGTGCCCTCCGGCACGCCGAGCAGCAGCGAGGTCTCCCGCGCGGTCAGCCCGTCGAGAACCATGGCGTGCAGCACCTGGCGCAGCTCCGCCGGCAACGCCAGCAGGGCCCGTTCCAGGTCGGCGTCGATGCCGCCGGCCAGCGCCTCCTCCTCGGCGGCCGGGGCCACGGTCGGGAAGGTCTGCACCGTGGGGACCCGCTCCTGCCGGGCCCGGCGGCGGAACGCGTCGACCAGCCGGTGGGCGGCGATCGTCCACAGCCAGCCCAGGGCGCTGCCCCCGGTGGAGGCGTGCGCCTGGCTGCCGGCCGAACGCCAGACCGCCAGGTACGTCTCCTGGAGCACCTCGGCCACCACGTCCCGGTCCGCGCAGCGCCGGCGCAGCCGTACCGTCAGCCAGGGCGCGGTACGGCGGTACAACTCGTCGAAGGCACGCCGGTCGCCCCGCGCCACGCGACGCAGCAGCTCACCCTCGTCGAGCCCGTCCAAGCTTCGCCTCACACCGGGCTTGACGACGCGTACCCGCGCCGGAGTTCTCCCCGGACCGTGACCCGCGTCACATCAACCGCCAGTCGGACGGCCCGCCCGTTCCGTCACCGCCCGCGCCCGGCGCGCGGTGGCCTCCGGCGCACCGGGGACGACTCGCCCGGGTCGGGTCCGCGCCAAACATTCATTGTTTCAAAAAGCGCACGTCACGTCCCGTCGGAGGGTATCGGCGTCGCCACGAGATGTACGCGGACATGTACGATCGCCGAGATGCCGCCGCAGACGGCTGGTATACCCACACGGGGGCGTTCGATCGACGGGTTGGACGGGTGACAGATTCGGTGCCCGGACCGGACCGGGTCCGGACCCCGGAGGAGTTCGTCGCGGGACTGCGCCAGGTCAAGGCGTGGACGGGACTGTCCTACCGGGACCTCGCGCGGCGTGCCCGGGCCAACGGCGACGTGCTGCCCGCCAGCACCGTCGCCTCCGCCCTCAACCGCGCCTCGCTGCCGAACCTCGAACTGGTCACGGCGCTGCTGCGGGCCTGCGGCGGCGGCCCCGAGACGACCGGGCGCTGGATCTCCGTCTGGCAGGAGCTGGCCCGCTCGGCCGCCGACCGGTGGCAGGGGCTCGCACCGGCGGAGCAGCAGCCGGTCGCCGGGGCCGAGCCCGCCCGGACGGACGGCCCGTCACCGGCACCGGAACGGCTGCCCAGCCCGTGCCTGCTGCCGCCCGACCGGCAGCACTTCGTCGGCCGGGCCACGGAGTTCGCCGCCGCCTGCGAACTGCTCCGGGCCTCCCCGGGCGGCCCGACGACGCTGCTGGTCACCGGGCCGGCGGGGGTCGGGAAGACCACCTTCGCGGTACGGCTGGGGCACGCCGTCGCCGCGCACTTCCCCGACGGGCAGCTCTACGTCGACCTGCACGGCGCCGGCCCGGAGCCGGCCGCCCCCGCCGCCGTGCTCGGCACCTTCCTGCGGGCGCTGGGCGTGCGCGGCGGCACGCTTCCGGCGGAGCCGGCCGACCGCGTCGACCTCTACCGGACGCTGCTCGCCCGGCGGCGGGTGCTGGTGGTCCTCGACAACGCGGCCAACGCCCGGCAGGTCGAGGTGCTGCTCCCCAACGGGTCGGGCTGCGCGGCCGTGGTGACCGGCCGCACGACCCTGGCCGAGCTGGAGGGGGTCAGGATGCCGCTCGGGGTACTCGGCCGCGAGCAGGCCCTCACCCTGCTCGGCCGGATGGTCGGCGAGGAGCGGACCCGCGCCGAGCCGGAGTCCGCGACCGCGATCGTGGACACCTGCGGCCGGCTGCCGCTGGCGGTCTGGGTGGTGGGCGCCCGGCTCGCCGCCCGGCCGCACTGGTCGCTCTCGGCGATGGCGCGGGCGCTCGGCGACGAGCACCGCAAGCTCGACGAGCTGGTGGTCGGCGACATCGCGGTACGGGCCAGCCTGGAACTGAGCTACCACGGGCTCGATCCGCGGGCGCGGTACGCGCTGCGGCTGCTCAGCCTGCTTGACGCGCCGGACTTCGCGCCGTGGGCGCTGGCCGCCCTGCTCGACACGGCGCCCGTGGCGGCGGAACGGCTCCTCGACGACCTGGTGGAGGTGCACCTGGTCGAGCCGGAGCCGCGCGACGGCACCGCCCGGTACCGGCTGCACGACCTGGTCCGGGCCTTCGCCCGGGAACGGGCGCTGCGCGACGACCCGCCCGCCCGGCGGGCGGAGGCGCTGGAACGGCTGCTCGGCGCGAGCCTGCACCTGGCCGAGACCGCGGCGGCCCGGCTCAGCGCCGACTTCCAGGGCATCGGCAAGCACCGGACGCCGCACTGGTCGCTGCCGGCCGGCGACGTCGAGCAACTGCTGGCCGAGCCGCTGACCTTCTTCGACGTCGAACACGCCTTCCTCCTGGCCATCGGGGAGCAGGGCCTGGACGGGCCGGCCGTCGGCCTGGCGGCCGGCCTCGCCACCGCGCTGACCACCTTCTTCCAGATCCGCAGCCACTTCGACGACTGGTACCGGTTGCAGGACCGCGCGCTGGTCGCCGCCCGCGCGGCCGGCGACCGGATGGCGAGCGCCAAGCTGCACCGGGCGCTCGGCGAACGGGCGACGATCCTGGACCGGTACGAGGAGGCGGTGAAGCACTTCGAGCGGTCCCTGGAGTGCGGTCCCGACACCGACCCGACGTACACGGCGAGCGCCACGGCCGGGCTGGCCTACGTGCACCGCCTGCTCGGCCGGTACGACTCCGCGACCACCTACTTCACCCGCGCCATCGAGCTGGCGGTGAGTACCGGCAACGTCAACTGCCTGATCTACGCGAGCAACGGGCTCGGCGTGGTGCAGCTCGAACGCGGCGAGTTCGCCGGCGCCCTGGACCGGTTCACCCGGTGCCTGCACCTGAGCCGGGAGGTCGGGTACCGTCCCGGCGAGGCGCAGGCGTACCGCTGCCTCGGGCAGACCCACCGCGCGCTCGGGGAGTACGACCTCGCCGCCGGGCACTTCGCCCAGGCGGCGGCGATCAGCGCCTCCCTCGGCGACCGGCTCGCCGTTACGCACGCCAAGTGCTGGCTCGGCGACGTACGGGTGCGGCAGGGCCGGCCCGGCGAGGGCCGCCGGCTGCTCGCCGAGAGCCTCTGGACCTACCGGGAGTTCGCCAACGCCTGGGGCGAGGCGGCGGCGCTGTACGGGCTGGCCGGGGCGCAACTGGCCGCCGGGCGGCCGGCGCGGGCCCGGGCCCGGGCGCTGGCGGCGGTGCGGATCTGGCGCGGCATCGGCGCGCCGTACTGGCTCGCCACCGGCCTGGAACTGCTCGCCGAGGCGTGCCGGGCCGACGAGGACGAGCCCGCCGAGCGGGCGGCGCTGGCCGAGGCGCGGGCGCTACGGGAGCCGCAGCCGACGGCCTGACCTGGGCGGAGGTCGCGCACCCGGGGGCGTACGCGGGTGTACGGAACCGTACGGAACCGACCGGAACGGCTGACAGGCACCAATTGCACCGGAAACATTGCCGGCGGTGAATGACCGCCATGGTCGCGAGTGAGCGCGGCCCGCACCGGATCGGAGACCCACCGTGAAGCGACGTCTGCTGACCCTGCTCACCGTCGGCGCCACCACGTTGACCACGGCCCTCGTGGCCACCCCCGCCCAGGCAACCGCCTACCGGGACTGCCCCTACCCGTACGTCTGCCTCTACTCCGGCACGTACTCCGCCGGTACGAAGCTCGTGCAGTTCCAGGACGCGATCTACCAGAACCTGCCCTCGAACCGGCAGAACCAGGCCGACTCGGTGGTGAACACCCGCAACGACGACTCGGTCTGGCTGCTCGACACGGGGACCAGCCCGGACCGCTACCTCTGCATCCCCGCCAACGCCCGGGTGAACCTCGGCGACTACACCCACCCGAACGGCACCTGGGCCAACGACGTGGACACCATCCGGATCTGGGGCGACCCGGACAACGGCAAGTGCAGCGGCACCAGCTCGGTGCAGCAGGGCACCGTACCGGACGGCTGGCGCGGCTGACCGGCCCCTGCGGACCGCCGGCGGTCCCGGCTAATCGACGCCACCGATCCCGCCGGGACCGCCGGCCCCCGGCGCCGGGGCAGGGCCGTGGCCGGGGCACGCCGCCGCCGTTTCGCGGTCACCCGGGTGGGGTACCTCCGGCGACCAATGAAACTGCCACTGCACTCGACCCGGCTGCGCCGCGCGGCGCGGCAACACTTCGGCTGGCGTTCGCTGCGCCCGCACCAGCTCGCCGCCATGCGGGCGGTGATGAAGCGGCGGGACGCGCTCGTCGTCCTCCCCACCGGGGCCGGCAAGTCCGCCGTCTATCAGGTACCGGCGGCGCTGCTGCCCGGACCCACGGTGGTGATCTCCCCGCTGCTCGCGCTCCAGCAGGACCAGATCGCCGCGCTCAACGACCGGGACGCCGGACCCGACGGCGGCGGCGGCCGTGGCGGCCGTGGTGGCGGACGCGACGGCCGTGGAGCGGGACGCGGCGGCGTACGGCTGCGCGCGGTGCGGATCAGCTCCGCCGAGACGCCGAACCAGCAGGCGGCGGCGCTGCGGGAGATCGAGCGCGGCGAGGCCCGGTTCCTCTTCATCACCCCGGAGCAGCTGGCCAACCCGCAGCGGCTGGCCGAGGTGCGGGCGCTGCGCCCGGCGCTGGTCGCCGTGGACGAGGCGCACTGCATCTCCGCCTGGGGACACGACTTCCGCCCCGACTACCTCGCCCTCGGGCAGCTGATCCGCGGACTGGGCCGGCCGCCGGTGGTCGCGCTGACCGCCACCGCCTCCCCACCGGTACGCGACGACATCGTCGCCCGGCTCGGGCTGAACGACCCCCGTACCGTCGTCGGCGGCCTGGACCGGCCCAACCTCTTCCTCGAGGTCGCGCACTGCGCAACCGAGGAGTACCGCTGGCGACGGCTGGTCGCCCTGCTCGGCGGCGACGAGCGGCCCGGCATCATCTACGTGCCGACCCGGCGGGCGGCCGAGGAACTGGCCGGCCGGCTCGACGACGCCGGCTACGAGGCGCGGTTCTACCACGGCGGGATGCCCACCGGGGCCCGCGAGGAACTGCACGAAGAGTTCCTCGCCGACCGGGTCCCGGTGATGGTGGCGACCTCCGCGTTCGGCATGGGCATCGACAAGCCCAACATCCGCTGGGTGGCGCACCTGGCCCTGCCCGACTCTCCGGACAGCTACCTCCAGGAGATCGGCCGGGCCGGCCGGGACGGCGCGCCCGCACGCGCGCTGCTGCTGTGGCGGCCCGAGGACATCGGGTTGCAGCGCTACTTCACCGGCGGTACGCCCGACGCGCGGGAGCTGACCGAACTCGCGGCGGCGCTGCGCGAGGGGCCGATGACCCGGACCGCGCTGCGGGAGCGCAGCGGGCTCGGGGCCCGCAAACTCGGCCAGCTGCTCGCGCTGCTGGAACAGGTCGGGGCGGCCGGAACCAGCGGGCCGAACCAGCGGGTGACCAGCCCGCCGTACGCACCCGTACCGGCCGAGGCGGCGCGGGCCGCGGTGGCCGAGGCGGAGCGCCAGCAGGCGGTGCAGCGCTCGCGTACCGACATGATGCGCGCCTTCGCCGAGACGACCGGCTGCCGCGGTCAGGCGCTGCTGGCCTACTTCGGCGAGCAGCTGGGCGACCCGTGCGGCCACTGCGACAACTGCCACGCCGGCACGAGCACCGCCGACGACCGGGCGAGCGGCCCGTTCCCGGTGCACAGCACCGTACGGCACCCCGAGTGGGGAGCCGGGCTCGTGCTCGGGTACGAGGAGGACCGGATGACCGTCCTCTTCGACGACGTCGGCTACAAGACGCTCTCGGTACCGGTGGTCAGCGAACAGGGCCTGTTGACCCCGGAGCCGGCGCCGGCCCCGGACCAGGGCGGGTCGCCGCCGCCCCGGAAGCGGCGCGCGTCACGGCCCCGACGGGACCGGCGTGCGTCGGCGGCCGCCTGACCCGGAGCTGCACTAGCCTGTCCGAGATCGCGGGGGTGGCGACTCGTCCGGCCGGGCGGCTCGTTCTGCCGTGTGACGTGGATTTCGCGAGCTGCCGTGAGTCGTGGACTCGCGACGGTCGCACTTTTCGGGATGCCAGTAGTGGAGAGGGGCACAGCCGTGACGGACGTTCCGGTGTTCACGGAGTTCGGATTCTCCGACGAGGAGTGGGGACTGCTCGTCGGCCTGCCGCAGTCGGTGCTGACCGCGGCCAGCGCGGCCGAGTCGGACGGCTCGCGCCGCACCATGGCGGAGAACGCGGCCGGGCTCGACGCCATCGCCGCCGGCCGGGAGTCGGCGAGCCCGCTCGTCGCCGCCGTCGCCGACGAGGTGGTCTCCCGGGTCGGCGACCCGGAGGAGGGCGAGGAGTTGCCGGCGATCGAGCCCGCCGACCCGGGCGCGATGATCGCCGATGTGCTGCAGCGCGCCCGTACCGCCGCGGGGCTGCTGGCGGGCAAGGTCGACGAGGGCGAGGCCGGCGCGTACAAGCACTGGCTGGTCGAGGTCGCCGAGCAGGTGGTGACCGCCGCGCCGACCGGTGGGCTGCTCGGCCTCGGTGGGGACATCGTCACCGAGTCGGAGCGCCGCTTCCGGGACCAGCTGGCCGAGGTACTCAACGACTAGGCGCTCCGCCCGCCCATGCACCATCCCCGCGCGCCATCCCCGTCGATCTAGGGCAAATCCTCGTGCTTTGATCTTCAATCACGACGATTTGCCCTAGATCGACGAGCGGGGCGGCGCCCGCGCGACCCCGGTGTACGGGCCGGTGCGGGCGCCCGCACAATGGGCAACCGTGACGAGCGAACCCTCCGGGCCGGACGCGCCGGCGAGCCCCACCACCGACCCCGAGCCGACGCCCGGCGCGACCACCGGGGCCGAGCCCGCGATGGACGCAACCGAGGCCGCGACGGGTGGAGCCGAGGCCGAGCAGGCGACGGGCCCGGCCGAGCCGGCGGCGACGCTGGCGATCACCACGCCCCCGAGCGCGACGAAGGTGCGCATCGACACCCCGGGCGCCAGCATCGAGATCGAGGCGCACGAGCCGCTCGGCAACGTGGTGGAGACCGCCCTGCGGCTCTTCCACGAGGCCGGCGGCTGGCCGCAGCAGAACACCCGCGCCGCCGGGTTCGCCCAGAGCGAGCGCCGGGACACCCCGCCGGCCCAGGCCAGCTCGATGCCGTACGCCCCGGGCGCGTACCCGGTCCAGTACCCCTGATCCTCGCGCGGCCCTTGATACCCGGCCGGGAATATAACCAGCCCGGCATCCGACCATCGCCCCGTCCCGACGCCGCCGCGGAACCTGCACCGCCGCGGAACCTGCACCGCCGCGGGCCCTGCGCCGCCGCCGGGGACCGTGAGATCGCGCAGGAGCGGGGAAACAGTGGCGTCGCGGGCACGACGAGGGGCCAGTTCCCCGGCAGTTGTGTGGATCATGGCGACCGGGGAAAGCGCTCGGGGCCCGACCGGTCCGACCGGTCCGACCGCGGCGACTGCGAAACGAGGTGGCACATGCGCGCGGTACTGCTGGAGGAGTTCGGCGACCCGCCGGCCCTGGGCGAGATCGACAGACCGGTGCCCGGGGCGGGGCAGGTGCTGGTACGGGTCCGGGCGAGCGGCGTCAACCCGCTGGACCTGAAGCTCGGCGCCGCCACCGTCGTCAGGGGCGGGGCGCAACTGGCCCGACCGACCCGGCTGCCGGCGGTACTCGGCATCGACCTGGCCGGGGTGGTGGCGGAGGTCGGCCCCGGCGTCGCCGGCTTCTCCCCCGGCGACGCGGTCTACGGGATGGCCGGTGGCGTCGGGGACCTGCCGGGGTCGCTGGCCGAGTACGCGGCCGTCGACGCCCGCCTCCTCGCCCACAAGCCGGCCGAGTTGGACATGCGCTCGGCCGCCGCCCTGCCGCTGGCGATCGTCACGGCCTGGGAGGGGCTGGTTGACCGGGCCCGGGTGGGCGCGGGCCACCGGGTACTCGTGCACGGCGGGGCCGGCGGGGTCGGGAACCTGGCCGTCCAGCTCGCCCGCGCCCGCGACGCAGAGGTCTTCGCCACCGCGTCGCCGGGCAAGCTGGAGACCGTCGCCCGCCTCGGCGCCACACCGATCGACTACACGACCACCTCCGTTGAGGAGTACGTCGCCCGGCACACCGGCGGCGAGGGGTTCGACGTCGTCTTCGACACGATCGGCGGTACGACGCTCGACGCGTCCTTCGCCGCCGTACGCCGGAACACCGGCCACGTGCTGAGCGCGCTCGGCTGGGGCACCCACGACCTCGCGCCGCTGTCGTTCCGGGGCGCCACGTACTCCGGCATCTTCGCGCTCGCGCCGCTGCTGACCGGTACGGGGCGCGAGCACCACGGCGAGATCCTGCGCGAAACGGCGGCCCTGGCCGACGGCGGCTGGCTGCGGCCGGTGGTCGATCCCCGGCGGTTCGGGCTCGCCGACGTCGGCGACGCGCACGCCGCGCTGGGCACCGGCACGGCCGTCGGCAAGGTGGTCGTCGAGATCGAGGAGTGAGCCGCCGTCGGGAGCGCCGGGTCGGGCCGGTGGCGCCGGCGCCACCGGCCCGGTAATCGGATTGCCGACCGGACGGCGCGCGGACCAGGATCGGACGATGATCAGACCCGAGGTACTGGACTACTACCGGCGCGGCGGCGAGCGGGTACGCCTGGAGACCGGCGCCGCCAACCGACTGGAGTACCTGCGCACCTGGGACCTGCTGACCCGGGTCCTGCCGCCGGCCCCGGCGCGGATCATCGACGTGGGCGGCGCCACCGGCGTCTACGCCCGACCGCTGGCCGACGCCGGCTACCGGGTACGGCTCGTCGACCCGGTCCCCGAGCACGTCGCCGCCGCGGCGGGGATCGCCGGGGTGACCGCCGTACTCGGTGACGCCCGCGAGTTGCCGGCCGAGGACCGCGACGCGGACGCCGTGCTGCTGCTCGGGCCGCTGTACCACCTGCCCGACCGGGCCGACCGGCTGCGCGTCTGGCGGGAGGCGGCGCGGGTGGCCCGGCCCGGGGCGCCGGTGGTGGCGGCGACGATCAGCCGCTTCGCCTCCCTCTTCGACGGCTTCGTCAAGGGCTTCGCCGCCGATGCGCGGTTCCGGCGGATGGTCGAGCGGACGCTGGCCGACGGCCTGCACCGCAACCCGGACGACCAGGCCCAGTGGTTCACCACCGCCTACTTCCACCACCCGACGGAGATCCCGGGCGAGGTGACGGAGGCGGGCCTGGCGCTGGAGCGGATCGTGAGCGTGGAGAGTCCACTCTGGATGTCCGGCCCCCACCTCGACGAGATCCTGGCCGATCCGGAGCACACCGCCCGGATGCTCGACGCGCTGCGCCGGGTGGAGGACGAGCCGAGCCTGCTCGGCGCGAGCAGCCACCTGCTCACCGTGGCCCGCCCCGGACCGGTACCGCCACCGGCGAACCCGACCTGACCGGCGCCCGCCGCTGACCGGCGCCCGGACCGCCGCCGGCGCGCCCGCGCTTGACCGGCGCCCGGACCGCCGCCGGGGCGCCCGTGCCTGACCGGCGCCCACGCTTGACCGGCGTCCGAGCCGGGGCGGCTCAGTCGATGGTGTGCCCGCCGTTGACGGTGATCCGTTCGCCGGTGACGAAGGCGGCGGCGTCCGAGGCGAGGAAGGCGACCACGGCGGCGACCTCCTCGGGCGTACCGATCCGGGCCAGCGGCACCTCGGCGGCGTAGCCGCGCAGCGCGCTCTCCGGCGTACCGGCGTGCCGCTCGACCGGGATCCAGCCGGGCGCGACCAGGTTGACGGTGATGTTGAACGGGCCCAGCTCGCGGGCCCAGGTGCGGGTGAGGCCGAGCTGCGCCCCCTTCGCGGCGACGTACGCCGACCAGCCGGGCAGGGCCCGCTCGAACATGTCCGAGCCGATCTGGATCACCCGTCCCCGCCCGCGCGCCTTCATGGCGGGCAGCACCTCGCGCAGCAGCAGGGTCGGGCTCTTGACGAAGAACGACAGCTGGTCCAGGTGGGCCTGCCAGGTCAGCTCCTCGACCGGTACCTCGGGCTGCGGGCCGGTGGCGTTGGCGACCAGCACCTCCACCGGACCCAGCCGCTCGGTCACGCGGGCGACCAGTCCGGAGACGCCGGCCTCGTCGGTCACGTCGGCCGCGAACGCCTCGGCGGTACCGCCCGCGGCCCGGATCTCGGCGACCACCCGTTCGGCGGCCTCGGCCCCGGCGCGGTAGTTGACGGCGACCGGCCAGCCCTCGGCGCCGAGCCGCCGGGCGAGGTACGCGCCGAGGCCACGGGAGGCGCCGGTGACGAGGGCGGTACCGCGAGGTGCGGCACCGATGTGGACGGTACCGACGCGGGCGGTGCCGGGGATATCTCGCACTCGGGGACCTCCGGGCTGATCAGGGGCTCGACGCCGGCCGACGCGTTGATCGCCAAAACTACCCGCCGCAGAGGTCTTTATATATCGTGCATCGGTATATGCTCCTCGACGTGACCGACAAGCCACTCACGGAACCGACGTTCCTGATCCTCACCGCGCTGGCCGAGACACCCCAGCACGGCTACGGCGTGATCGAGGACGTGCTGCGCATCTCCGACGGCCGGGTACGGCTGCGCGCCGGCACGCTCTACGCCGTCCTCGACCGGCTCCGGGTCGAAGGACTGATCGAGGTGGACCGCGAGGAGGTGGTGCAGTCCCGGCTGCGCCGCTACTACCGGCTCACCGCCGTCGGTGCCCGCCGGCTCGCCGAGGAGGCCGCCCGGCTGCGGCACCACGCGAACCAGGCCGGCGCCCGGCTGCGCCGCAGCGGCCTGCTGGCCGAGGGAGGTCTGGCATGAGCGGACACGACCTGGAACGGCGCTACCGCCGACTGCTCGCGGTCTACCCCTGGGAGCACCGCCGGCGGTACGAGGAGGAGATGCTCGCCGTGCTGCTGGCGAGCGCCCGGCCGGACCAGCGCCGACCGGGCCTGGCCGAGAGCGCCAACCTGATCCGCTCCGGTCTGCGGGCCCGGCTGGGCACCACCGCACGGGGACTCGCCGGCCCGGGCTGGGCCGACGGCGCGGCGGTGACGGGCCTGCTCGCCGCCCTCGTCCTCGTCGCGCTGGGCGGCTTCGCGCTGACGCGGCTGGCGAGCCAGCCCGCCTCCGAGCCGGAACTTTCCCCGTACTTCGTGGGGCATCTCGACGCCGCCGACTGGCTGCACCTGATCGGTTGGGGTGCCGTCTGCGTCGGTGTGCTCGCCGGGCTACCCCGTACCGCGGCAGCGCTCGCCTGGGCCGCCGTCGTCGCCCAAGCCGTCGTCCTGCCGGGGCAGTACCAGACCAACCCGGTCACGACGGTCAACTCGCTCTGGCAGTTCGCGCTCGCACTGGTCGCGGCGGCGGCGCTGACGGTACCGGCGCCCCGACGTCGCGCGCTCGCCGCACTCGGCGCGCGCCGGCTGCTCGCGGTCGCCCTGGCCCTGGCGCTGGTCGACGGGCTGTTCCTGGTGAGCCGGTTCAAGGAGGTCGAGACGCTCGGCCCCGGCGCCGGCAGCTATCACGTCCTGGGCGTCTACGCGCCGCTTGACGGGGCGAGCCGCGCGGAGCTGATCTCGTTCTCCGCGCTGGGCGGCTGGCTCAACCTGGCGGGCGTCGCCGCCGCCGGGCTGACCCTGCTCGTCGCGGTCGCCACCCTCGCCGGACCGGTGCGCCGCCGCGTCGCCGCGCTGCTGGCACCGGTCGCCGCGCTGGTGGTCCTGGTGGATTCGACGCTGGACGGATGGGCCAGCTCGAACAGCTATCTGGACCACCACGTTGGCCTGGTTCCGGCACAGTGGACGGTGCTGGTCGCCGCGCCGCTGCTCACCTTCGCGCTCGGCGTGCTGCTGGTGCGGCGGCGGGAGCACACCCTGCAGATGGTGGCGCTCGGTCGGGCCGCCGACCGGGAGGGATCGGTGGCCGACTCCTGACGACGCCCCGTCGCGGCGGCGCACGGAGAGTGGTGGAGGGCGGCGGCGGAGGGCGGCACGCCGCGCGCGACGGCTCCAGTTCGGCGGACGAGTTCCACCGAACGAGATCTTGCAGGAAACCTTCATCGGCGCAACGATTGTCGTCAATCGTCTACCAGCCGATTCGAGGGGCAGGACCATGGACCGACGGAGCATGTTGCGCGCCGCCATCGCGGCCGGCGCCGCCGCCGCGCTGGGCGGGATCAGCACCGGCCCGGCGCGGGTCGCGGCGGCGGAGAGGGCGCCGGCCACCCGCGACATCCGCTTCCGCCGCTGGGCGTCGGCCGCCGACTTCGCCACCGGCAGCTCCGCCGGTACGGTCCCGACGGGCGCGACGCTGACCATCGGTACCCCGGCGGGGCGGCTGAGCTACACCGACCCGGTACGGGGAACGACCGCCAGCTACGACTACGCCACCTGGACCTCGCCTCGCGTGTCGGCGGGCTTCGCCGGCACCGAGGTGATCCCCTCCTGGACCGCGGACACCCCGGGCGGCACCTGGATCCAGGTGGAGCTGCGCGGCCTGACCGAGCTCGGCACCACCACAAAGTGGTACAACCTCGGGCGCTGGGCCGGCGGGGACGACGAGATCCACCGGACCTCGGTACCGGCGCAGGGGGACGCCGACGGGTCGGTGGCGGTGGACACCTTCGTGGCCGCCAGCGGCCGTGGCTGGACCGCGTGGGAGCTGCGGGTGACCCTGCTCCGCCCGGCCGGCACCAGCCAGACCCCGGTGCTGCGCGGCGCCGGCGCGATGATCTCGCGCCTGCCCGACCCGGGCAAGCTCACCCCCAGTACGCCGCAGGCCGCCCAGGGCGTCGTGCTCGACGTACCGCGCTACTCGCAGGAGATCCACGCCGGCGAGTACCCGGAGTGGGACGGCGGGGGCGAGGCGTGGTGCAGCCCCACCTCGACCTCCATGGTGCTCGCCTACTGGGGCAGCGGCCCGACGCCGGCCGAGTACGCGTGGGTCGACCCGAGCTACGCCGACCCGTGGGTGGACCACGCCGCCCGGCACACGTACGACCACTCCTACACCGGCTGCGGGAACTGGCCCTTCAACACCGCGTACGCCGGCCGGTACGGCCTGAACGCCCTGGTCACCCGCCTGCGGTCGCTGAACGAGGCGGAGCGCTTCATCGCCGCCGGGATCCCGCTGGTGGTGTCGGCGTCGTTCAAGAAGGGCGAGGTGCCGGGGCTGGACTACGGGACCAACGGGCACCTGATGGTGCTGGTCGGCTTCGCCGCCGACGGCCGGCCGGTCCTCAACGACCCCTACTCCCCCAGCGCCGCCGCCGTTCGCAAGACGGTCGGGCGGGCGGAGTTCGAGGCGGCCTGGCTGAACACCAGCCGCGGCGTCAGCTATGTGATCCACCCGTCGTCGGTCGCGCTGCCGACGCCGCCGGCACAGGCGAACTGGTAGACCCGGACGCCCGCGCGGGCCCGGCGACGAACGGCCGCCGGGTCCGCGCGCGGTAAGTGGCCCGGCCCCCCGGCCCGGGCTGGCGCGCCGAGCCGCCCGGGTCGACGCGCGGACCCGGGCGGCTCAGGACCGCTCGGCGAGAAGCTGGATCCCGGCCCGGTCGACCAGCAGCACCGACGGCACCAGCTCGGTGGTCGGATACGTCGACTCCAGCACCATCCGCCGGATCTCCTCCGGCCAGCCGGAGTTGGCGCCGGCGACGATCAGGTCGTCCGGGCAGGGCAGCCCGACGACGAGCCGCTCGTCGTTGAGGGTCTCCGACATCCGCTCGTAGAAATCGGGCAGCGCCAGCGCCGAGGCGGCCAGGCTGCCCTCCCGGTGCATGGCGAGCAGGTCGCCCCGGTCGGAGCGGCGGCCGTCGACGCGCAGTCCCCGGGCGAGCGACTCGGACGCCTGACCGATCAGGTCGCCGAGGGCCGGCGAGCCGATCCGCTGGTGGGCGTCGTGGGTCAGGTGGCTCATGCCGATGGTGCCGCGCGGCGTCGGCGCCACCATGGCGAGCCCGACGAAGAGCCGCCCCGGCACCAGGGACCAGTGCGGCATCGCCGCGAGCATGGTCGACGCGTTCGGCGACGAGGCGCTCCAGAGTACGGGCAGCAGCTCGCCGTTCTGCTCGGCGTGGGCCATCCGGTCAGCAGCCTCCTCCGCCAGCTGCTGCCCCTGGGCCTGCGCCATCACCTGCGCCGCCGCCTGGAACGCCTGCTCCCAGCCGTCCGGCCCCGGGCGGTCGAAGTTGTGCGTCAGCTTCGCGTCCGGAAAGACCGCGCCGACGAAGGCGAGGTCGGTCTCGGTCGCCGCCCACTCACTGTGCAGCGCCACCACCTCGTCCGGCCGGGCCCGGTGCTCGCGCGCCACCCGCTCCCACGCCTGCCGGATGCCGTCCTCGTCGAGGGTGGCCACGTCGGCGATGCCGTGTTCACCCTCACCGCGGGCCAGCAGGAAGACCACCATGTTCCTGGTGGGATCGACATTCACCAAAATCCTCCTAAATCGTCCGCCGGAACCTACCGGACCACGGCGGACCTGTCGACCCACGCGGAGGATTCGACGGCGATCGCCGGGTGGGGCGGCGCGGGCCGCCCCACCCGCGCCGTCACCGCTGCCTGATCAGATAGATCTCCTGCGTCCCGTCGCGCTGGGAACGCCCGGCCCGACGGTCGCTCGTGAAGACCACCGTTCCGTTGTGGATCGCGGGCCACGTGCCGTTGCCGACCGTGCTCAGCCGCACCGGTGCCGTCCAGCCCGAGGGCGCGCGGTGGCAGGTGAAGACCTTCCAGCGCCAGTCCGCGGCGCGGGAGTCGTACCAGACCGCCCGGGCGGTACCGTCGGGATCGACGTCCAGCCGGGGCCGCTGGCTCATGGCGTCGGCGTCGAGGCCGACCGGCTCCGCCGCCGACCAGGTAGTACCGTCGGTCGACCGGCTCGCGCGCAGCGAGAGGTTGGCCCCGGCGGCCGAGAGCGCCTTGGTCTCCCAGACGACGACGTAGGCGCCGTCGCCGTCCACCACCACGTCGGGATGACGGTCGGCCGCGTCGTCGTTGCCGCTGACCCGTACGGCGGCGCCCCAGCTCGCGGACGGGCCGGTCCGGACCGCCGCCAGGATCTCCCAGTTGTCCGGGTTCGTGCCACCGCTGGCCGGTTGCCCGGGCGGCGGGGTGTGACCGGTCCAGCCCGCGTCCGGGTCGAACCGGTTGTCCTGCCAGGTCACGATGATGCCCCGGTTCCGGGTCACCGCGAGCGCGGGGAAGAGCGAAGCCGGGTGGATCGGCGAGCGGGCGTCGTCCGGCGTACCGGGGACGATGACCTTGCCGGCGGCGGAGACGTTGACCGGTGCCGGGTCGACGCCGACCACCTGGACGTAGACGTCGAACGCACCGCCGCTGTTCTCCGCCCAGGCCACGACCGGGTGCCGGTCGTCGAGCAGGGCGAGCGCGGGCTGCTCGGCCCGGCCCGCCCCCCCGCCGACCCGCACCGCCGGCGCGAAGCTCCGGCCGCCGTCGCGGCTGTGGCGCAGGTAGACGGCCGGCCGGTGGGGCTGCTCCTGGCCACGTTCGTCCTGCCACACCACCCAGACGTCGTCGCCGGAGGCCGCGATCCGCGGCGCCCGCGCCGTACCGGAGTCGCCGGAGATGGTGACCAGCTTGTCGCTCTGCTCGTTGCCGTGCCCGTCGAGCCTGCGGTACACCACCGACGTCCGGTGGTCGCGGTGCACCTGGGCGACCACGTGGGTGATCCGCCCCGTGACGGCGACGTCCGCGAAGCCGGCGAAGGCGCCCGGCTCGCCCAGCACGAGGCCGGCCCGGTCCTGGTTGCCCTCGGCCCGGGGCAGCGCGATCTCGGGTGCCGGCTCGGCGGGCCGCCGCACCGACACGAAGACCGGCGAGGTCGCGCCCCGCAGCTGGTCGGGGAGGTTCGGGTCCGCGTCACGCCCGGACACCTCGCCCGGCGCGCGCACCTCCACCCGGTACCAGGCGTGGTCGGCGGCCAGCGTGAGCGGAACCAGGTACGTCTGGTCGTCCTCGGCGGGCACGAACGTCGCGACGGGGCCGGCCGAGCGGCCGGGCGCCGCGTAGACGAGTACCCGCATGCCGGCCCCGGCCCTGACCCGGACCCGCAGCGCGGCGCGCTTCGGCAGGCGCCGGTCGTCGACGACCACCTCGTCGCCGCCGATGGCCTCGAACCGGCCGTCGCCGTCGACGTCGGCCTCGATGGTGACGAACGGGCCGGTCGGGCTCAACGACACCGTCGTCCGGCCCGCCCGCAGGGCGTCGAGGATCGCGCGCACCGAACGCTCGGCGGCGAAGACCCAGGTGGTCGGCGCGCCAGGGGCGCTGACGGGCCGCAGCTCCTTGAAGTGGCTGTCGCCCGCGCCGACCGCCCCGAAGCGGAACCCGTGGTTCCACCGGTTCTCGGCGTAGTCGATCTCCGCATCGGGGTCGTTGCTGGCGTTCCAGACCTCGACGGTGTCGACCCCGAGCACGCTGGCGTTCTCGTTCGGGCCGGCGGCCCGGGTGAACTCGCCGTCGTCGGGGTGAGCCACGGACCAGACCGCGTCCTGGGCGTGCGCGTCCCAGATGGACTGCTGGACGTGGCGGAACGGCGCCGATCCGGACGGGTTGGCGCCGTCCACCACCGTGTCGACGGCGCCGAGCACGATCGCGTGTGGTGACCCGTTCGCCTCCTCGCCGTTGATCAGCAGCAGCCGGTCGGACCGCCAGAGCGGATCCCAGTGCTGGTCGAACGTCCGGTGGTCGGTCAGCGGCAGGAACGCCAGGCCGCGCGACTCCGCGTAGCCGATCTGGTCGCCGACCGGCAGGTTCCCGGGGTCTCGCTGGTCCGACAGCTGACGCGGGGCGCTCCCGTCCGACGAGTGGTCGTCGTGGACGTGGGTGTCGCCCGGGAGCCACACGCCCTTCGGCTCGCCGCCCCCGCCGGGCCCACGCTCCTCGGCGCCCCCGCCGGGCCCACGCTCCTCGCCGCTCTCCGCCCACGCGGCGGACGCGGGCAGCAGCCCGGCGGCGACGACCGCGCCACCGGCGGCGATGAACTGTCTGCGGTCCCATTCCATGCGGTCCCCATTCCACGCGCGCCCCACGCCGGCGGCGGCGCGACCCGTGGTCACGCGGCGGCCGACGAGTTTGATCAAGTCAGTTGCGCCCGACGCTAGCCATCCCATGCGGCACATCGCATGAATCGTCGGTGAAGCGGGGATGACCGGGACCGTAGCTACCCGGCGGTACCGGCCTCGCCTTGATCAACCAGCCGAAACCCGTCAGGCGGGCACGGGTCCGGCGGTTCGCGCGCGTCCGTGACCGGCGGAATCCGCCCGGCGCCCGCCGGGGGACGCCAGGGGTCAGCGCAGGGCCACCGGCAGCGCCGACAGGCCGCGTAGCAGCAGGCTGGGACGCCAGGCGACCTCCTCGACCGGTACGGCCAGCCGCAGGTCCGGGAAGCGGCGCGCCAGCGCCCGGAAGGCGATGTCCCCCTCGAGGCGGGCCAGCGGGGCGCCCAGGCAGTAGTGGATGCCGTGGCCGAAGGCGAGGTTCGGGGTGACCGGGCGGTCCAGGTCCAACCGGTCCGGGTCGGGGAACCGCTCGCCGTCCCGGTTCGCCGAGAGCAGCGAGATCAGTACGCGCGCGCCCTCGGGGATCTTCTGGCCGCCCAGCTCGACCGGCTCCAGCGCGGTACGGAAGGTGGCGCTCTGCACCGGCCCCTCGTAGCGCAGCAGCTCCTCGACGGCGCCCGGGACCAGCTCCGGCGTGGCCACCACCCGGGCCCAGCGCTCCGGCTCCGCCAGGAGCAGCAGCGCCCCGTTGCCGATCAGGTTCACGGTCGTCTCGTGCCCCGCGATGAGCAGCAGGTAGACCATCGAGATCAGCTCGTCGTCGCTGAGCCGGTCCTCCTGGTCCCGTACCGTGATCAGCGCGGAGAGCAGGTCGTCCGCCGGCCGCCGGCGCTTGGCCGCCAGCAGCTCCCGGATGTAGCCGACGATCGCCACCAGCGCGGGCGGGAGCCCGGCCGGATCGACCCCACCGGCGACGATCGCGTTCGTCCACGAGCGGAAGTCCGCCTGGTCCTCCGACGGTACGCCGAGGAGGTCGCAGAGCACCTGGATGGGGAGCGGGAGGGCGTAGCTCTCGATCAGGTCCACCCGGTCGGCGCCCGACATCCCGTCCAGCAACTCCTCGGCCAGCCCCTCGATCCGGGGCCGGAGCGCGGCCATCCGGCGCGCCGTGAAGGCGCCCGAGACCAGCCGCCGCAGCCGGGTGTGGTCCGGCGGGTCGAGCGCGAGCAGGTGCCTGCTCACGGCCCGGGCCACGTCCTCGGGGAGCATGCGTTGGTAGCTGAACCCGCCGGCCGAGCTGCGCTTGCCGAGCCTCGGATCGCCCAGCGCCCGCTGGGCGTCCTCGTACCGGGTGACCAGCCAGGCGGTACCGCCGCCGGGGAGCGCGACCTCGACGACGGGGCGCTCGCGGCGCAGCGCCGCCAGTGCCCGGTGCAGGTCGGCCATGCCGGTCTCGAAGAGATCGATGACGCCGCTCATGGCCGCTCTCCCGTTCCGCCGCCCGTGGTGGGTCCGGCCCACCGCGAGGGCTACCCCGGACGCGCCGCCACCATCGGCCCCAGCCTAACAACGGCCGCCGTCGACTCCGATTCACGCGGCGGTCCGTGCCGCTCGCCCGCATACCCGAGAGCACACCTCGCGGCTCGGCCACTCGCGCGCGTACGGACACGACGGCAGGATCCACCCGCACCGAAACCGAGACCGAAGGAGAGCACCAGATGGGCACGTACGTCCAGCTCGGCGCCGTGCGGACCTGGTACGACGAGCACGGTACGGGTGACCCGCTCGTGCTGATGCACGGCGGGCTGGTGGACGCCCGGTGGTTCGCGCCGAACCTCGACGCGCTGGCCGAGCGGTTCCACGTCTACACGCCCGAGCGTCGCGGCCACGGGCACACCCCGGACGTCGAGGGCCCGATCACGTACCAGCTGATGGCCGACGACACGATCGCGTTCCTGGAGACGGTGGTCCGTGAGCCCGCCGACCTCGTCGCGCACAGCGACGGCGCCGTCGTCGCGTTGCTGGTCGCGATGCAGCGCCCCGAGCTGGTACGGCGGCTCGTCAGCATCAGCGGCGGCTTCAACAAGAGCGGCGAGGCGGTGCCGGACGCGGAGTGGAACGTCGACCAGATCTTCGAGTTCCTCGGCCCGTCGTACGGTGAGGTCTCGCCGGACGGCATCGACCACTTCCGGGTGGTCGCCACGAAAATCGGCGAGATGGCCGCGAAGGAGCCGAACCTCCAGGCCACCGAGCTGGCCAAGGTGCCGCACCGCACGCTGGTGGTCTACTCCGACGACGACCTGATGACCCTGACGCACGCGCTGGAGATGTACGACAACCTGCCGAACGCCGAACTCGCCGTCGTACCCGGCACCTCGCACTTCCTCACCCAGGAGAAGCCCGCGCTGGTCAACGCGATCGTGCTGGACTTCCTCACCAACGATCCGGTGCCGGTGATGGCCCCCATCCGGCGCGCCCCGGCGAACCAGGCCGGCTGAGCGGCGGTCGGCGCCACCGGCTCGCCCGGGCCGGCGACAGGTCACCGCCGGCGGGGCAGCCTGCCGACGTGGCCGGGGTCGTCCCCGGGTCCCGTGGTGACGGCGGCGCCCGCTCCGTCGGCTTCGAGCCCCGTCACGGCCTCGACCACGTCGGGGAACGCGTCGACGAACGCGTCGACCCGGTACGCCCCGAAGTCGCCGCGTCGCCGGACGCCGCTCTGCATGCACGCGATGAAACGCACCCCGGCGGCGTTGGCGGCCTGGGCGTCGGTGGGCGAGTCACCGACGTAGACGCACTGGCCGGGCGAGAGCCTTGCGGCGGAGAGAAGCTCGTCGAACGCGCGACCGTCCGGCTTGCCGAACCGCGTGTTGTCCCGGTGGTAGATCGCGCGGAGTCGACCGGCGAGCACGTGGTCCGGCGCCAGCAGATGCGCGACCTCCGCCCCGGTCCGCGAGGTCAGCAGCATGACGCTGCGTCCGGCGAGGGCGAGCCGGTCGAGGGCGTCCAGGTTCTCCGACGCGACGACGTCCAGCCGGCCGTTCGCCACGTACTCCTGGAGCACGACGTGGTACGCGGTCGCGAAGTCCCCGAGGTCCACGCCGGGTGAGCGCCGCGGCATCGCGTCGAGCAGGGGTTGTCCCCACGTCGACAGGTGCACCGCACGCGGCATCGGCGGGCGGCCGATCCGCGCCAACACCTCGTTCTCCAACTCGAAGCAGACCGCCTCGGTGAGGCAGAGCGTGTCGTCCACGTCGATCACCACGGCACGGATCACGCCAGCACGGTAACCGTCGCCGGTCAGCGCTCCGCGAGCAGCCGCAGCACCGATCGTTCGAGGTCGGCCTCGGCGGCGTCGGGGCGTACCCGGGTCAACGCGCCGTCGTGGTAGAGGTCCACGACCCGCGGATCCACGTAGGACGCGCGGGCGACCGCGGGCGTGTTCCCCAGTTCGGCGGCGACCTCGCGCATGGTGCCGGCCACGGCGCGCTTGCGGGCGGTGGCCGAGGGCTGCGGCCCGAGCGCCGCGAGCCGGGTCGCGGCCAGCAAAGTCGCCCGCCAGGTACGGAAGTCCTTCGCGGTCATCTCACCGCCGCTGCTCTCCCGCAGGTAGTCGTTGATCTCGTCGCTGCGCACGTCCCGCCAGGACCGCCCGGCCCAGTAGCCGAAGAGGCGCTCGGCCGCGCGGCGGCGCCGGCGCAGCTGGCGCAGCACCCCGCAGAGCTGCGGATCGTCGACCCGGCGGGTCAGCGCGATCCCGCCCTTGGCCGGAAACTCGAAGATCACGCAGCCGGGCCGGGACCGGAGATGCTCCGGACGCAGCGTGGACACCCCGTACGTGGGATCGTCGCCGGCCGCGTACTGGTCGTTGCCGACCCGGAACGCGCCCAGGTCGAGCAGCCGGGTGACGGCCGCCAGCACGCGCTCCCGCCCGAGCCCCCGCGCGGCCAGGTGCGCCGCCACCCGCGCCCGCAGCTGCGGCAGCCGGGCCGCCACCTCCAGCACGTGGTCGAACTTCGCCTCGTCCTGCCGGGCCCGCCAGAGCGGATGGTAGAGGTACTGCTTGCGGCCGGCCGCGTCGATGCCGGTGGCCTGGATGTGCCCGGCCGGGTGCGGCGAGATCCACACCTCCCGCCAGGCCGGCGGGATCACCAGCTCCCGCAGACGGCGCACCTCGTCCGGGTCGCGGATCGGCCGGCCCTCCCGGTCCAGGTAGAGCATCCCGCGACCGCAGCGGCGCCGCCCGTAGCCGGGCCGGTTCGGGTCGCTACGCCGCAACCGCACCGCGCTCCCGTCCGGCCCGCTCGACCTCGTCGGTCGCGTCCAGCACCTCCGCCACCCCGATCGCCGCCGGATCGACGCCCGGCCCGACGACGCCGTCGGGCAGCCCGTCCTCCACGGGCGACCCGGTGTTGCCGGGCGACCCGCCGGGCCCGGTTTCGCCCGCCCAGAGGGCGCGGTGCCAGGGCCGGTCGGGCGGCGGTCCCCACTGCGCCGGCGAGACCGGGCCGAAGAGCACCACCGACGGGATGCCGTAGGCGGTGGCCAGGTGCGCCACGCCGGTGTCCGCGCTGACCAGCATCCGCCCGTGCGCCACCAGCGCGGCCAGCCCGGCCAGGTCGAGCCGGCCGGCGACCACCGCCGTACCGGGCAGCCCGGCGTCGCGGGCCACCCGCTCGACCAGCTCGCGCTCGGGCCGCGACCCGGTCACCACCACCCGGTGCCCCGAGCGGGCCAGTTCCCGGGCCACCGCCGCGAAGCGCTCCGCCGGCCAGCGCTTCTCCGGCGTCTTCGCCCCGGGGTGCACCACCGTCACCCCCACCGGCACCCGGTGCGGGCTCGGCCGGGCCAGCCCCAGGTCCTCCGGGTCGGTCTCCACGCCGTACCAGTCGAGCAGCCGGCACCAGCGCCGCACCTCGTGCTCCGTGGGGTCCCAGCGCGGACCGTCGTGGTGCTCCGCGTCGGCGCACGCGAACGCGCAGAGCCGCTCCGGGGCGGCCGCCTGGAGCAGCCGGTGCGACTGCGGGCCGCGCCCGTGCAGGTTGACCGCCCAGTACGCGGCGGGCAGCCCGCCCGCACCGGCGCCGGGCGCGTCCCGCCCCCGCTCGCCGCCGCCCGTGACCGGCCGGCCGGCCGCCTCCAGCCCCTCGGTCGGTACCAGGTGGTCGACCCCGCCGACCAGGTCGACCAGGGGCGCCAGCCAGCGCGGGGCGGCCAGCGCCAGGGTGCGTTCGGGAAACGCGGCGCGCAGCCCCCGCAGGGCCGGTACCGCCGTGACGAGGTCCCCGACGCCGAGCGCCCGCAGCACCAGGATCACGGGTACGACGACTCCGTCTCGGAGCAGTAGGTCAGCTCGCGTACCGCGCAGCCGGGCGGCTGGCTGAGCGCGAAGAGCACGGCGGCGGCGACGCTGCCCGGATCGGTCAGCGACGCGTCCTCCGGCGGCCGGTACCGCTCCTCCCGCTCGTCGAAGAAGGCGGTCCGCATGCCGCCCGGCACCAGCAGGGTGACCCCGACCGAGCCGGCCAGCTCGGCCGCGAGCGCCCGGGTGAAGCCGACCACGCCGAACTTGGCGGCGCAGTACGCGGTCGCGTCGCTGACCGCCTTGAGCCCGAGGGTGGAGGCGACCGTGACCACCCGGCCCCGGGAGCGTTGCAGGTAGGGCAGGGCGGCCCGGATCACGGCCACGGTGCCGAGCAGGTCGACGGCGACGACCCGTTCCCAGGTCTCGGCCGGTACGTCGGCCAGCCGGCCCGGTACGTCCATGCCGGCCGCCGTGACCACCCCGTCCAGGCCACCGACCTGGTCGGCGAGCTGTCGGGTGGCCTCCTCGGCGCCGCGCGTGTCGGCCAGGTCGCACTTGACCCAGGGCACCCCGTCGGCGGGCTTCTGCAGGTCCAGCACGCAGGGCCGGCCGCCGCCCCTGGCCACGCCCGCCACCACCGCCGCCCCGAGTCCGCTGGAACCGCCGGTGACCAGCACGGAGGGGCCGGTGGTGGGTTGGTTCGCGGTCATCGGGGCCCTCCGGCGTGGTGACGGCCGCCCGCGCGGGCGGCGGCGATCATGCGGGTGGTGGAGCGTCCGTCCAGGTAGGGCACGACCACGGTGTTCCCGCCCCAGCGCTGGACGATCTCGGCCTCGGGCAGGCGCGGCTCGCCGCCGCCGCCGGTGCCGTAGTCGCCGCCCTTGACCCAGACGTCCGGCCGCAGCCAGCTCAGCACCGCGTGCGGCGTCGACTCGTCGAAAATCAACACCGCGTCCACACAGCCCAACGCCGCGAGCAACCGGGCCCGGTCCGCCTGCGATACCACCGGCCGACCATCGCCCTTCAACCCCGCCACGCTCTCGTCCGAGTTCAGGCAGACGATCAGACAGTCCCCTAACTGCCGGGCCGCCTCCAACGTCGCCACGTGCCCGGCGTGCAACAGGTCGAAACAGCCACCCGTGGCCACCACCGTGCCGCCGGCGGCACGTACCCGGGCCAGCACCGCCGCGGTCGCGGCGGCGCCGATCCGCTCGGCGCGGTCGGTGCGGTCCGGTACCGGGGGCATCGGTACGGGTGCGGGCGGCTCGGGCGGTACGGGCACCGCGGCGGCCACCCCGCCGTCGGCGACGTACGCGGACGCCTGCTCCACCGCCTCCTCGACCGCCTCGGAGACGAGCGCGCCCCGGGCCAGCGCCACGGTCGCCGCCGCCGCGAACCGGTCGCCCGCCCCGCAGGTGTCCCCGTCGACGCAGGCGGCGGGCGCGGGCACCACCAGCGGCGTGGCGCCGGCCTGGCAGAGCAGCGCCCCGTCGCCGCCGAGGGTCACCGCGACCGCGCCGACCTGCCAGCGCTGCCGCAGCCCGTGCGCCCCGCGCGAGGCGGTGACCAGCCGCGACCCGCCGGTGATCGCCCCGCCCAGCTCCTGCGCCTCGACCTCGTTCGGCGTCAGCAACCGCGCCCCCGGCACCGCCGCCGGGCCGCGCGGGTGCGGGTCCCAGACCACCGGGGCGCCGGTCGCCGCCAGCGCGGTACGCAGCGTGGGCTGCGCCGCGACGCCGCGCCCGTAGTCGCTGACCAGGATCGCCGCCGCGCCGGCGAGCACCTCCAGCACGGCCTCGGTCGGCTCGCCCGGCGGCCCGGCCGGCCCGCCCCGGTCGTGGCGCAGCAGCACCCGTCCCCGGGTCCGCAGCCGGATCTTCTCGGGGGTGGCGCCGGGCAGCGGCAGGGCGTAGACCTGCACCCCGGCCGCGGTGAGCAGGCCGCTGAGCCGGGCGCCGCCCGCGTCGTCGGCGAGCGCGGTGACGAGGACGACCTCGAAGCCCTGGCCGACCGCGAAGAGCGCGGCGAGGCCGGCGCCGCCGGGCCGGTCGGCGTGCCCGGCCTCGTCCAGCACCGGTACCGGCGAGTCCGGGCAGAGCCGGCTCACCACCCCCTCGACGTCCCGGTCGAGCAGCGTGTCGCCGAGCACCACGATCCGGGCCGTCACGAATCGACTCCGGCGGACGCGTCACCGTCCAGCACGAGCGCCTCCACCCCCGACGGCCGGGTCCGGCCGGTGCGGGCGTAGCCGGCGGCGCGGACCGGTACCGGACCGTCCCGCCCGGCGTCGGTCTCGACGCCGACTCCCGCGGCGCTGGTCGGGGCCGCGACGCCGGTCGCGGCGGCGCCCGTACCCCGGCCGTTGGCCAGCGCGGCGTCGACGTAGTCGCAGAGCAGATGCGCGGAGACCAGGTGCAGCTCCTGTACGACCTGCGGATCGGCGGCCGGTACGGCGAGCGCCTCGGCGCAGCGCTCGGCGAGGGGGTTGGGCGCCGGCCCGGTGAACGCCCAGCAGCGCAACCCCAACTCCCGACCCGCCCGCGCCGCCGCCAACAGGTTCGCGCTACGACCACTGGTCGACATCAACAACAACACATCCCCCGGCCGACCATGCGCCCGCACCTGCCGCGCGAACACCTCCTCGAACCCGTAGTCGTTACCGATCGCCGTCACCGACGACGTCTCCGCGTGCAACGCGATCGCCGACAACGGCACCCGGTCCTCCCGCAACTTGCCCACCAGCTCCGCCGCCAGATGCTGCGCCTCCGCCGCACTACCCCCGTTGCCCGCCACCAGCAACCGACCACCCTCGACCAGGGTCCGGGCCAGCTCCCCGCCCCAGCGGGCGAGCTGCCCAGCCGCCTGCCGGTACGGCAGCAGCGCCGCCGCCAGCCCGGCCAGGTGCCCGTCCAGCACACCCACCGGCTCGCCGGCGGTGCCGAGGGTGCCGGTCAGCTCGGGCGGCTCGCCGGCGGTCCGGCCGGTGCCGGTCAGCTCGGACATCAGACCACCGCCCGGGTCCGGCGTACCTCGCTCACCGCGGTGTAGACGTCGCCGAGCTGGTCCGCGGCCCGCCGCCACGAGTACGCCTGCCGGGCCCGCTCCAGCGCCGCCGCCGCGTACGTCGCGCGCCGGGCGTCGTCGGCGACGATCTTGCCGACGGCGGCGCCGAGCGCGCCCGGGTCGCGGGGCGGGACCAGGTCCCCGGTCAGCCCGTCGACGACGGTGTCGATCAGGCCGCCGACCGCGCTGGCGACCACCGGCACGCCGCAGGCCATCGCCTCCAGCGGGGTCAACCCGAACGGCTCGTACCAGGGGGCCGCGACCAGCACGTCCGCCGAGCGGTACCAGTACCCCATCTCCTCGCGCGGCACCGCGCCGACCAGCCGGACCCGGTCGCTCACCCCGCACGACTCGGCGAGCGCCAGCAGCCGGCGGGCCTGCGGGTCGGCGTCGAGCTGGTCGGCCGGCGGCCCGCCGACGATCACGCACTCGGCCTCGGGCACCTGGCACATCGCCCGGATCAGGTCCTGGAAGCCCTTGCGCTCGACCAGCCGCCCCACCGACAGCACCCGGGCCCGGCGCTCGTGCCGGGGGGCCGCGGGACCCGTCGGCGCGAAGACCGCGTCGTTGACCCCGGACGGGACGACGGCCATCACGGCCCGCGGTACCCCCATCCGGAGCAGTTCGGCGATCTCGTCCTGGCTCTGCGCGATCACCCGGTCGACCAGCCGGCCCAGGGCGCGCTCGTAGCCGATCCGGGGGGCCGGGCTGGTGTCCATGGCGCCCTGGTGCCGGCGCTTGACGGTGCCGAGCGCGTGGTACGTGAGCACCACCGGCACCCCGGTGTCCCGGCCGGCGGTGACGGCGGCGAGACCGCTCATCCAGAAGTGCGCGTGCGCCACGTCGGGGCTCCACGACCCGACGCCCCAGTCGGCGGCGAGCCACCGCCCGAACTCCTCCATGTACGGCAGCAGCTCGTCCTTGGCGATCGGCTCGGGCGGACCGGCCGGTACGTGCACCACGGTGACGCCGTCGCCCATCGGCACCGTCTCGGGCCGGTACCGGTCGTCGCGGCGGGTGTAGACCCGCACGTCGTGGCCGGCGTCGGCGAGCGCGGCGGACAGCTCGGCGACGTGGGTGTTCTGGCCGCCGGCGTCCTCCCCGCCCAGGACGGCCAGCGGGCTGGCGTGCTCCGAGATCATCGCTATCCGCATAGCTCCTCCTCCAGCAGCCGGTCCCAGTCGGCGAGGAACCGGTCCAGGCCGTAGCGCTCGGTCGCCGCCAGCCGGGCCCCCGCGCCGAGGCGGCGGGCGCTCTCCGGGTCCTCCAGCAGCCCCCTCGTCACCGCCAGCAACTCCTCGACCCGGGTGGAGAGCACCCCGGCGGTGGGCGGTACGGCCAGCACCGCCTCGGTGACGGCCAGCACCACCACCGGCATCCCCATCGCCATCGCCTCGATCAGGCTCAGCCCGAGCGAGGTCCACCGGCACAGGTGCAGGTACGCCCGCCGCCGGGCCACCTCCGCCTGCATCCGGGCCTGCGGCAGGTCCTCGTAGACCACCATCCGATCGGGCGGCAGGCCGAGCCGCTCCGGCAGGCCGCTCACCCCCATGCCGAAGACGTCCAACGGAGCCAACTCCGCGAAGCGCGGCAACAGATCCGTACCCGTCACCCGCCACCGCCGCACCGGCTCGTTCACCACCACCGCCAACCG
>NZ_JBFAPK010000012.1:0-179166 GCF_040676675.1 Micromonospora sp. NPDC049559 | reverse complement strand
TTGGATCTGTTGCGTCCGGTGTATCGGCAGACGGCGGCCTATGGTCACTTTGGTCGGGAGTTGCCGGAGTTGACGTGGGAGAACACGGACCGGGCAGCGGACCTGAAGTCGGCCGCAGGAGCCTGACCAGGCAATTCGGGGGTGGCCGGGGACCGGTGATCAGGTCTTTGGGCCACCCCGCCTTCCGGTGGCCGTCGCATCGTTGACAGTCAGTGGACCCCCTCGGTGTTCCGCTGCCAGTGTTGGGTCAAGTCGACCGAAGACCGGCGCGCGGAGCTGAACCAGGTCGGCCTGTTCGTACGGGGGATCCACATCGAAGCGGGCGCACCGTCCGGCGCATTTCCGCGGTTGCCGACCGGCCCGCTCACCAGCTCTTCAGTTCCACCCCGTGCCGATGCCAGCGTGCCGGTCGTCACGAGGGAAGGAAACGGGGCGGATGAAACGGCACATGCGGGAAGACTATTTCGTGGTGGGCGAGGGGTTGCTCTCCTTCGGCGAGCGGCGCGAACCGACGTGCCGACGCCCCTCCACCGCCGCCGAACTGCGTAAATTCCGATTCTCCCGGCTCGGACCGAAGGGCCGGCAACTCGACGAAGAGGTACGGGCCGCGCTCGCCGAGGCAATGGTCGCCGGCCAGTCGGCCGACTCGGACCCGGCCGTGCCGGCCGGCTTCACCTACCTGGGCCAGTTCGTCGACCACGACCTGACGATGGATGCCACGGCCGCCGCGCTCGGCTCCGAGGTGACCGTCGACGACCTGCTCCAGGGCCGCTCGCCGGCGCTCGACCTCGACTCGCTCTACGGGCGGGGGCCGGACGACCGCAACGACCGCCGCTTCTACGCCGACGACGGTCTGCACCTGCGCTCGGGCGCCACCGTCGGCGTACCCGGAGACGCCGAGACCATCCAGGACCGCGACGGCTTCGACCTGCCCCGGGCCGGTACCGGCTCGTCCAAGCGGGAGCGGCAGGCGGCGGTCGTCCCGGACCCGCGCAACGACGAGAACCTGGCCGTGGCGCAGCTGCACCTGGCCTTCATCCGCTTCCACAACCGGGTGGTGGACGAGCTGGCGTCGCGCCGGCTCTCCGGACCGGCGCTGTTCCGGGCCGCCCGCGACACCGTGGTCAAGCACTACCAGTGGATGCTGCGTACCGACTTCCTGCCCCGGATCGTCGCGCCCGAGGTCGTCGACGACGTCTTCACCAACGGCCGGCGGTTCTTCGAGGTCGCCCCCGGCTACGAGCACCGCGGCCGGGACCGCTGGGTGAAGCCGGGCGACCGGCCCACCATGCCGATCGAGTTCTCGGTCGCCGCGTACCGGCTCGGTCACAGCATGGTCCGCGAGGTCTACCAGTGGAACCGGGTCTTCAACTCCACCCCCGGCAACCAGCTTCCCGCCGGCACGCTGGAGCTGCTCTTCCGCTTCTCCGGCACCAGCGGGAACCTCTCGCCCGACGGCGAGCTGGACGACCCCGAGTCGGGCTCGCTGGAACGACTGCCCAGCAACTGGATCGCCGACTTCCGCCGCCTCTTCGACTTCCGGGAGGCGGGCCGCGACGACCTCGTCGTACCGACTACGGAGGCGGTGCCCGGGCTCAACCTGGCGCGCCGGATCGACACGCTGCTGGTGGACCCGCTGCGGAACCTGCCGCTCGGCTCCTTCGGCGACCGGGACGCCCGCCCGCCGGCGATCGAGCGGAACCTGGCCTTCCGCAATCTCACCCGGGCCGGCATGGTCGAACTGGCCAGCGGGCAGCAGATGGCCGAACTGCTCGACGTCGCGCCGCTCAAGCCGGACGAGATCCTGCACGGCGCGGGCGGGGCCACGCTGGACCAGCTCTCGGCCGAGCAGCAGGCGGAGCTGACCGGTAACACGCCGCTGTGGTTCTACATCCTGCGCGAGTCGGAGTTCAACCACGGCCGGCTCGACGGGGTGGGCGCCCGCATCGTCGCCGAGGTTTTCCACCGGTCCATGCAGGGCAGCCGTACGTCGATCCTGCGCGAGCCGGCATGGCGACCGACGTTCGGGCCGGACCGGGAGACGTTCCGCATGGTCGACCTGCTCCTCTTCGCCTTCCAGGGCAAGGCCGAGCTGCTCAACCCGCTCGGGTAGCTGAGCCGCCCCGCGACCGCGTCCGCGCCGGTCACCCGCCCATCCGGTGGGTGACCGGCGGCGGGCCGGGGCGGGGCCGTCCGGCATCGGCCCGCGGAGACGATCTCACTGTATTGTGTGGTTACCTCGCCGGGGCGCTCGCTCGCCCGGAACCTCGGTGGGCGTACGGCGGCCGGGCGAGGCGAGGGGGCGGTCGTGCCAGCGGGTCGTGACAAGTCCGGGCGGTTGCCCGCCGCGTTCGAGGTGGCCGGGTCGTCCTCGTTCACCGAGTTCCTGACCCGGGTGGCGCCCGAACTACTGCCGGGCCGGCGACCGCTGCCGGTCGGCTACGCCGGTGACCTGGCCCCGCACGCGACCACGATCGTCGCGCTGACCACCGCCGAGGGCGTGGTCGTGGCCGGCGACCGCCGGGCGACGATGGGGAACCTCATCGCCAGCCGTGAGATCGAGAAGGTCTACCCGGCGGACGGGTACTCGCTGGTCGGCTTCGCCGGTACGGCCGGGATCGGCATCGAGCTGATCCGCCTCTTCCAGGTCGAGCTGGAGCACTACGAGAAGATCGAGTATTCGATGCTCTCGCTCGACGGCAAGGCGAACCGGCTCGCCACCATGGTGCGCAACAACCTCGGGGCGGCCATGCAGGGGCTCGCCGCGATCCCGCTCTTCGCCGGCTACGACCCGGCCGCCCGTGAGGGCGAGCGGCCCGGGCGGATCTTCGGCTTCGACGTCGCCGGCTCGATCAACGAGGAGTCCGACTACGACGCGATCGGCTCCGGCTCGATCTTCGCGAAGTCCGCCCTCAAGAAGCTCTACCGGCGCGGCCTGAGCACCGCCGAGGCGGCCGAGCTGGCGGTCGAGGCGCTCTACGACGCGGCCGACGACGACACCGCGACCGGCGGCCCCGACCTCATCCGGAAGATCTACCCGGTGGTGATGTCGGCGACCGCCGACGGCACCCGCCGGTTCACCGACGAGGAGACCGGCGCCCTCGCCGAGGCCGTCGTCGCCCGCCGCGCGGAGGCCCTCTCCCGCTGATTGATCACGGTGCGTTTCCGGCCGTGCTGCTACCGTGACGGCCGGAATGCCCGGTTCTCGGCTTCTCCCGGCCCCGCCCAAAGCGGCGTGGGTCACGGTTTTGGCTGCTCAGGAGGGGTTGGCACGGGACGAAGCCGTTCAGTAGTGTCGGCCCGTCCGGTCCGGTGACTGGTCGCCACAGGGGCGGCGCCGGGGCGGACCCGCCGAGTCGTGCTGTGACGAGCCGGGGACCCACCGTAAGTCTGGGGTGAATCCCTCGGGCCAGTGGCCAGAGGGTAGGGCGACTTCCCGTCCGAATCCGTCAGCTAACCCGGTAGGCGGTATCGGAAGGAGAACACCTCGTGCAGTTCCCCCCGGGCTCCCGCCCGACCCCCCGATCTCCCCGTCGTGCCGTGCCCGTACCGCCGATTCCCGCGCCCGTAGCGGGCTCGGAGACCCTGGACCGCTAGGCCACGCCAGCGGCCCCTGGGCCTCGTACGGCTCCGCCGGGCTCGACGACCCGGCATCCACCTGGACACCCCACGGCTCCGCCACGCGCGGAGCGGGTGAGGCGCGCCCCGGCACCGACCGGTGGGCGCCGGCCGTGGTGATCTGAGCCGAACCGCGTACCGGGGGCGGGGGACGACCAGCGGGTTCCCGTGGTCCGCCACGTGGACCGCGCCGCGTCCACCCCAAGCTGGCCTGGCAGAAACGCCGTTCTCGATCTCGGTGCCGCGAGCGCCGTCCGCGCCGGACCCCGTCCGCGCGCCCGGGCCGCGTCGCGCCACCGGACCGCGGCAGATCTGTGGAGGACCGATGAAAGACCGCCTTACCCCGCGATTCAAGCAAGCGATGACCCGTACCCGCTTCCGGGTGGCGGCTGGCTCGGCCGCCGCACTCGCCGCGGCGCTCACCACCGGCCTGCTGGTGACCCAGACCGGTACGCCGTCCACCGGCCACGACGCCGCCGCGGTCTCCGTGGCGGACCTGGCGCACAGCAACGACCAGGCGCTCCGTCTCGACGGCGGCGCCGGAGCCGGCGCGGCGGCGCCCGCGACCAGCGCCCCCGAGCCGGCGACCAGCACCCCGGCGGCGAAGGCCGCCCCGGCCAAGCCGGCGGCCGCGAAGGCGCCGGCGAAGCCCGCGCCGCCCGCGTCGAAGGTGCTCGACTACGACTACCAGGCGCAGATCAACGGCTGGTACTGCGGCCCGGGGGCCACCCGGATCGCGCTCAGCGCCCGGGGCAAGGCGCAGAGCCAGGACGCCATCGCCGCCGCGCTCGGCACCACGATGAACGGTACGAACTCGGCCGAGGACACCACCCGGGTGCTCAACGACGTCCTGGGCGGCAACTTCTACTCGACCACCGCGATCCCGAACGACGGCGCCACCCCGGCCCAGATGGACCAGCTCCAGGCCGACGTGGTGCACGCGGTCAGCAACGGCTACGCGGTGGTCGCCAACATCGTCGGCTCGGCCACGGACACCGACGGCGGCTGGCACAGCTACGACGGCGGTCACTACCTGACGGTGGTCGGCTACCGGGACAACGGCCGTACCGTGCAGATCGCCGATCCGGCCTACGTCAACGGCGTCAGCTCGTACTGGATGACCACCATCGATCTGGCCAACTGGATCGGCACGCGCGGCTACTCCGCCTGACCGGTCACCCTCCCCACGACGGAAGCATCGGCGCGACCCGCCGGTGCTTCCGTCGTATCCGGACCCCGCCAGCGCCACAGCACCGCAACGGGCATCGGCCCCGGCTGCGCGGACGACGGCGGTAAATCCGTGTCGGCCGGAGTGCCCGCCCGGGTAGCCTCCCCGCGTGCGAGATTCGACCACGGCCGTACGGGAGGGCCGGTGAGCGGGCGGCTCCGCGAGATCGCCCGGCAGACCGTCGGGATCGCCGAGCGGGGGAGCTACCGTGCTCCGGACGGGACGGAGATCGACATTGCCGCCGAGGTGGCCGCCGCCGTCGGCGGTACCCGGCATCACCTGCCCGACGAGGAGTTGCCCCCGGCCGGCGCCCCCTCGGGCCCGCCGGTCGGCGAGGTGACCGGCGAGTCCACGTTGATGGCCGCCCGTCGGGCCGGTCCCGGCGCCGCCTGCCTGGTCTTCGCCTCCGCCAAGAACCCGGGCGGGGGATTCCTCGGCGGGGCGCGCGCCCAGGAGGAGAGCCTCGCCCGCGCCTCCGCGCTCTACGCCTGCCTGCGGACCGCGCCGGACTTCTACGCGTACCACCGGGCCCAGCGCGACCTGCGCTACAGCGACCGGGTCGTCTACTCGCCGGGCGTGCCGGTCTTCCGGGACGACCGGGGCGCCCTGCTCGACCGGCCGTACCGCACGTCCTTTCTCACCGCGGCCGCGCCCAACCTCGGGGCGATCCTGCGCAACCAGCCCGAGGACGCCGCCGACGTCCCGGCCGTGCTGCGCCGCCGGGCCGCGCGGGTGTTGCGGGTCGCCGCCGCGTACGGGCACCGCACGCTGGTGCTCGGCGCCTGGGGCTGCGGGGTGTTCCGCAACGACCCGTCCACCGTGGCCGACGCCTTCGCCGACGCGCTGCGCGCGGTGGACCGCTTCGACCACGTCGTCTTCGCCCTGCTGAACGGCCGGCCGGGTCACCGCGAGTACGACGCCTTCGCCCGCCTCGCCACGACGGCCTGAGCCGCCCCTGACGGCCCGGCGGCTCAGAGCAGCGGCGGGATCTCCTGGCTGATCGGCACCGCCAGTACCGACGGCCCGTCGCCGCGCCACCCCGTGCGCAGCGCATCGGCCAGCGCGTCCGCGGACTCGACGGTACGGGCCGCGCAGCCGTAGCCCCGGGCGATGCCGGGGATGTCGAGTCCCGGGATGTCCAGCGCGGGCACGCCCGGAGTGCGGCTGAACTCGGCGAAGGACTTGAGGATGGCGTACTGGTGGTTGACCGGTACCAGGAAGACGATCGGCAGCCGGTGCTGGGCGGCGGTCCAGAGCGCCTGCGGCGAGTACTGGAACGAGCCGTCACCGATCACCGCGAGCACGGGACGTTCCCGCCCGGTGTGCCGCTCGCCGAGGGCGACCCCGACGGCGGCCGGCAGGCCGTAGCCGAGCCCGCCGCTGGCGCTGCTGAAGTACGACGCCGGCCGGTTGATCAGCAGCCGGCGGAGCAGCATCTTCACGTTGGACGGGCTCTCGGTCACGAGTACCCCGTCGGCGGGCCACGCGGCGGCGAGCGCGGCGAAGAGGGCCTCGGGGTGCAGCGGCTCGTCGGGCGGCGGCGCCGGCGGCGTGCTGTGCGGGGACGGCAGCGGCCGGGTCGCCGCGGGCAACCGCTCGGCCAGGGCGGCGCAGGCCAGGCCGACGTCCCCGACCAGGCTCTCGCCGACCGGCGCCCGGGCGGCCTCCTCCGGATCGTCGGTGAGCTGGAGCAACACGGTCCCGTCGGGCAGGTAGCCCCGCTCGCCCGGCAGGTACGGGTAGTAGCGGAAGACCGGGGCGCCCACCACCAGCACCAGGTCGTGCCCGTGCAGGTGTTCGGTCAGCGGGCCGATCGCGGTCGGCAGGGTGCCCTGGAACTGCGGATGGTCGTGCGGGAAGCCGAACCGCTCCGAGAACGGCGGTGCCCAGACCGGTACCCGCAGCTTCTCCGCCAGCGCCAGCACCTCGTCCCAGGCGCCGCTGCGGTCGACCCCGGGCCCCGCCACCAGCAGGGGGTTCCGGCTGGCCGCCACGGCCTCGGCGCAGCGCCGCAGGTGCTCCGGGTCGGGGGCGACCCGGGTGCTCACCCGTCGGGCCGTCGGCACGCCGTCGGCGGTCTGCTCCCAGTCGTCCAGCGGGATCGAGAGGTAGACGGGTCCGGTCGGTGGTTGGCTGGCGACGGCGTACGCCCGCATCAGGGCCGAGGGCACGTCCTGGGCGCGGATCGGCTCGTGGCTCCACTTCACGTACGGCTGCGGCAGCGTGGTCGGACCGCGGTTGGTCAGCCGCGGTTCGATCAGGGTCATCATCCGGGTCTGCTGCCCCGCGGTGACGATCACGGGCGCCTTGTTGTGCCAGGCGGTGACGAGGCTGCCCATCCCGTTGCCGGTACCGGGCGCGGTGTGCAGGTTGACGTGCGCTGGCCGGCCGGTGACCTGCGCGTACCCGTCGGCCATCGCGACGGCCGAGGCCTCCTGCAGGGCCAGCACGTAGGTGAAGTCGGCGGGGAATCCGGTCAGGAAGGGCTCCTCGGTGGAGCCCGGGTTGCCGAAGACGGTCGTCATGCCGAGGGAGCGGAGCAGGTCGTAGGTCGCCTCACGGACCGTCGCCATCTGCCAGCGCCTCCTGAGTACCGTCGGCCACGGAAGTTGCACGGACGAAGACCCGCCTATCCGTCATACCGCATCCGACCATGATCAAACCGACGATCCATCGCGGGACCGGGGTCCGGCCGTGGCTCATCGTTGCCATGGCCGGACCGGCCGGTCGGGCTGGTAGATCCGGTACGGGCCGACGTCGGTGACCCGGGCGGCGACGCCGCGTTCCCGCAGGTGCTCCCGGAACGCCGTGTCGGCGGCCTCGCCGACGGTGAAGATGAAGGCTGGATCGGCGGCGGCGTTCACCCGCTCCGGGTACGGGTCGTACCGGTTCTGCCCGAAGCGCAGGCGCTCGCCGAGCACCGCGCAGACGACCCGCTCGTTCGTGTAGAAGATCAGCCGGTTGCAGGTCCAGTACTCGGCGTAGGTGTCCCGGATCCCGGCCCGCCGGACGGCCGTGGCCAGCGCCCGGGCCTCCGCCTCCTCGGCGCGGATCTCGCCGACGTGTTTCACCAGCACCGCCGTCGTGTAGATCATCGCCGCGACGGTGGCCGCGAGCAGCACGGTGGCGCCCCCGCCGGCGACCCGCCCCGTCCGGCGCGCCACCGCCCGCCCGCCCACCGGTGTTCGGGGCGCCCGGCGCCAGGCCGCGCGGGCCGTCACCCAGAGCGGCCAGAGCGCGGCCGGCAGGGAGATCTGCAACGTCGAGAGGTACCGCGCGCTGGCCAGCGGCGCGGTCGCGGCGAGCGCGTTGCGGGCGTACCCGGCCACGGTCAGCGCCGCGCCGACGACCAGGGCGAGCTGGGCCACGTACCCGATCCGGCGCGCCACCGCCGACCCGGCGTCCGGTTCGCCCGCGCCGGCGGCCGGGGTGCCGGGCCGCAGCAGCCCGAGCACCGCCAGTACGGCCGCGACCAGCAGCAGGAGCAGATAGAACGGCCCCCACCAGCCCTGCCAGGAGCGGCAGCCGTCGGGCCGGCAGACGCCGTGGGCGAGCGGGATGCCGGTCAGCACCGCGCCGCGTACCCGGTCGGGGAGCGCGGCCGGTTCGCTCTCGCCGTGACTGAGCTGACGGAACACCGAGAGCGAGTCCTGCCCCGGCGGGGCGGTGAGGTTGTCCGCGACGAGCGGGGCGAGGCCGATCAGGAAACCGAGCAGCACCAGCAGGCCGGCCCGGCCGAGCAGCCGCCGGTGGCAGCCGACCAGCAGCACCACCACGGCGACCGCGAGGTACGGCAGCACCAGCCAGTCGTTCCACAGGGCGAGGCCGGCGAGCAGCCCGAACGCGCTGAAGGCGAGCCAGGGGTGCCGGCCGCGCCCCTGGCCGAGCGCGACCGCCAGCAGCAGCAGCGCCACCACGGCGAGCTTGACCTCGGGCCGGCCGCCCACGGCGGTCATCTGGTCCCGGACCACCCGCTCGGAGCCGAGCGCGAGCAGACCCACGGTGAGGACGGCCAGCCAGGGGGAGTAGAGCCGGCGGGTCAGCCGGTACATCAGGTAGACGAAGGCCGCGTAGAGCAGCAGGAGCGGGGTGCGCAGCAGCGCCCAGGTCGGCTCGAAGAGCACGAAGAGCGGCGCGGCGAGGTACGACTCCAGGGTGCCCATGTAGTGCTGCCCGTAGAGGAAGACCGGGAAGTCCCGCCCCGCCGCGATGTGGATCGCGACCAGCCCGAAGGTCGCCTCGTCGCTGTTGGAGCCCGGCACGTCGAGGGCGACCAGGGCCGCGCGGTAACCGAGCCCGGCGAGCCCGAGGACGAGGGCCACCAGGGCCGGCCGGTCGAGCCGTGGCCGCGGTCGCGCGCGGTGTCGCTCTGCTCCTGACACGACCAACGCCCCCGTCGCCGCCTCGCCAGGAGTCTTTCACGGTCCGCCCGACGAATGGTGGCGAATCGGGGCGTTCTCCCCGGGCCGCGCCGCCGTCCAGCGTACGTTCAGCTGCCCTCAAGCCGCTGGTCGGCCGCGCTCCGCCCCGCGGTCGCCGGGCTGACTCGCCGCCCGTGACGACGCCCGCCGGGGGCCGGCGGGCCGCCCCCAGGGGCTCCTCCCGGATGGGCGAACGTTGATGATCTGTGGCAGGGTGGCAGCGTGTCCCTCACGCCCCTTGGTCGAGCGGCCGCTCCTCGCCTGCACCGGGCCGCCCGGATCGAGGACGCGGTGCACAAGTTCGTCGAGCGCCGGATGCGCCGTACCGGTTGGGATGTCACGCTGATCGCGTACACCGGATACGGCACGCCCGAGTGGATCCGCGTGATGGCCCGGGTCCTGCTGCGCCGGCCCGAGACGAAGCCCCGGCGGCGCGCCGCCAACGTACGCGGCTGGCGCAGCTTCGCCACCCTGCCGGCGAAGAACGTGCCGGTCCTGATCGAGGCGGGCGGCGTACGGCACGAGACCAACGCCGACCGCAGCGGCATGATCGACACCGTGGTCCGGGCGGAGCTGCCGAGCGGCTGGCAGACCGTGCGACTGAGCAGCCTCGACGCCGAACCGGTCGAGGCGCCGGTACGCATCGTCGAGCCCGGCGTACGCTTCGGCGTCATCTCCGACATCGACGACACGGTCATGGTCACCGCGCTGCCCCGGCCGCTGCTCGCCGCCTGGAACACCTTCGTCCTGGACGAGCACGCCCGGATGGCGGTACCGGGCATGGCCGTGCTCTACGAGCGGCTGACCCTCGCCCACCCGGGCGCCCCGGTGCTCTACCTCTCCACCGGCGCCTGGAACGTCGCGCCGACGCTGACCCGGTTCCTCTCCCGGCACCTCTACCCGGCCGGCCCGCTGCTGCTGACCGACTGGGGCCCCACGGCCGACCGCTGGTTCCGCAGCGGCCGGGAACACAAGCGCGCCACCCTGGCCCGGCTGGCCACGGAGTTCCCGGACGTCCGGTGGCTGCTCGTCGGCGACGACGGCCAGCACGACCAGGAGATCTACGCCGAGTTCGCGGCGGCCCACCCGGAGAACGTCGCCGGGGTGGCGATCCGGCGGCTCTCGCCGACCCAGTCGGTACTGGCCGGAAGCCTGCCCATTCCGCACGCCGGCGGGGCGCGGGCGACCGGGCGGGAGGGGCAGCTCTGGTTCTCCGCGCCGGACGGCGCCGGGCTCTGGCACCTGCTGGAGGAGTCCGGGCTGGTGGTACCGCCTCAGCCGTAGAGCCGCCGGGCGTACTCGGGGCCGTAGTAGCGCTCCAACTCCTCGATGCTGTCCGTCGGGCGCTCGACCGCCTTGGCGATCAAAGCACGCGACGGCGCCGCCTCCGGCTGCCAGGTCTCCGGCTTCCAGAGCTGGGAGCGCAGGAACGCCTTGGAGCAGTGGTAGAAGACCTCCTCGATCTCCACCACGATGGCGAGTACCGGCCGGTGCCCCTTGACGATCATGCGTTCGAAGAACGGCGCGTCCCGGACCAGCCGGGCCCGCCCGTTGATCCGCAGCGTGTCGCCCCGCCCGGGCAGCATGAAGATCAGCCCGACGTGCGGGTTCGCCAGGATGTTCCGGTAGCCGTCCGCGCGCCGGTTGCCCGGGCGCTCCGGGATCGCGATCGTGGTGTCGTCCAGCACCAGCGTGAAGCCGGCCGGGTCGCCCTTCGGCGAGACGTCGCAGGTGCCGTCCGCCCCGGCCGTCGCCACCAGGCAGAACGGCGAGGCGGCCAGCCACTGCTTGTCGTACTCGTGCAGGCTCGGTCGGTCCTTGCCGGCCACCTGCGGCAGCGGCGTACCCAGCAGCTCCCGCAGCTCCTCCGGGGACGCTATCTCCGTCCACTCGCTCGTCTGGGTCATCGTGACCTCCGCCCTGTTTCCGGCCGTGGCACGCCGGTCGTCACCGGCCCGCGCGGCCTGGTTCCAGCCGTCCCGCGTCCGCGCCGTCGGGGACCGGGGGTCCGAGCCCAGCCTAGATCAGGCGTCAACGGGGAAACGGCCGGCGGCGGGGCAGGTGCAGGATGTCCGCGTGTACTACTCCCTCACATCGCCGCTCCAGCGGCGGGTACCGGACCTCTTCGACTTCGTCTCCGCCCGGCCCGGCCGCTCCCACGAGGGGGTACGCCGGCGGATCTTCGAGACCCTCGTCCTCGGCCGGGGCGACGCGCGGTTCCTCGCGTACACCACCGTCGTCGTCCAGGCGCAGGAGGGGATCACCCCCGAACTGATCGCCGACGCGGACTACCTGCCCACCGTGGCCGGACCGCCGGTCTTCTCGGCGGCCTTCGCCGAGGCCACCCGCGACGAGCTGCGCGACGAGCTGGACTGCCATCCGTGCCTGGTGCGCTGCGGCGGTACGGAGTTCGGCGGCTTCGTGGTGGCGCGGGTGCGCAGGTTCCTCCCCCTGGTCGACCCGGAGCGCTCCGAATACTGGACCGGCGCGACCGGGACGCCGCTGTTGCGTACCCCGGTCTACCGTCCCGAGCTGGCGGAGAGCTTCCACCTCGCCCGGGACGTCGACCATCCCGAGGTGCTGGTCTGCGGCCCCCGGCTGGTGCGGCTGGTCGAGTCGAAGGGACTCCGGATCCTCTTCGACCCGGCCTGACCGCGCCGACGGCTCCCGGCCGCCGGACCTGCCGCCCCGCCCGGCTGCCACGCCCGACCGCCCCGCCCGGCCGTCGGACCGGCCGCCCCGCCCGGCGCTACGCCGGGCGCAGCCAGAGCACGCCGAGCGGCGGTACCCGCAGCGCGGCGGAGGCCGGCATGCCGTGCCACGGCACGTCCTCGGCCGTGACCTGGCCGAGGTTGCCCACGCCCGAGCCGCCGTAGAGGTCCGCGTCGGTGTTGAGCACCTCGCGCCAGGTGCCGCCCGAGGGGAGTCCGACCCGGTAGTCGTCGTGCGGTACGGCCGCGAAGTTCGCCACGCAGACCAGGGTCGACCCGTCCGCCGCGATCCGGACGAAGGCCACCGTGTTGTTGTCCCGGTCGTCGCCGACGATCCAGCGGAACCCGTTCGGCACGGTGTCCTGCGACCAGAGGGCCGGAACGTCCCGGTAGACGGTGTTCAGGTCGCGGACCAGACGCTGCAGGCCGGCGCGCGCCGGGTCGTCCAGCAGGCGCCAGTCCAGCCCCCGGTCGGCGCTCCACTCGTGCTCGTCGCCGAGTTCGCAGCCCATGAAGAGCAGCTGCTTGCCCGGGTGGGCCCACATGTACGCCAGCAGCGCGCGTACGTTCGCCAGCCGGCGCCAGGTGTCGCCCGGCATCTTCCCGACCAGGGAACCCTTGCCGTGCACCACCTCGTCGTGGCTGATCGGCAGCACGTAGTTCTCGCTCCAGGCGTACACCAGCGAGAAGGTGAGCTGGTCGTGGTGGTACCGCCGGTGCACCGGGTCCTTGCCGACGTAGGTCAGCGTGTCGTGCATCCAGCCCATGTTCCACTTGAAGCCGAAGCCCAGGCCGCCGCCGTCGGTCGACCCGGTCACGCCCGGCCACGCGGTCGACTCCTCGGCGATCATCAGGATGCCCGAATGTCGCTTGTAGACGGTCGCGGTGACCTCCTGGAGGAAGCCGATCGCCTCCAGGTTCTCCCGGCCGCCGTACTGGTTCGGCGCCCAGCCGCCCTCCGGACGGGAGTAGTCGAGGTAGAGCATCGACGCGACCGCGTCCACCCGCAGCCCGTCGACGTGGAACTCCTCGCACCAGTAGAGCGCGTTGGCGACCAGGAAGTTGCGCACCTCGCGCCGGCCGAAGTCGAAGACGTACGTGCCCCAGTCGGGGTGTTCGCCGCGGCGCGGGTCCGGGTGCTCGTACAGCGGCGTACCGTCGAACCGGGCCAGCGCCCACTCGTCGCGCGGGAAGTGCGCCGGCACCCAGTCGAGGATGACCCCGATGCCGGCGGCGTGCAGCCGGTCCACCAGGTGCCGGAATTCGTCCGGGTCGCCGAAGCGGCTGGTCGGGGCGTAGTAGCCGGTGACCTGGTAGCCCCAGGAACCGCCGAACGGGTGCTCCATCACCGGCAGGAACTCCACGTGCGTGAAGCCCAGCTCCAGCACGTACGCGGTCAGCTGGTCGGCCAGTTCCCGGTAGGAGAGCCCCGGGCGCCACGAGCCGAGGTGCACCTCGTACACGCTGACCGGCTCGCGGTGCGGCTGCCAGCCGGCGCGCCGCGCCAGCCAGTCGGCGTCGTGCCACTCGTAGGTCGAGTGGTGCACCACCGAGGCCGTGCGCGGCGGCACCTCGGCGTAGGCGGCCAGCGGATCGACCTTGTCCCGCCAGACGCCGTCCCGGCCCAGGATCCGGTACTTGTAGCGCTGGCCCGGGGCCGCCTCGGGCACGAAGATCTCCCAGACGCCGCTGGCGCCCATCGAGCGCATCGGCCAGCCCTCGTGCGGGCCCCAGCCGGTAAGGTCGCCGACCAGCCGGACGCCCCGGGCGTTCGGCGCCCAGACCGCGAACGCCACCCCGCCGTCGCGCGCCCGCGCGCCGAGCGCCGTCCAGAGCCGCTCGTGCCGCCCCTCCGAGATCAGATGCAGGTCGACCTCGCCGATCGTCGGCGGGTACCGGTACGGGTCGTCGTGGATCTCCCCGTCGACGTCGAGCCGGTAGTTCAGGGCGGTACCGGGGACGCTCGCCTCGAAGACGCCCTCGTCGTGCACGCGGACCATCGGGTACCGGTCCCCGTCGACGAGTACGGCCACCTCGGCGGCGCCGCGCCGCCAGGTGCGGATCAGCGTACGGCCGTCGCTCGGGTGCGCGCCGAGCAGCGCGTGCGGGTCGTGCAGCTCACCGCTGATCAGGTGATCCATCGACTCGTCAATCCTCCGGGGTGTAGGTGAGGGGTGTGGGGTGGGCGGCGCCGGGGGTGGTCGTCGCCGCCGTCTCCGGCCGCCGGTGGTGGGCCGGACCGGCGTCCTCGGGGCCGGCGACCAGCGGGTTGTTGCATCCCTTGCGGTTGACCCGCCCGATCGGGTGCATGGGCGGAGGGTAGAGCACGTCGAAACCCATCGCCGCCACGTCCGCCAGCCGCTCTCGCGCGGTGGCGAACGCACCGTGCCGCACCGGCCCCGCCCGCCCCTCCGCCAGGGTGGCGACCTCGCCGGACCCGGTGCTCTCGGAGCGGGGGAAGAACTCGTACCAGGCCGAGAAGAGCGCCCGTGGGCGGTCTACCCGAATCGGGTACGCGTCGCTGCTGGTCACCCCGGTGCGCAGCGGGTACCGCCAGAGCAGCTCGGCCAGCTCCAGCGCGGGGCCGATCCGGCCGGCGAACGGTCGGGCGGTGTCGACCAATGCCGCCCCGGCGGCGCGTACCCGCCTCCGCTGCTCGTCGGGGAGGCACCCGGCGGCGGCGAGGAGCTGTGCGCCCTCGGCCAGGTCGTTGCCCGGCTCGGCGGCGCCCTGGCCCGCGTCGATCTCTTTGGTGTGCGCGGCTCGCCAGGTCAGATACCGGTCCCCGAACGCCTCATGTCCCTCCCGGTACGCTTTCGCGGCGACCGGCACCCGCTCGCCGACGACCGCCTTGGCCGGGTACCGACCGCACGCCACCGAGGGCGAGACGTCCTCGATCACGAAGCGGCCGGTCACGATGACAACCTACTGCCCGGCCGCCCACCCCGCCCGACGTAACGAGCGCCCCCTGGCGGACACGTCTCACGGCAGGGCCTTTCCACGCGGCGTGTTGGGGCCAGCGCTCCGCACGCTCTGGACAGCGACTGAAAGCCCGCGCGGCTTCCGGATCCGCCGACGAACGGACCCGCGCCCGATGCGGGTCGGAGATGCGGTAGTTGGAGGAACTTCAGGGCGTGACGTCCACCAGTACCTTGCCGACCGCGCCGGCCTCCACCGCTCGGTGAGCGTCGGCGGTGCGGTGCAGCGGAAAGCGGAGCAGTGGCAGGCCGTGCTCCTCGCCGACCGGCAGGGCGCCGGCACGGATCGCGGCGGCGACGTCCTCGACGGCTGCGGCGCGCGCCTGCGGGCCAGCCGTGTAGAGCACCAGGAACTGCAAGCGCGTGTTCAGCACCATGTTCTGCCCGACGTTCAGCTCGACCGCGTGTCCGCCCTCGTTGGCGTACGTCGCGATCGTGCCGCGGGTACGCAACACGGCCAGGTCCAGAGCCAGGTTCGCGCCCAGCGCCACCTCGGCGACGATGTCGACGCCGTCCGGGGCGATCGCACGGATGGCGGCGGCCGGGTCGCCCTCGCGATAGTTGATCGTGTGGTGGGCTCCGGCCGCGGTGGCCAGCTTCGCCTTCTCCGGGCCGCTGACCGTGCCGATCACAGTGGCGCCGGCCCATCGGGCGAGCTGGATCACCGCGTGCCCGACCGCACCGGCCCCGCCGGCGGCGAGCACCACCTTGCCGTCGAGTACGCCGGGGTGCAGGCGGCGTGGCCCGTCCTCGGCAACGGTGAGCGCGCGGTGTGCGGTGAGCGCGGGGACGCCGAGCGAGGCGCCGACGTCGAAACCGGCCTCGTCCGGCAGCGGCACGGCCTGATCGGCGGGTACGACGGTGAACTCGGCGGCGGTGCCGGTGGGCCGTCCGGCGGCGGCCATGAACAGCCACACACGCTGACCGACCCGGCCCGGGTCGACCCCGTCACCGACGGCGTCGACCACACCGGCGCCGTCGAGGTGCGGGGTGATCTCGGAGAACAGCTTGCGGTGGGAGATGCCGGAGCGGGCCTGCCAGTCGACCGGGTTGACCCCGGACACGGCAACCCTGACGCGGACTTCGCCGGGTTCGGGCGCGGGCCGGTCACGCTCGACGAGTTGGAGAACGTCGGGGCCGCCGTTGTCGCGGTAGATGATCGCCTTCATGATCCTCCAGTGTTCGATCTGCATCGAACCGTTCGAGCTGCATCGAACCGTACGATGAGAGTCGAACTTTCCGCAAGATCTGGCTAGGCTTCGTCTCGTGACCGAGGTGATCGAACCCGCCATCGAGACCGTGACGATCGACGTCGTGCTCAGCGCGCTTGCCGACCCGGTGCGGCTCGCGCTCGTGCGCGCCCTCGACGCCGCTGGGGACTGGACGTGCGGCAGCGACGTGCTCAAGGGCACCAGTGTCACGATCGGCAAGTCGACGCTGTCGCACCACATCAAGGTGCTGCGCGATGCCGGCCTGATCCGCACGCGCGTCGACGGCATCCGCCGGCTGGTCACGCTCCGCTACGACGAGGTGGAACAACGCTTTCCCGGGCTGTTGACCATGCTCCGTGAACACGGCCCTGCCCGTGCCGCCGCGGCGGCGCCCGCCTCAACCGCATGACGCAGACGAGGACGAGGACGAGCGCCACCAGATCGCTTTCGTTCGCGAGCCTTGCGGCGGGCGAGTTCAGCCTGGTTCAAACCAGCAAGGCTCCGTCGACGCTGACGGGTGCCACCCACCGCCACCGGTGCGCGCCGCCCAACTGGGACGTATGCCCGTTCTCGCTATCCGCGACTGACCCACTAGGCTTCCCGCATGTCAAGCTCGACGCCCGGCGTGGACTCGGCCCGCAGGCTGGTGTGGGCCTCCGACGAGGTGATCGCCCGCATCGAACAAGAGGTTCGGCCGCAGGTCAGTTTGCCGAGAATGATTGCGCTGGCAGCAACATCCGCCTTTGTTTTCACCTGGCTGCCGGCCTTCGTCGTGTTCGCGGCCACGACCATCGTCGCGCCATCGTTGACCAACGAGGCCAGCGTCGGGACGGCTGCCTTCTGGGCGCTGCAGGTCTCCATGCTGGTCGCGATTACGGCGGCGGTCACGACAGTGAGGCGGCGCGCCGCCAAGCTCGGCGGGGCCGGCACGGACGCGTCGACTCAAGGAACCTTGCTGCGTGTTGCGATCCACATACTGCTCACAGGCGCATGCGCGTGGTTGGTGCTTGCGCTGCAAGGGCTCTCAATCAGCCAGATCGCCTCGCTGACCGCCGTGCTCGTTGTCGTGCTGCACTTGGTGCCCGTGATCGGCGCCAGGCTACTGCGAGGAATTCGTGGGCGTCGTGGACCCAGCTTGTCTGACCCGGTGTCGTGACTACCCTCGGGTGATGATCCGCCCGGCCTCCGCTGAGGGATGATCGGTCCGTTCGGCCAGCCGGACGCGATGCTGTCGGCGTTCGTGCCTCCGCCAGCGAAACCAGCGCGCCGGACTCCCACCATCACCTCTCCCGGCATATCTGCCACTGACCCGAACAAGCCGCCGGACCCGTCCCGAGCACGGTCAGCACCCCGGGGCTCGAACAGTGACGCACGTGGCCGTGCGTCGGTGCGTGCGAGTGTGAATTGCTGTGGCGGAGGGGGCGAGCAGTGACCGGGAGCGGCAGCGTCTCGCCGGGCGGCGTGGTGGTCCTCGGCAAGGGCCGGGTCGTCCAGCCGTGAGGCGGAGATCCGCAGGTGTACGGCGCGCGGCGTCGGGCATGATGGCCGGGTGCCCCCGGTGCCCCCGGTGCCGCCGCGCACGCCCGGCGCGGGCCGTACCGGCGGCGCACCGCAACCGGCACCCGCCGCACCCGAGCCCGTAACCAGCGAGCCCGTAACCAGGAGGTCCACCGATGGTCCACGCCCGCGCCGGTCAGCCCGCCGAGCCCGGTGACCTGGTCGACGTACCACGCCTGATCACCGCGTACTACGCGGAGCACCCCGACCCGGCCGACCCGGCGCAGCAGGTCGCCTTCGGCACCTCCGGGCACCGGGGCTCCAGCCTGCGCACCGCGTTCAACGAGGACCACATCCTCGCGGTGACCCAGGCGCTCTGCGACTACCGTCAGGCGCAGGGCATCACCGGGCCGCTCTTCCTCGGCCGCGACACGCACGCGCTCTCCGAGCCGGCGACCGTCAGCGCGCTGGAGGTGCTCGCCGCCAACGACGTGACCGTGCTGGTCGACAGCCGGGACGGGTACACCCCGACCCCGGCGCTGTCGCACGCGATCCGCACCCACAACCGGGGACGCGACGCCGGGTTGGCCGACGGCGTGGTGATCACCCCGTCGCACAACCCGCCCACCGACGGCGGCTTCAAGTACAACCCCACCAACGGCGGGCCGGCCGACACCGACGTGACGAAGTGGATCCAGGACCGGGCGAACACGCTGCTCACCGGCGGTCTCAAGGAGGTGCGGCGGATCCCGTACGCGCGGGCCCGCGCGGCGGCCACCACCGGACGGTACGACTACCTCGGCGCGTACGTCGACGACCTGCCCTCGGTGCTGGACCTGGCGGCGATCCGGGCGGCCGGGGTGCGCATCGGCGCCGACCCGCTCGGTGGGGCGAGCGTGGCGTACTGGGGCGAGATCGCCTCCCGGCACGGGCTGGACCTGACCGTGGTCAACCCGGAGGTCGACCCGACCTGGCGGTTCATGACGCTGGACTGGGACGGCAAGATCCGGATGGACTGCTCCTCGCCGCACGCGATGGCCTCGCTCATCGCGGCGCGGCAGAGCTACCAGGTGGCCACCGGCAACGACGCCGACGCCGACCGGCACGGCATCGTCACCCCGGACGCGGGGCTGCTCAACCCGAACCACTACCTCGCCGTCGCGATCTCGTACCTCTTCGCGAACCGGCCCGGCTGGGCGGGCGACGCGGCGGTCGGCAAGACGCTGGTCTCCTCCTCCATGATCGACCGGGTCGCCGCCGACCTGGGCCGGAAGCTGGTCGAGGTGCCGGTCGGGTTCAAGTGGTTCGTGCCGGGGCTGAGCGACGGGAGCATCGGTTTCGGCGGCGAGGAGAGCGCGGGCGCCTCGTTCCTGCGTACCGACGGCGGCACCTGGACCACCGACAAGGACGGCATCCTGCTCTGCCTGCTCGCCGCGGAGATCATCGCCACCACCGGCCGTACGCCGAGCGAGCACTACGCCGACCTGGTCGCCCGCTTCGGCGACCCGGCGTACGCCCGGGTGGACGCCCCGGCGGGGCGCGCGGAGAAGGCGGCGCTCGGCAAGCTCACGCCGGACCGGGTCACGGCCGACACCCTCGCCGGCGAGCGGATCACGGCGAAGCTGACCAGCGCGCCCGGCAACGGCGCCCCGATCGGTGGCCTGAAGGTCTGCACCGAGTCGGGCTGGTTCGCCGCCCGGCCCTCCGGTACCGAGGACGTCTACAAGATCTACGCCGAGTCGTTCCGCGGGCCCGACCACCTCGCCCAGATCCAGGACGAGGCCCGCGAGCTCGTCTCCGACGTGCTGCGCCGCGCCTAGCCCCCGCGCCCCCCCGCCCCGCCCCCCGCGATCTAGGGCATATCGTCGTTACTTGATCTCCAATCACGACGATATGCCCTAGATCGACGGGGAAGGGCTAGTGGCGGGAAGGGCTAGTGGCGGGGGAGGAGGTGGCGCAGGGAGCGGGCGACCAGGTCGTTCCGGGCCGCCGGGGCCAGCCCCTCCAGCCCGAAGCCGAGATAGACGGTGTCCGGGGTGGTGACGACGGCCCCCTCCTCGAAGAGCTTCTGGCTGCGGGCGAAGTCGTTCGCCGCCGCCGTCGAGCCGGGCGGTGGCCCGGCCACCGTCCAGCCGCCCAGGTCGGTCTCGAACGACGTCTCCGCCACCGTGGCCCCGCCGACGATCACCCGGGCGTCGTCGACGAAGACGCCGAGCCCCTGGGTACCCCAGTCCGAGGCGTACGAGATGGAGACCTCGACCCGCTTGCCCGCGTACGGGGTGAGGTCGACCGACCACTCCTGCCAGCCGCCCGACGGGCCGGTGGCCGCGTGCCAGCTGCCCGTGGTGCCGGTGGGGGAGCAGTCGGCGCCCTGGTAGTGGGCCAGCTGCGGGTGCAGTTCGGCCACCCAGCCCTCGCCGCAACTGCTGCCGGTACCGGTGCCGGTGTGCCCGTTCGCGTCCGGCAGCGTGGTCCAGTCGTCGGTACCCACCTCGTGCGCCTCGACGAAGAGGTAGTCCCAGTTCGGCTCGGTGTCGTACGAGGTGGCGAAGCGCAGCTCGCCGCTGGTCGCCGACGTCAGGTCGACGGTCCGGGTGAGCCGCTTGTACGACGCGTCGGCCTGCCCGCTGGCGACGTACCAGTCACCCGTGCGCGGGTCGTACGGGGCGCCGCCCGGCCGGACCCAGCCCGCCGCCGCCTCGCTGCGGAACTGCGGGAACTGCTGCGGCGGCAGGAAGCTCGACGTGATCAGGAACGACGCCGTGTGGTCCTGGTTGCCGGCCGAGCCGGGCGCGTTGAGCGTGCCGGCGTACCCGGCGAACGCCCCCGCGTCGCCCCGCACCGGGTACGGCGTGCCCTCGGCGGTGCTGCCGCCGTCCGAGACGTACCCGTAGGCGCCCAGGTAGTACTGCTGGAAGTCGTTCGTCAGCGGCAGGCAGGTCGCGTCGTCGGCCGCGGCGCACTCGGGCGGCGCGTCCGGGTGGTAGACGTACGAGCCGTTGGCCGACTGGGCGAACAGCGCGTTCTTGCCGCTGACCAGCAGCTTGCCGCCCTCGTTGAGGTAGTCGCGGACGGCCAGCTCGGTCTCCAGCGCCGCCTTCGCGGCGGTGCCGGCCGGCTGGCCCGGCGCCCGCAGGATCACGTCGTCGCCGGTCTCCCAGACCACCGCCCGGTAGTGCGACAGCACCCCGAGCGGGTGCGGCGCCCTACGGCCGGCCGCGTCGAAGTCGTAGACGTCGCTGCTGCGGCCGGCGGCGGCGAGCGCGGCGGCCACCTCGTCGGCGTACCTGGCGCCGGTGCCGCCCTGGGTCGGGCTCGCGCCGGTGACGTCCTCGACGGCGAGCACCAGCACGTCACCGCCGATGTCACCGTTCACCCGATAGGTGAAGTGCTCGCTGGCGACCGTGCCGGCGCCGGGTTTGCGGCCGGTGAACCAGACCTCGACCCGGTCGCCGGGCCGGGCCCCGGTGACGGTACCGCGCAGCTCGGCGTAGTAGTCGTCGTTCTCGTCACCGTAGCGCTCGCCGCCGCGCCACTCCTTGACCCCGACCGTCCTCGGCCGGCCGCCGTTCACGACGTAGTGCATCCGTACGTCCTTCAGGGCCCGCCGCGTGATCGCCGCGACCTGCTGGTTCGTGCCGTACGAGACGTCGAAGGAGTCCACCACGAAGTCCGGGGTGCTCCGGCCGACCACCGACACCGGGTTGTCCGGGTCGGCCGCCGACTTCGCCACCGCGAGCGCGAACGGGAGGTTCTTGGCCACCTCGGCGGCGATCAGCTTCTCGTCGTCCGGGAAGATGAAGACGCTCGCGCACTCCTCCGGTTCCCACTGGTCGTCCGGGTCGACGGCCGAGGCGGTCTCGCAGGTCGACATCTCGGGGGTGAAGCCGAGCGTGCCGTACCGGGCGGTGGCGTAGCTGTCGGTGTCGCCGTTGGTGGGGTACAGCTCGGCGGAGATGTCCGGGTCGTAGCCGGGTACCGCCGGGTGGGCGTCGTCGCCGACCATCGCCTCGTAGATCACGTCGTCCGGGGTCGGCGTGCTGACCTGCCAGCCGGTGCCGTAGAGGAGCAGTTCGGCGGCGGAGTGGTAGTTGACGAAGAACTCGAAGCCGACCCGCCGGAAGAGCCGGTCCATCGCCTGGGCCTCCGGCTCGGAGTTCGGACCCGGGCCCCGGTACGTCTCGTCCGCCGGGTCGGGCGAGGAGCCCTCGTTGTCGTAGCCCCACTTGAAGTCGAAGTTGCGGTTGATGTCGACGCCGTCACCATTGGTGATCTTGCCGTCGCCGTTGTTGTCCCGCAGGTTCTTGCGCCACAGCCGGTTGTCCGGGGTGAACGTGTAGTCGTAGCCGTCCGGGTTCGCCACCGGCAGGAACCACAGCTCGGTGGTGTCCACCAACCGGGTGATCTCGCGATCACCGCCGTAGTTGTCCAGCACGTGGTGCAGCAGCCGCCGGGTCATCTCCGGGGTGATCCACTCCCGGGCGTGCTGCGTACCGGCGTAGAGCACCGCCGGCCGCTTCCCGTCCGCGACCCGGCTCGCGTCGCGGGTGACCTTCACCGCGAGGATCGGCTTGCCCTGGGTGGTCCGGCCGATCGTCTCCAGCTTGGCGAGCCGGGGGAACCGGGCCGCGGTCGCCACCAGCTCGTCGCGGATCCCGCCGGGCTCGCTGTACGAGCGGAACGCCGTCCAGCCGCTGGCCGACTGCTCCCGCAGCGTCCGGGACGCCTCCTTGCCGTGCACCTTCTTGACGCTCAGCCGGACGCCCCGCCCGACCAGCCGGGCCGCCTGCGCGCCGGTGAGCACCGCCTCGACCCGGGTGTTGCCGGCGGCGTCCCGGTCGGTCGCGGTGTCGGTGAGATCCACCCCCTCGGCCCGCAGCTCGTCGAGCTGTTTGGCGTCGACCGTGCCGGCGTAGACCTCTAGCCGATCGTGGTGCGCCGGATCCGACGGCGGCGCCGCGGTCGCGGGTGCGGTCAGCGCCAACGCGCCGACCAGGGTGAACACGCCGGCGACGGCCAGCGGTCTGAGCCTCATCACGCATGCCCCCTGGGTTGAAGGATCTGGTCGCCCGAGCCTTTCCCGTCGATGTGATCGGCGTCAATTAGTAGATCATCCTGAATCTCCTGGCCGGGCCGCTCAGCCGGCTCGCCGGGTGGCCGCCGGTCGCGGCCCCGGGCCTGGGGTGTCAGGAGCGGGCGGACCGGCTCGTGGGTGGCCGTCGGTCGCGAGCCGGGCCCGCGGTGTCAGGAGCGGGCGAGCAGGCCGGAGCTGCCCGAGGGCGGGGCCGGGGCGTCGACCGGGGCGAGGGCCTGGTGCGGCTCGTCCAGGAACCGGCGGTGCCAGAGTTCGAACTGGAGCAGCGCCCAGAGACGGTAGCCGAGGTCGTCACCGCGCATGTGCCGTTCGAGCAGCGCGGTCACCGCCTCGGGACGGAACAGTCCGCGCTCGCGGGTGGTGTGGTCGGTGAGCACGTCCCAGACGAGGTCACGCAGCTCGCCCCGGAGCCACCGGCCCAGCGGTACGCTGAACCCCTTCTTCGGCCGGTGCAGGATCTCGGCCGGCAGCCACGGTTCGAGGGCGCGCTTGAGCAGGTACTTTCTCGTGCCGGAGCGCACCTTCAACCGGGTCGGCAGGTGTCCCGCCCACTCCAGCAGCTCGTGGTCGAGCAGCGGCGAACGGGCCTCGAGGGAGGCCGCCATCGTGGTGATGTCCACCTTGGGCAGCAGGTCGCCGGGCAGGTACGTGTTGATGTCCGCGTCGATCACCCGGCCGACGTGGTCCGTCGCGCGCGACGACCGGTACGCCTCGCGCAGCAGCTCGTGGCTGTCCACGCCGGCCAGGTGTGCCCGCAGCTCGTCGGTGTAGAGGTCGTACTTCTGGTCGTCGCCGAAGATGGAGACGATCCGGGCGTACCGGTCGACCGTCGGTTCACCGAGAAGTTCCAGCACCCGGCCGAGACGGTGGACCGGGGTGCCCCGGGCCCCGCGCCTCGCCAGCGCCGGCCCGACCGTCCTGAGCAGCGGGGCGCTGCCCAGCGTGGGGACGCGGCCCAGCAGCCGCAGGATCGAGTACCGGTGGTAGCCACCGAACGCCTCGTCCCCGCCGTCGCCGTTGAGCACCACCGTCACGTGCTCCCGGCTCATCCGGGCGACGAGCAGGCTCGGTATCGCCGACGAGTCGGCGAACGGTTCGTCGAACTGCCAGGTGAGGGTGGGTAACAGGCCGATGCTCGACGGCGTGGCCACCAACTCGTGATGTTCGGTGGCGTACCGCTCCGCGACGACGCGGGCGTAGGGACGCTCGTCGTACCGGTCCTCGGTGAACCCGATGCTGAACGTCTTGACGGGCGCCGTCGAGAGCTGTGCCATCGCCGCGACCACGGCGGAGGAGTCCACGCCACCGGAGAGGAAGGCGCCGATCGGGCGTTCGCTGACCATCCGGATCCGGACCGCGTCCAGCAGCCGCTCGCGGAGTTCCGCGGCGGCCTCGCGCTCGTCGCGCACCTCGCGCGGCGTGCAGTCGAGTCGCCAGTACCGGCGTACCTCGACCGCCCCGTCCTGCCAGACGAGCAGGTGGCCGGGCGGCAGCTTCCGTACGCCCTCGAACATCGACCACGGCGCCGGGACGTACTGGTAGGTGAGGTAGTGGTGCAGCGCCGTGAGGTCGAGCCGGCGGGTCAGCCCGGGGTCGCAGAGCAGCGACTTGAGTTCCGAGGCGAACGAGATCGTCCTGTCCGCCGACGACCGCCAGTAGAGCGGCTTCTTGCCGACCCGGTCCCGCCCGAGCAGCAGTCGCCGGCGGCGGACGTCCCAGATCGCGAACGCGAACATCCCGCGCAGGCGGTGCACGAGGTCGTCACCGTGCTCCTCGTAGAGGTGGACCAGGCACTCGGAGTCACCGTCGCTGGTGAGGCGGTGCCCGCGGCCGGTCAGCTCGGCCCGCAGCTCGCGATAGTTGTAGATCTCGCCGTTGAAGACGGCGACCACGCTGCCGTCCTCGTTGCGTACCGGCTGCTGCCCACCCGCGACGTCGATGATCGCCAGTCGCCGCATGCCCAGTGCGGCGTGCTCGTCGGTGTGGAGGCCGAAGCCGTCCGGGCCGCGATGTGCGATCACGTCGCACATCCGCCGGACCAACTCCGGGTCGGGACGGCCCGCTCCGATCGTCCCCGCTATGCCGCACATGGGCGCTCCAGGATGTGTCGCTGCTGATAGATGGCAAGGTGGGCCGCCGCGGCGGCGTCCAGGCTGAAGGGGCTCGACCGGAACGCCGCCGCCGCGGACTCGCGGTCGCGGTCGCCGCCCGGGCGGACCCCCGCGGCGTCGATCGCCTCCGCCCAGTCGGCCGCGCTCGCGTCCTGAGCCAACACGGTGACGCCCGGCAGTTGTCCGGCGATGAACCGCACGCCCGGCAGGTCCGAGGCGGCCACGGCGGTGCCGACCGCCAGCGCCTCCAGTACGACGCCGGGCAGCCCCTCCCGCTGGGAGGGGAGCAGGAGCACGTCGGCCTGCCGCATCAGGCTGCCCACGTCGTCGCGCGCCCCGAGCAGGTGCAACCGGTCGCCGACGCCGTACGCCTCGGCCTCGCGCGACACCCGCGCGTCGTCGTCGGGATCGTGGCCGCCGACCAGGACCGCGCGCGCCGGCAGGCCGCGCGCCTGTAGCCCCGCGACGATCGCCGGTACCAGCCATCGGCGCTTCTCCGGCGCCGCCCGCCCGACGTGCATGCAGATGATCTCGTCGGGCGCGGCCCCGACCGCCGTGCGCAGGTCGAACCCGTGGTCGCGATGGAGGCGGTCCAGGTCCAGCCCGTTGGGGATGACCCGGCACCGGGGGTCCGTCCGCCAGGACGGCAGGTAGCAGTGGGAGAGCGCGCCGGGCGCGACCCCGAGGATGTCGGTGGCGCAGAGTCGCACCAGCCTGCGCATCACCCAGCGTTGGGCCCGGCGCCGTGGACCGTTGCCGTGTCCGTCCGCGTCGCTGCGGAAGTGCGCGATCCGGACCGGTACCCGGGCCGCCCAGGCGAGCAGCAGGATGAAGCCGGAGAAGGTGGCGACGTCGGAGTGCACCACGCGCGGTCGCAGGCGACGGAGCAGCCGGAGGAAACGCGGGGGGAAGGCGAGGCTCAGACGCAGCGGGTGCACCCTGGCGCCGAGCCGCTCCACCTGGGGCGCCAGTACGCCCGCCCGCCCGGTCAGGGTGACGAAGTGGATCTCGGCTCCGGCCGCGATCAGCCGGGGCAGCAGTTCTATGGTGCGTAGCTCCGCACCTCCGACGTCGAGCGCGCCGAAGACCCGGACGACGCCGTACGGGTGAACGGACGAGGACGGGGCGGTCTGCGGCGACTCCTCGCCGTCGACCGGAGCCTCGACGCGAGGCGTGGGGCAGGACACCTGCGCTGCTGGTTGTCGGGTCATCATCTCTCCGCGGTCCGCCCGACCAGGTGGTGTGTGGCCGGACAGTGGGTTTCTGCCCGAGCTGGGCACCTCATCACCATAAGGTCGGCGATGCGATTATTTGATCGGTCTGGGCTTTTGCCGCGCCAAACGGCTTTTGTCGGATATCTTGGTCTCGATCGACTTATAGGGCATTTGCCGCGCAACCGAACACTTCAGCCTTCGTTGACCGAGATGCCGTCCCGCGCCGCCGGTCGAATGGCCGGCGAGGAGGACCGAATGAGAGACGGAGCTGGCATGACCAGAGTGCTGCTCTTCGGCGGTAACGGCTTCCTCGGCCGGCACGTACGCGACGCGCTCACGCCGTACGCCGAACTGCTCTGCCCCGACCGCAACGGCTGCGACCTGGTGACCGCCGGGGTCAAGGAGCTGACCGGGCTGCTGCGGGCGACCGAGCCCGACGCGGTGGTCAACTGCACCGGCCGGCTCGACGGCAGCGGATACCAGCTGGTCACCGCGAACACCGTGGTCACCGCGAAGCTGATCGACGCCGTCGCCGCCGGGGCGCCCCGCGCCCGGCTGGTCCGGATCGGCTCGGCCGGCGAGTACGGTCCCGTGCCCACCGGCCACGCCGTCTCCGAGCAGGACGCGGCCCGGCCGGTCAGCGAGTACGGCCTCAGCCACCTGGCCGGCACCCGGCTGGTCGAGCTGGCCTGCGCCGCCGGCCGCCTCGACGGCGTGGTGCTGCGGGTGTTCAACCCGATCGGCCCCGGCCTGCACACCGACACCCTGCTCGGCCGGGCGCTCGCCCTGCTGCGCCAGGCGCTGATGCACGGCGCCGACCGGATCGAACTCGGCCCGCTCGACGCGTACCGGGACTTCGTCGACGCGCGCGACGTGGCCCGCGCCGTCCGCGCGGCCGTCGAGGCCCCGGAGCTGAGCCAGCCCGTCCTCAACATCGGCGGCGGCCGGGCCGCCGCCACCCGCAGCGCGGTGCGGCTGCTCGCCCAGGTCGCCGGCTTCACCGGCGAGATCCTGGAGGGCGCCAGCGCGCCGGGCGCGAACCGCACCGCCGCCATCGGCTGGATCTGCGCCGACATCTCCGCGGCGGCCCGGGTGCTCGGCTGGGCCCCCACCTACGACCTCAGCGATTCCGTGAAGGCCCTCTGGGCCGAGCCGGGCGGCGGCGGGCCGCGGGCCACCGCCGGTGACCCGCATATCTAGGAGGCAACAAGTTGTACCAGAGAATTGGCGTCGTCGGTCTCGGCTACGTCGGCCTGACCCTGGCCGCCGTGCTCGCCCGCAAGGGCTACGAGGTGTACGGCGTCGACAGCCAACCGGCCGTGCTGGAGTCGCTGCGCCGTGGCCGGCTGCACCTCTACGAGCCGGGGGTGGAGGAGACGCTCGCGTCCTGCCTCGGCCGGACCCTCTTCGTGGACGAGTCGCTCCCAGCCGACCTCGACGCGGTGGTGCTCTGCGTCTCCACCCCGGTGCAGGGGCCGGCGCACGCGCCCAACCTCGACAACCTCGCCGCCGCCGCGGCGGAGGTGGCGCGGGCCTGCGGACCGGAGACGCTGGTCGTGGTGCGCAGCACCGTACCGGTCGGGACGAGCCGCAAGGTCGTGCTGCCGCCGCTGCTCGCGGCGTGGGGCCGGGCCCGGCTGGTGATGGCGCCCGAGCGCACCATCCAGGGCCAGGCGCTGCGGGAACTCGTCGACCTGCCGCAGGTCGTCGGCGGACTGGACGAGCGGAGCCTGGCCGCCGGGGCGGATCTCTTCGGCGGCTTCGCCAGCCGGGTCGTCCCGGTCTCCAGCCTCGAAGCCGCCGAGCTGGTGAAGCTCGCCAACAACTGCCACACCGACCTGATCTACTCGTTCGGCAACGAGCTGGCGCTCATCGCCGAGCAGCACGGGCTCGACCCGCTGGAGGTCATCGGCGCGGCGAACCTGCACTACCCGCGCCCCGACCTGTCCAAGCCGGGGTACGTGGGCGGCGGCTGCCTCTCCAAGGACCCGTACCTGATGATCAGCAGTGCCGGCTACCGGCTGCCGTTCCTGGTCGGCGCGGCCAGGCAGCTCAACGAGTTCCTGCCGGTGCACGTGGCCCGGCGGGTGGTCGAGCTGATCCGGCAGGAGCGCGGCGTCACCGCCGGCGCCCGGCTGGCCGTACTGGGCTGGGCGTACAAGGGCTGGCCCCCCACCGACGACATGCGCGGTACGCCGATCGAGGCGATGATGCCCGTCTTCCGGGAGGCCGGACTGGTCGTCCTCGGGCACGACCCGATGGTCACCGACGACGTGATCCGCCGGTACGGCGGCGAGCCGACCAGCCTGGACAAGGCGTTCAGCGACGCGGACGCGGTGCTGGTGGTCAACGACCATCCGGACTACCGGGCGATCGAGATCTCCGCGCTGCTCGGCGAGTCCCGACCCCGGGTGGTCTACGACTCGTGGCGGATCCTCGACGAACAGACCCTCGTCGCCGCCGGCATCCGCTACGCCGGCATCGGGTACCTGCCCGGCGGCTTCGCCCGCGAGCTGTCGGGGGTGGCGGGCTGATGCGCGCGCTGGTGCTCGGCGGGGCCGGGTTCATCGGGTTGCACCTGGCCAGCCGCCTGCTCACCGAGGGGCACACGGTCACCATCGTCGACGACTTCTCCCGGGGCCGCGACGACGAGTGGCTGGCGGCGCTGCGGACCCACCCGGACGTCGAGGTGCTCTCCGCCGACCTGACCGACGCGGCCGCGTGGTCCGGGCTGCCGCGCGGCTGCGACCAGATCTACCTGCTCGCCGCCGTGGTGGGCGTACGCAACGTGGAGGCCGACCCGGCCCGGGTGATCCGGGTCAACACGCTCACCGCGCTGCACCTGCTGGACTGGCTAGCCCCGGGCGACCGGGTCTTCTTCAGCTCGACCAGCGAGGTCTACGCCGGCGGGGTGGACCTGCGCACGGTCGCCGTCCCCACCGCCGAGGACGTGCCGGTCACCATCGCCGACGTGACCGCGCCCCGGTTCGCGTACGCGATCAGCAAGCTCCTCGGCGAGGCGGCCTTCGTGCACACCGCGCGGGCCCGGGGCTGCGCGGCCGTGGTCGGTCGCTTCCACAACGTCTACGGCCCGCGCATGGGCGCCGACCACGTCATTCCCGAGATGACGCTGCGCGCGCTGCGCGGCGAGGACCCGTTCCGGGTCTGGGGCGCCGAGCAGTACCGTGCCTTCTGCCACGTCGACGACGCGGTCGAGGCGATGCTGCGGCTGATGGCCACGCCCGCCGCCGCGGGCGAGATCGTCCACATCGGCAACGACAGCGAGCAGACGAACATCGGCGACCTGGCCAAGCTCGTGCTGCGGCTGACCGGGGTCAGCCCGCGGCTGCGGATGGTGCCGGCGCCGCCCGGCTCGGTCCACCGGCGCTGCCCGGACCTGGGCAAGCTGCGCCGGCTCACCGGCTTCGAGCCGGCCGTACCGCTGGAGGAGGGCGTCCGGAGCACGATCGACTGGTACCGGTCCTCGCTGGTGACCGCGCCGACGGCGGTCCGGCGGGAGGGTTCGGCACACCCGGACAAGGAGCGGATCCGTGCTAGACAGCGAGCTTGAGGTCAGGTCCGGCGAGCGGTTCGCCTTCGGGGACAACTGGAACGCCTTCCTGAAGGTCGTCGACGACGAGCGCATCTCGGTGGCCAGGCGCTCCCTGCAGGAGGCGCTGGGCCGGCCGGACCTGCGCGGCCTGTCGTTCCTCGACATCGGCTGCGGCAGCGGGCTGTTCTCGCTGGCCGCGTACCAGCTCGGCGCGACGGTCCACTCGTTCGACTTCGACCGGAACTCGGTCGCGGCCACCGCCGCGCTGCGGTCACGGTACGCGCCGGACAGCCCCTGGCTGATCGAGACGGGCTCCATCCTCGACCGCGACTTCGTCGCCGGTCTGGGCCGGTACGACATCGTCTACTCCTGGGGCGTGCTGCACCACACCGGCGACATGTGGTCGGCGGTGGCGGCGAGCGGCGACCTCGTCCGCCCCGGTGGGCAGCTGTTCATCTCGATCTACAACGACCAGGGGCGCGCGAGCCGGGTCTGGCTGCGGGTGAAGCGCCGCTACAACCGGTCGGGGCGGGTCGGGCGGGCGCTGCTCGTCTCGCTCAGCGCCCTGTACCTCTACTGGCGGCTGCCCGTACGGATGCTGGTGAACCTGGTCCGGCCCGGTCGCCTGCCGGGCGCGTCGGGAGCGCGGGGACGGGGCATGTCGCGCCGCCACGACCTGGTCGACTGGGTGGGCGGATATCCGTTCCAGGTGGCGCGGCCCGAGGAGATCTTCCGGTTCGTGCACGACCGTGGTTTCGAACTCCGCCATCTCTGGACCTGCGGCGGCAACCTCGGCTGCAACGAGTACGTCTTCCAGCGCGGACCCCTCCCACGGCCGGGATCCGCCGCGCCGCCCCAGGTCCGGGGCGCCGGGGCGGGGCGCCCGTACGGGGAGGAAGCCGACTCATGATCTCGGCCGCGCTGACCGCCGCCCGGCGAGCCGGTACGGGGCGTCGCCGCCCGAGGATCGCCTCCCCCGGCGACGCCCCCCGGGCTCCGGGTGGGGTCCCGCCGCAGGTCGCGGCGGCGGTCGCGGCGGGTCAGCTGGCGGTCCTCGCCGTGGCCTACCAGGTGCTCGTGGTCTCGCCGCGGCTCGCGGCGGCGGCGGCCCTGGTGGTCGCCGTCGTCGACATCACGCTGCTGACCCGTCTCCGTGGGAACCGGCAGATCTCCCTGGGCTCGATGTGGCTGATCATCTACGCCCTGTTCCACGTGGGCCTGGCGACCTACCTGATCCGCGGGGCACTGCCGGACCCGTTGAAGCTGGACAACGGTCAGCCGCGTACGTGGCTGCTGTCGCCGCAGATCCCGCACGCCGTGACGCTGGTCGCCGTCAGCATCTCCGTGTACCTGCTCGGATACTCCCTGATGTGGTGGAGCAAACCCGCGCGGAACCCGGGTACCGCCGGGGCGCGGGAGTCGCACCGCGGCGCGATCGCGGTCATGCGTTGGGTCGGGCCGCTGCTGACGATCGTGGGAATCGCCCTGCTCCTCGGGGTCGTCCTCGCCGAGGGGCTGAGCAACCTCGGCGCGGACAACTTCCAGGTGTTCCGGAACGCGCAGAACGACCCACAGCTGTCGTGGGCGTTCATGTGCATGGGCCTCGGCATGGCGGCGTTGGGCACCAGCGGATGGTCGGGCTCGGCGCGCTGGTGGTTCCTGATCTTCCTTCCGTTCCTGCTGCTCCCGCTGGCCATCGGGGCACGCTCCGGCACCATCTTCCCGATGGCCGCGTACATCGTGGCGCTGAGCCGGCGGCACTGGCTCCGGTTGCGGCTGTGGCACGGCGGGGTCCTCCTCGTCCTGCTGTCGATCGGATCGGTCATCCGCCAGGCCCGGAACGGCGGGCCGACCGGGTTCCGCCTCGCGGACGCCTCGCTCGACCCACTGGGCGGCCTGGGCGAGATGAGCGCGACGTTGCGCCCCGTGGTGTCGGTACTGGAGTGGACCAATGTCGAGCGGCAGCCGTTGGTCGGCTGGGACACCTACTGGGCTCCGGTGGGGCGTCTGATCGGCCGGGTGCTGGGGCTGCCCATCACCCCGGCCACCATGGACGAGCGAAGCCTGTCCACCGCGGTCATGGCCCGTCCGAACGTCGGCGCCATCGGTGGGTCGCCCACGGCCGAGGCGTACCGCGCCGCGGGCCTCGTCGGGGTCGTCGTCGTGCTGGCGCTGCTCGGCGCGGTGGTCGCGCACCTCGACGCCCGAGCCTCCGGGTCGATCTGGGAGTACGCGGTGCCGATGGTCGGCTACGTGCTGATGGTCTGGGCCCGTAACGACTTCACGCCGGTCGTGTTCCAGACCGGGCTCGGCCTGAGCATCATCGTGGCGGCCCGGCTGCTGGCCGTGCTGGCGCAGGCACCGCCGGAACTGCGGGCGCAAACGCACTCCGAGCTGCGGGCGCAGCCGCTGCCCGAGGTGTGGGCGCAGGAGTCCTTTGGGCTGCGGACGCAGCCGGCGGTACCGACGACGGGGCGTACGGTCGACTCCTCCGCGTAATTGCCGTTTGGGGGATTTGTCGCTAAATCCAGGTAGGATCGAGTCAGCGCCGGCCGTTGCCGAGGTGCCGCGTTCCGCGGCTCGTCACGGGGCGCTTCCGAGAGCCGGGTCGCGCGGGGCGGGGAATCCCCCCGGCCGCACCCGGGGACCCGAGTACGCGGGGAAGACAGATCGGACGATGGACATGCACGCAGTGATCATGGCGGGGGGCAGGGGAACCCGCCTGAAGCCGTACACGACCGCCCTGCCCAAGCCGTTGGTACCGATCGGTGACGACCACGTGATCCTGGAGATCGTCCTGCGCCAACTGGCCTGGCACGGGTTCACCGACGTGATCCTGGCGATCAACCACCTCGGCTCGTTGATCCGCGCCTTCGTCGGCGACGGGGCGCGTTTCGGGCTGCGGGTGAGCTACGCCGAGGAGCGGGTGCCGCTGTCGACGATCGGGCCGCTCTTCGGCCTGCGGGATCGGCTACCCGAACACTTCCTCGTCATGAACGGGGACGTGCTGACCGACCTCGACTACGCCGACCTGCTCCGGACGCACCGGGCCTCCGGCGCTCCGCTCACCGTCGCCACGTTCCACCGGTCCGTCAAGATTGACTTCGGTGTGCTCAGCGTCCGGAACGGCCGGATCGTCGAGTTCAGCGAGAAGCCGACCCTCGACTACCACGTCAGCATGGGCGTCTACGGCCTCTCCGCGAGCACGATCGAGTCCTACCCCGAGGGCCTGGTCTTCGGCTTCGACCAGTTGGTCCTCGACCTGCTACGGCAGGGCCGCCCGCCGGCGAGCTACGAGTTCGGCGGCTACTGGCTCGACATCGGCCGTCCGGAGGACTACGACGAGGCCAACCACAGGTTCGAGAGCCTCCGGGACCACCTGCTGCCCTCGCTCGTGCCCGAGCCGGCCTGACGGAGGGGACGATGAGCAGGTTGGAGCGGATGCAGCACGGCACCTTCCCGGCGCCGGCGATCGATCTCGGACTGGAGATATCGCCCTCGGCCCGGCTCAAGCGACGGTTGTTGCGCGCGGTGGACCGGCGCGTCGACCCCCGCCTGATCGCCGGGCTCGGCTCGGTGTACCTGTCGGCACGCGCGCGGTCCCGCTGCGCCGTCCGGTACGACGGCGGACACTGGATACACCGGTACCGGACCGGGACCGTGGTCAACACCGTGCTCGGCGGGCTCTCGGCGGAGCGGGAGGACGAGAAGACGCGGGAGGTCTTCCTCTTCGACTACTGTCCCCGACCCGGCGACACGGTCGTCGACATCGGTGCGGGAGTCGGCGGCGAGGTACGCCTCTTCTCGCGCCTGGTCGGCCCGTCCGGACGGGTGCTGAGCATCGAGGCGCATCCCGCCACCTTCCGATGTCTACGCCGGACCGTGGAGCTCAACCGGCTCGGCAACGTCACGCCGGTGGAGTGCGCCGTGGTCGGTACCGCCGGTCCCGTGCTCATCGAGGACCGGGCGGTCGACCACATCGGCAACGGACTGACCACGGACACCGCCCACGGTGTCGAGGTCGCCGGCCGCCAACTGGGTGAGATCCTGGCCGCCCACGGCGTCGACCACGTGGACCTGCTGAAGATGAACATCGAGGGCGCCGAACTCGCCGTGCTGGAGTCCTCCCTGGACGTGCTCGACCGGGTGGACCATCTGGTCGTCTCCTGCCACGACTTCCTCGCGCTCCGCCCGGACCAGGCCTGGCAGCGCACCTTCGCGCCGGTCGGCGACCTGTTGCGGCAGGCGGGTTACACCCTCCGTACCCGGCCGGAGGACAGCCGCGCCTGGGTCCGGTGCTACATCTACGCCTCACGTCCGCACCGACCCTGACCGGCGGCCCAGCTTCCGTCGGCGGGACACCCGCACGGCCGTGGTGCGAGCCCTTCACACCCGGGCGGGCGCCCCTCACACCCGGGCGGCGGTACGCCGGTCCGGGTCGGCCTGGGGGAGCGGCAAGCTCGTCAGGTGCCGCCGCAGCAGCAGGCACGTGGCGAGGGAGAGGCCCGCGTAGCACAGCGCGGAGGCTGCGGCCGTGCCGTACATGCCCCAGAGCGGCACGGCCACGCCGTAGAGCGCTATCGCACCGATGCCGCCCAGAAGGCCGATCGAGCCGGCGGTACCCATCCAGCCACCGCCGAGAATGCCGCGGCTCGCCACCGCGTATGGCGCGAACAGGATCTCCGCCAGCAGCAGGATCAGCAGGAGCGGCCGGGCCGGCGAGAATCCGGCTCCGAAGACGGGGGTGATGAACAGCCAACCTCCCGCCGCGACCAGCAGGCCGATCCCGGCCGCCGCCGCGACCGCCAGCGGTACGTCCCGTCGCAGGCGCACGTGCCCGCGGCCGAGCGCCACCTCGCGGCTGACGAGCTGCCCCAGCGCCGCCGGTACCATCCGGATCGTCTCGCTGAGCGTGGCGGCCAGCGAGTAGATGCCGACGGCGGCGGCACCGGCGGCGGCGCCGAGCAGGTACCGGTCCGCGCGCAGGGCCAGCGTCAGGCCGACGGTGAGGCCGAGGGCCTTCGTACCGGAGCGGAGCAGGTAGGTCAGCTCCGGCAGGACCGGCGCGCGTAGCGAGACCAGCCCGACCCGGCCCAGGTGGATGCTCTGCCCGGCCGCCGCCAGCACCATGCCCAGTCCCTGCCCGAGCAGGAGGACGTCGGCGCTGCGGTCGACCAGCGCGCCGAGGACCACGCCGAGCAGGCCGCCGCCCGCCATGACCGCCGCCCAGGAGCCGCCGGCCCGGAAGCCGCCGGCGGCGTACCAGGCGTCCGGCATCTGGGTCAGGGCCGCGTACCCGACCGCCACGACCACGGCGGCGACCAGGAACCGGGGAGCGGAGAGCCCCGCGTCGATGAACGGGGCGCAGCCGAGGCAGAGCGCGGCGGCCACCGCGCCGGCCCCGAGCGCGGCCAGGACCGACCACCAGGTGTACGTGGCGAGCAGGCGCTCGCGCGCCGCCGGTGCGGTCACCCGGGGCAGCCGTGATCGCAGCGAGGAGCCGGTACCCATGCCGGCGACGAGCCCGGCGAGGGTGGCGCTGGTGATACCGATGACCATGAGGCCACGGTCGTGCGGACCGAGCAGGCTGCTGGCCAGCACCGCGCTGAGCGCGGAACCGACGGTCTGGGCGAGGCTGGCGGTGGTCAGGAGGGCGAGGGTGGAACCCCGTCTCGCGGTCACCGCGACACGTCGGCGAGATCGGACCGACGACGGCGCGTCCGGGCCCCGGTCGCCGGGTGCCGTTCGGTTGCCGCGCGGACCGCCCCGTAGAACGCGTCCCGGCGCCGGGCGAGCACCTCCTCCGAGTAGTCGCGGGCTCGGGCGAGGTTGCGGGCGGAGGACGTCCGCAACCGGGCCGGATCCGCGACGAGCTGGCGGATCGCCTCGGCCAGCGTGACCGGGCTCTCGGGCGGGACGAGCTCGGCCGCCGGCAGGAGCTCGGGGATACCGCCGACGTTGGTGGCGACGGCCGGCAGCGCCCGGGCCATCGCCTCGATGAGCGCGCGGGGCAGCCCCTCGGCCCGGGACGGCAGGACGAACAGGTCGGCGTCGTCGAGCCGTTCGCGTACCCGTGGGCCGGCGGGGAGCCGACCGGTGAAGGTGACCCGGTCGGCGAGGCCGAGCCGGGCGGCGAGCCGTTCCAGCTGCGGCCGGTAGCGGCCGTCGCCCACGTGGGTCAGGCGCAGGGGGAGGCCGGTGGCGGCCAACCGGGCGAGGGCCTCCAGCAGGGTGTCGATCCCCTTGTAGAGCTGTTCCAGGCTGCCGACCGAGACGAGGTTGGTGATCGGCCGGTCCGGGTCGAACGAACGCGGCCCGGCGAGGTACGCCTCCTCGGGCAGGTCGACACTGGAACAGGCGATGGTGACCCGGCCGGGCCGGGCCGGGTAGCGGCGCTGCAACGACGCCGCCGTGACATAGGAGACGGCGACGGCCTCCCGGCACTGGTGCCGCAGCCGGTCCGTCAGCCAGCGCCGGAGCAGCGGGCGGGCGGGGTGCCGTACCACCCCGGGCGCGAAGACGTCGTACGGATCGCCGACCACCTCGACGGCGTACGGCAGGCCCCGACGCTCCCGCGCGGCGGCCAGCGGCGTGCCGACCGGCGACGGCACCCGGAGGATCACCGCGTCCCCTTCCGCCGCGGCGTCGCGGACCGAACGGACCAACGCGGCCCGGCGCAGCAGGTACTGGCGCGGTCCCACGTAGTAGGGGACCGGCCAGACCTCGACCCCCGTACCGTCGACGCGGTGCGCCTCGTCCACGGGGCCCGGCACGTCCTGGGTCCGGGCGACCAGCCGTACCTGGTCGAACGCCGAGAGATAGCGGGTCCAGAACCGGTGGGCGGGCCCCTCCCGGGTCCACACCGCACCGTCCGGCGTGCGCAGGTACCGCGTCTCGGCGGTCACCACGACCCTCATCCGCGCCCGTGCCCTGGCTGCGGGAACCGGTCGACCATGCGCGTCCCTCCTGTCGGACCGACGTGGGGTCAACGACCGGGCGAACCGCGGGGTCACGCGAGTTTGGGAGGAATCGTGGGTTCTTCCCAGACTCGTCCACGGTAGAGCGTTTATGGTGAATTCAAGCCATATAAGGTTCGGAAGGTGCTAAACCGGACCACGTACCTCACGCAGGTTTCGTCTCATGGAGGACCCGTGGATCTCGCGGATCGCGCTACCAGGTCCGGGGCCCAACCGACCCCGCGTCAGGACAGGGGAGGCGACCCCCGTCCCGCGTCGCCGGAACGCATCTACCTCTCGCCGCCGGACGTCGGCGAGTTGGAGGAGACATATGTCCTCCGCGCGCTGAGATCGGGATGGGTGGCGCCCGTCGGCGCGGAGATCGACGCGTTCGAGCGGGAGGTGGCCCACCGGGTCGGCACCGCGTACGCGGTGGCCGTCAACTCCGGCACCTCCGCCCTGCACCTGGCCCTGCTCGCGCTCGGCGTCGGCGCGGGCCAGGCGGTCGTCGTGCCGACGCTCACCTTCGCGGCCACGGCCAACGCCGTGGTCTACACGGGGGCGGAGCCGATCTTCGTCGACTGCGAGCCGGGTACGGGCAACGTCGACGTGTCGCTCCTGGCCGAACTGCTGCGCGACCTGCGGGCCGCGGACCGCCGGATCGGCGCCGTGCTGCCGGTCGACATGTTCGGCTCCTGCGCCGACTACGACACCCTGCTGCCGCTCTGCGCCGAGTTCGGCGTACCGGTGGTGGAGGACGCGGCCGAGGCGCTCGGATCGACGTACCGGGGCCGGGGTGCGGGATCGTTCGGCCGGGTCGCCGCCGTCTCCTTCAGCGGCAACAAGATCGTCGGTACCTCGACCGGCGGGATGCTCCTCTCCGACGACGAGGGTCTGCTGGCCCGCTGCCGACACCTGGCGAACCAGGCTCGCGAGCCCGTGCCGCACTACGAGCACGTCGACGTCGGCTACAACTACCGGCCCAGCAACGTCCTCGCCGCGCTCGGGCGGGCGCAACTGCGTCGACTCGACCAGATGCTGGCCCGCCGCCGGGAACTGCGGGCCCGGTACGCGAAGCTGTTCGCTCCCGTACCGGGCGTCGCCCTGCTGGCCGAGCCGGACGCCGGCTCGAACTGCTGGCTCACCGTCATCGTGGTGGACGAGACGATCGCCGGCTGGCGGGCCGAGCAGCTCGGGGAGCATCTGGCGGCGTGCGACATCGAGACCCGGCGGGTCTGGAAGCCGATGCACCTCCAGCGCGCCTACGCGGGCGCGCGGGCCGTGCTCACCGGCGCGGCCGACCGGCTGTTCGCCGACGGTCTCGCGCTGCCCAGCGGATCGGCGATGACCGAGCCGCAGTTCGCCCGGGTGACCGAGGCGATCTCGGACTTCCTCCGGGAACGACCGTGACGCGACGGACGACCGCGTACGACGTCGCCAAGCGACTCGCCGAGCCGGTGATCGCGGCGGTGGGGCTGGTGCTCCTGGCGCCCCTCATCCTGGTCGTCGCGGTCGCGGTGGCGGCGACGCTGGGTCGCCCCGTGTTCTTCCGGCAGACCCGACCCGGGCTGTACGGCAGACCGTTCGAGCTGGTCAAGTTCCGGACGATGCGGCCGGCCCCGGAATCGGCGCGGCTCGCCGACGCCGACCGGCTGACCCCGTTCGGCCGCTGGTTGCGCTCCACCAGCCTGGACGAGCTTCCCACCTTGTGGAACGTGGTCCGGGGAGACATGAGCCTGGTCGGGCCGCGTCCCCTGCTGATGCGCTACCTGACCCGCTACACGCCGGAGCAGGCCCGCCGGCACGAGGTCCGCCCCGGCCTGACCGGGCTGGCCCAGGTGCGGGGACGCAACGCGTTGACCTGGGAGCAGCGGTTCGCCTACGACGTCCGGTACGTCGAAGACCGCAGCCTCGGCCTGGACCTGCGGATCCTCGCCGAGACGGTGCGGGTCGTCCTGCGCCGGGAGGGCATCACGGCGCCCGGTCACGCCACCATCGCCGAGTTCCTCGGCAGCGCGGGGCAGCCCGGGGCCGACGCACAGCCCAGGACGGACGGGCAGCCCGGGTTCGACGGGCAGCCCTGGCTCGACGGGCAGCTCGGGAGCGTCCGTCTGTCGACCGCCGAGCCCAGCGCGAAGAGGCCGGTCGCGTGAGCCTGGACATCGTCGTCGTCGGGTGCGGCGGGCACGGCCGCGAGACCCTGGCCGTCATCCACGCCGTCAACCAGGGCCTGGCCGAGCCCGTCTGGCGGGTGCTCGGGTTCGTCGACGACCACCCCTCGGAGCTCAACCGCAAGCGCGTACAGCAACTGGACCTGCCCTATCTCGGGCCGATCGACCGGCTGCGCGACCTGCCGGAGGGAACCCACGTCGCGGTCGGGATCGGTGATCCCCGGGTACGGCGGACCGTGAGCGCGCGGATCGACGCGTACCGGTTGCCGGCCGCCAACCTGGTCCACCCGGCGGCGATGGTCGGCGCCGACACCGTGGCCGGTGAGGGCCTGCTGGTCTTCGCGGGAGCCCGGGTGACCACGAACGTGACCCTCGGCCGGCACGTGCACCTCAACCAGAACGTCACGGTCGCGCACGACTGCGTGTTGGGCGACTTCGTCTCGGTCAACCCGCTGGCCGCCGTCTCCGGCGAGTGCCGGCTGGAGCCGGGCGTGATGGTCGGCGCGGGCGCCGTCGTCCTGCAGCGGCGGCGGGTCGGGGCGGACGCGACGATCGGGGCCGCGGCCTGCGTCGTACGGGACGTCGCGGCGGGAGCCGTCGTGAAGGGAGTTCCGGCGAGATGACGCTCCGCACCCCGGACGGGAATGCCCGGCGCGTCCTGGACGGCCCCGGTCAGGCAATCGAGAGGAGAGCGGAACCGGTGACAAGCTTGCGAATTGCCGTGATGCTGAAGACCAACAACGGCGGTCTCTGGATCCTGCCGCAGATAACGGAGCTGCGCCGCCGCGGGCATCACGTCATCGTGGTGATTCCGCCGGGTCCCGGCCGGTTGAGGTCGATGCTGGCCGAGGCGGGATTCGAGGTGGTCGACTCCCCGTTCGACTTCCGCTACCGGCCGAGTCTCGCGACGCTGCGAGGGCTCTGGCGGCTGCGCCGGCTGGTACGCCGGTTGCGCCCCGACGTCCTCAACTACCACCTGTACTCGTCCGCGCTGGCGGCGCGTCTGATCGCGATCGGGCTGCCGATGCGGCGGGTGCACATGGTCGCCGGGCCGCTGTACCTCGAATCGCCGTTGATCCGGCCGGTCGAACGGTTCCTCTGGCGCATGGACGACGTCACGATCTGCTGCACCGAGCACATATCCCGCCTCTACGGCGAACTTGGCTGCCCACCCGAACGGCGGCCGGTGGCCCAGTACGGCACCGACCTGGACTACTTCAGACCCGACTGGTCGACGGCGCCCGGCCCGTCCGCCGGGGTGGCCAGCCCGTCCGCCGGGGTAGTCGGCCCGTCCGCCGGGGTGGCCGAGCGACGGGCCAAGGCCCGCGCGGAGGTCGGCGTCGCCGAGGGCGACTTCCTGGTGGTCATGGTCGCCTACGTGTACGTGCCGAAACGGCTCGCGCACAACGCCCGGGGGTTCAAGGGACACGACGTGCTGTTGTCCGCCTGGCCCGCCTTCCACGCCCGCCATCCCCGCTCCCACCTCCTGCTCGTCGGTGAGGGCTTCACGAAGGAGGCCGAGGACTACCGCCAGCGGCTGATCGACCAGTTCGGGGTGGCGACGAACCCGAGCGTCACCTGGCTCGGCTGGGTGCCCGACCTGCGTCCCTACTTCGTGGCCGCCGACGTCAGCGTCACCCCGTCGCTCTCCGAGGGGAGCAACGGGGTCGTCCGGGAGGCGTCGGCGATGGGCGTGCCGACGATCGCCAGCGACGCGGGCGGACTGCCCGAGGCGGTCGACCCGTCGTTCGGCTGGATCGTGCCGCGGGGCGACAGCGCCGCGCTCGGCGCCGCGCTGGAGGCGGCGTACCAGGAATTCGAGGCGGGCCGCCTCGCCGATCGGGGGGAGTTGGCCCGGCGGCACGCCACCCGGTACTTCGACCGGCGGGCGGCGGCGCGGCAGGTGGCGGGCATCGTGGAACGAGCGGCGGGCGGCGCACGGAGCTGAGCCGGCCGGTACCGTCGAGGCGCGGGCTCGACCGTGCCGGGCCGCCCGGTCGCCCCGGCACCGCGATGAATCCGGTGGGCGCCGGCGGGAGACGATCTTGCCGGCCCACCCGGGGTGGTGCCCCGCGTCCGGCACCCGGACCCGGCCTGTCACTGCCGTACTAGAGTCTCTCGCGGTCCGTGGGGTGGCCCGTCGGACCCGATCGAGGGAGCCGGGCAGTGCTGCACCTGCGAATCATCGTCCCGCCGGACCGTGCCCCGGCGGTGGTCGACCTGCTCGCCGGCATGGAGGTGGTGACCCACCTGGTCGTACTGCCCGGGGCCGCGAAGCGCCCGGCCGGTGACCTGGTGCTCTGCGACGTGGCCCGGGAGGGCGCCGACGGGGTGCTGCGGGCGCTGCGGGAACTCGGCGTCGACGACGCGGGCGCGATCGCCGTGGACGAGACCGACGTGACGCTCTCCGCCGCCGCGGACCGGGCCGAGCGGGTGGCGCCCGGGCTCGGTACCGACGCCCTGGTCTGGGACGAGATCGCCCACAAGACGGGCGAGGAGACCCGCCTCTCCGTGACGTACCTGCTGCTGATCACGGTGGCGACCATCATTGCCGGGATCGGCGTACTGATCGACCAACCGATCCTGATCGTCGGCGCGATGGTCGTCGGGCCGGAGTTCGGCCCGCTCGCCGCGCTCTGCGTCGCGGTGCTGCGCCGGCGCCCGGCGGTGATCGTACGGTCCACGGTCGCCCTGGTGGTCGGGTTCCTGGTGGCGATGGCCGTCACCGTGCTCACCACCTGGCTGCTGACCGCTGCCGGGCTGGTCGACCGGTCGATGCTGCTGGCGCCGCGCCCGCTGACCGACTTCATCTGGCGGCCGGACGCGCTCTCCTGGGTGGTGGGCTTCCTCGCCGGTGCCGCCGGCATGATCTCGCTGACCGCAAACCGGGCCGGCCCGCTGGTCGGGGTGCTGATCTCGGTCACCACGGTGCCGGCCGCCGCGAACGTGGCGGTCGCGCTCGCGTACGGCATACCCGACGAGGCGCTCGGTTCGGCCGCGCAACTTCTGATCAACATCTGCGCGATCGTGCTGGCCGGCGTGCTCACCCTTGTCGTGCAGCAGTTCTGGTGGCGCCGGATCACCCGCCGTCGCCGCCCGCGCGCCGTCTCGACCCCGTCCCGCCTCGGCGCATGGCCTCTCGCGCCCCGGAGCGACCCCGAGCACCGAAGTGAGCCCGTGAACGGGACGACGGGCTCGCCTGGTTCGGGCCGGTGACCGGAGGGCCGGCCGCACGATAGGTTCCCCGGATGGATCTCGAAAGCCTGCGGGCGCGGGCCGTCGCCATCGCCGAGCTGTACGACCGGTACAACATCGCCGCCGGTCGGGGCGCCTGGGACACACGTGATCTGGCGCTGGGCTTCGTCGGCGACGTCGGAGACCTGGCGAAGCTGGTGATGGCCGTAGACGGCCGCCGGGAGATCCCGGAGGCGCGGGCCGAGCTCGGTCACGAGCTGGCGGACTGCCTCTGGGCGGTGCTCGTGCTCGCCGACCGGTACGGCGTGGATCTTGCGGCAGAGTTCGACCGGATGACCCGGGAGATCGAGCAGAACCTCGGCTGAGCCGCCCGCTACCTGATCTCACCGGCCGGGTACGGCCCGCGGAAATGTCGGTGGCGGGTGCCAGACTCCCCGGAATGAGCGATGAGGTGCGGTTGCGGGAGGTGGAGCGGCCCGATCTGGAGCTGTTCTTCGAACAGGAGCACGACCCCGAGGCGGTACGCCGGTCGAATTTCCCGCCCCGCGAGCGGGAGCGGTTCATGACCCACTGGGCCACGAAGGTGCTCGGCGATCCCACCGTGTTCGTGCAGACGGTGACGGTCGACGGCGAGGTGGCCGGCAACGTGGTGGCCTGGTGGGCGGAGGACCGACGCTTCATCGGCTACTGGCTCGGCCGGGCGTACTGGGGGCGGGGAATCGGCACCCGGGCGCTGGAGCTGTTCCTCGCGCGCGAGAAGGCACGCCCGCTGCACGCCGACCCGTACGTCGGCAACACCGGTTCGGTACGGCTGCTGGAGAGGGTCGGCTTCGAGCGCACCGGCACCCTCCGGCACGGCGAGCACGAACACGTCCTGCTCGTGCTGCGCTGATCGACGGCACGCACCTCCGAGCAACCGTCCGGAGTGGACTGTGGGTCGTCGCGGCGGGCCCCGGCGGGTTGGCCCGACCCGTCCGGGGTAGCAGGTAATCCCGTAGCCGTCGCCGAGCGGGAGGGACACCACCATGAAGGCACTGACCTGGCAGGGCAAGCGCGAGGTACGGGTGGAGGAGGTGCCCGACCCGCGGATCGAGGAACCGACCGACGCGGTCATCCGGGTCACCTCCACCGCGATCTGCGGCTCCGACCTGCACCTGTACGAGGTGCTGGGCGCCTACCTCAAGCCCGGCGACATCCTCGGACACGAGGCGATGGGGATCGTCGAGGAGGTCGGCTCGGCGGTCGACCGCCTCCGTCCGGGGGACCGCGTCGTCGTGCCCTTCAACATCGCCTGCGGATCGTGCTGGATGTGCCAGCGGCAGCTGTACGCCCAGTGCGAGACCACCCAGGTGCGGTCCGAGGGCAAGGGCGCGGCCCTGTTCGGCTACACCTCGCTGTACGGCTCGGTACCCGGCGGGCAGGCCGAGTACCTGCGCGTACCGCACGCGCAGTTCGGCCCGATCAAGCTGCCGGCCGAGGGCCCGGACGAGCAGTACCTGTACCTTTCCGACATCCTGCCGACGGCCTGGCAGGCGGTGCGCTACGCCGACGTGCCGCCGGGCGGCACCCTGGCCGTCTTCGGGCTCGGCCCGGTCGGGCAGTTCTGCGCCCGGGTCGGCCGCCACCTCGGCGCGGGCCGCGTGCTCGGGCTGGACCTCGTCCCCGAGCGGCTGGAGATGGCCCGGCGGCACGGCGTCGAGGTGATCGACGTGACGGACCTCGACGACGTACCGGGCGCCCTCCTCGACCTGGTCGACGGGCGGGGGCCGGACGCGGTGATCGATGCCGTGGGGATGGAGGCGCACGGCTCGCCCGTGGGCAAGGTCGCGCAGACGGCGACCGGGCTGCTGCCCGACTCGGTGGCCCGGTCGATGATGGACCGTTTCGGCGTGGACCGGCTCAGCGTCCTGCACGCGGCGGTGAAGTCGGTACGCCGTGGCGGCACGGTGTCGCTCTCCGGCGTCTACGGGGGCGAACTCGATCCGATGCCGCTGCTGGAGATGTTCGACCGGGGCGTGCAGCTGCGGATGGGGCAGGCGCACGTGCGGCGCTGGACCGACGAGATCATGCCCCTGCTGGAGCGGGACGGCGACCCGCTCGGCGTGCGGGACCTGCGTACCCACCGGCTGCCGTTGCAGCGTGCGCCGGAGGCGTACGAGATGTTCCAGGAGAAGAAGGACGGCTGCATCAAGGTCGTCCTGGAGCCGTGAGTCGCGTCCGACCCCGGAACGGATGCGAACGCATACAGAGAATGAGTGGCTATCCCGCGCCGGATAGCCACTCATTCTCTGTATCTGTGCTGTCGCCGCCCTCGCCCGGGCGGTGCTGCCGCGCTGCCGCCGACCCCGGGCGGCGGTGCCGCGCGCCGGACTAGCGCAGGCCGGCGCGGCGCAGGGCGTCGGCGAGCGCCGTGTTGACCGGGGCACCGCCGCCGGAACCGCCCCGGCCACCGCCACCGCCGGAACCGCCCCGGCCACCGCCGCCCGAGCCGCCCCGGCCACCGCCACCCGAGCCGCCCCGGCCACCGCCGCCGGAGCGCTGGCCGCCCGTACCGCGGTCGCCGCCGCCCCGGCCGGGACGCTGGCCGCCGCCGCCGTTGCCGTTGCCGTCGCGCGACGACGCGCGGGTGTCGACCTCGTCCTCGATCCGCAGCGTGAGCGAGATGCGCTTGCGCGGTACGTCCACGTCGAGGACCTTGACCCGGACCACGTCGCCCGACTTGACCACGTCGCGCGGGTCCTTCACGAAGGTGCGCGACATCGCGGAGACGTGGACCAGCCCGTCCTGGTGCACGCCGATGTCGACGAAGGCCCCGAACGCGGCGACGTTGGTGACCACGCCCTCCAGCAGCATCCCCGGCGCCAGGTCGCTGATCTTCTCGACTCCGTCCGCGAAGGCGGCGGTACGGAAGGCCGGTCGCGGGTCGCGGCCCGGCTTCTCCAGCTCCTTGAGGATGTCGGTGACGGTCGGCAGGCCGAACGTGTCGTCGACGAAGTCCGTCGGCTTGAGCGCGCGCAGCAGGTTGCTCTTGCCGATCAGCCCCTTGACGTCGGTACCGGTGGCGGTGAGGATCCGCCGCACCACCGGGTACGCCTCGGGGTGGACGCTGGAGGCGTCGAGCGGATCGTCGCCGCCGGGGATGCGCAGGAAGCCGGCGCACTGCTCGAACGCCTTGGGGCCGAGCCGCGGCACCTCCTTGAGCGCCTGCCGGGTCCGGAACGGGCCATTGGCGTCCCGGTGCAGCACGATGTTCTCGGCCAGCCCCGCCCCGATGCCGGAGACCCGGGTGAGCAGCGGCGCCGAGGCGGTGTTCACGTCGACGCCGACGGCGTTGACGCAGTCCTCGACGACGGCGTCGAGCGAGCGGGACAGCTTGATCTCGGAGAGGTCGTGCTGGTACTGGCCGACCCCGATGGAGCGCGGGTCGATCTTGACGAGCTCCGCGAGCGGGTCCTGGAGGCGGCGCGCGATCGAGACCGCCCCGCGCAGCGAGACGTCCAGGCCGGGCAGCTCCTGCGAGGCGTACGCGGACGCGGAGTAGACCGAGGCGCCGGCCTCCGAGACCATCACCTTGGTCAGGTTCAGGTCCGGGTGCTGCCGGATCAGGTCACCGGCGAGCTTGTCGGTCTCCCGGGAGGCGGTGCCGTTGCCGATCGCGACCAGCTCCACCTTGTGCGCGCGGGCGAGCTGCGCGAGCAGGTGGATGGACTGGTCCCACTGCCGGCGCGGCTCGTGCGGGTAGATCGTCTCGGTCGCCACCACCTTGCCGGTCGCGTCGACCACGGCCACCTTGACCCCGGTGCGCAGGCCCGGGTCGAGCCCCATGGTCGGGCGGGTACCGGCCGGCGCGGCGAGCAGCAGGTCGCGCAGGTTCGTGGCGAAGACCCGGACCGCCTCCTCCTCGGCCGCCTGCCAGAGCCGCATCCGCAGGTCCGCCGCGAGGTGGATCAGGATCCGGGTACGCCAGGCCCAGCGCACCGTGTCGGTGAGCCAGCGGTCGGCCGGGCGGCCCCGGTCGGCGACCCCGAACCGGGCGGCGATCTCGCCCTCGTACCGGGTCGGTCCGGCCGGTACGGCATCCGGCTCGGCCGGCTCCTCCTCCGGCTCCAGGGTCAGTTCGAGGACGTTCTCCTTCTCGCCGCGGAACATCGCCAGCACCCGGTGCGAGGGCAGCCGGGTGAACGGCTCGGAGAAGTCGAAGTAGTCGGCGAACTTCGCGCCCGACTCCTGCTGGCCGTCGCGGACCCGGGCGACCAGCCGGCCCCGGCCCCACATCTGCTCACGGAGCGAGCCGATCAGGTCGGCGTCCTCGGCGAAGCGCTCGACCAGGATCGCCCGCGCCCCGTCCAGCGCCGCCGTGGCGTCGGCCACGCCCCGCTCGGCGTCGACGAAGGCGGTCGCGGCCGTACGCGGATCCTGGCTCGGGTCCGCGAGCAGCGCGTCGGCGAGCGGCTCCAGTCCGGCCTCGCGCGCGACCTGCGCCTTGGTCCGGCGCTTCGGCTTGTACGGCAGGTAGATGTCCTCCAGCCGGGCCTTCGACTCGGCCGCCATGATCTGCGCTTCGAGCGCCTCGTCCAGCTTGCCCTGGCCGCGGATGGACTCGAGCACCGCGGCCCGCCGCTCCTCCAGCTCCCGCAGGTACCGCAGCCGCTCTTCGAGCGTACGCAGCTGCGCGTCGTCGAGGGCGCCGGTGACCTCCTTGCGGTAGCGGGCGATGAACGGCACGGTGGCCCCGCTGTCGAGCAGTTCGACGGCGGCCTGTACCTGCCGCTCGCGAACGCCGAGCTCCTCGGCGATCCGCTGATGAACAGACGTCGTCACGATCCTGATCCGCCTTCTGGGTGAGGTTCGGCATGCATTCTGCCCGCCCGACCCGCTCCGCGTCGCGCCGGCCCGCCGCCGACCCCGCCGATTCCGCCGGGCCTGTCGCGCCTCGCGCCGGCCCGCCGCCGATCCCGCCGGGCCTGTCGCGCGTCGCGCCGGCCCGCCGCCGATTCCGCCCGGCGAGGGGGCGCTACCGGCGGGCCAGCGACGGACCGCCGCTGATGGTCGCGTCGACGGCGGTGAGCAGATCGGCGAGGCTCGGCGGCAGCAGGCGCCGGGCGGCCACGATCCGCTCCACGGCCGACCGGTCCTCCAGCCCGAGGATCTTGGTGAGGCCGCCGGCGCGTACCAGGGACGCCAGGGTGGCGGTCCGCACGTCGAGCGGCTCCTCCGAGCGTTGCAGGACGGCCGCGAGCCGCACCCGGGGCCGGGCCACCACGTTCGGGTCCACCCCGGGCCAGCGTACGGTCGAGCGCAGGCTCAGGCCGCGGCTCGTCTCCCGCAGCACCACGCCGCCGTTGACCAACCGGTCGCCGACGTGCTCCCGGACGTGCGGGCGCATGAACTCCAGCCAGGCCCGCGCCGCGTACCCGTTGCCCCGCCGCACGATCTCGGCGAGCGCCAGGTCGGTCACGGGCTCGTGCCAGGGGCGGTCGTCGGTGACGTAGACCTCACCGCGATCGATGTTGATCCGGCCGGCGAAGGCGAGTTCGCCGAGGACCGCGCCGGCCAGCGCGGCGTCGATCAGGTTCCCGGGCGCGAGAGGCTTCCCCGTGAAGTCGTCGTGTCCGATGAGGAACAGCTCGTCAGCGAGCCGCTCCGCGGTGCCGCTCTGGTGATTCTGCATCGGTCATCCTCGCCCCGGCCGGTTGCGTGACTGGTCGGTCGCATCTCGTGTCGTCGCAGGACGGTACGGCAACAACACGCGCTGCTCAACCCGCAGCGTACCGAGGGGTCCGATTTGGACCGGCCGCGCCGGGCCCCGGCGGAACCCTCAAGATCCGCCGACATGCCTTCCAACCAGTGGAAAGGCGGCGCACGGCTGCGATAGCGTCAGGATCATGGAAAAGCCGGCCGACCCGCGGTCCCGGCGGCGCTTCGGCAGCCGTACCGGGACGCTCGACGATCTCGCCGCGAGCCCGTACCGGGCCGACCGGGACCGGATCGTCGGTTCACCCTTCTTCGCCCGCCTGGCCGGGGTCACCCAGGTGATCAGCCCGGGCGGGTCGGGGCTGCTGGTGCACAACCGGCTGACCCACAGCCTGAAGGTCGCCCAGGTCGGGCGCGCGGTCGCTGAGCGGCTCGCCGGCGACGAGCGGTACCGCGACCTGCTGGAGAAGCTCGGCGGCTGCGACCCGGACGTGGTGGAGGCGGCGGCGCTCGCCCACGACCTCGGGCACCCGCCCTTCGGCCACCTCGGCGAGTACGTGCTCGACCGGCTCGCCCGCCAGCGCCTCGGCCTGCCGGACGGATTCGAGGGCAACGCGCAGTCGTACCGGATCGTCACCAGCACCGAGATCCGCGGCGCGGCCACCATCGGTCTGGACCTGACCGCCGCCGTCCGCGCCGCGATGCTCAAGTACCCGTGGACCCGGTCCGGCTACCCCGACCCGCACCCGAGCCGGTTCGACCCGCCGCCCCGGGGCGCCACGCCGCCGCCGGACGAGCCGGGCAGCGGCGCGGCCAAGTTCGGCGCGTACGGCACCGAGGAGGCGGACCTGCGGCAGGCCCGGGAGCCGTTCGCCGGGCGGATCACCGACTGGCAGCAGACGGTCGAGGCTTCGATCATGGATACCGCCGACGACATCGCGTACGCCATCCACGACCTGGAGGACTTCCACCGGGTCGGCGTGCTGCAACAGGGGGCCGTCGGCGCCGAACTGCTCGCCTGGCAGCGCGAACGAGGCCTGTTCCAGCGGCTCACCGAACCGGCGCTGCGCGAGGCGCCACGCCGGCCCGGCGCCTCGATCGAGCGGCTGCGCCGGCAGCTGCACCGCAAGGACGGCTGGATCAGCGACGACGACGCCTTCGCCGCCGCCGTCGAGCACGTCCGCGTGGAACTGGTCGACGGGCTGCTCGCCGCGCCCTTCGACGGCTCGATCGAGTCCGAGCAGCGGGTGGCGGGCTTCTCCGCCCGGTGGACCCGCCGGTTCGTCGAGGCGATCACGGTGGAGCCGCAGCCGACGGTACGCTCCGGCCACGTCCTGCTCGGCGTCGCCCAGTGGCACGAGGTGCAGGTGCTCAAGCTCGTGCACCACCGGTTCGTGCTGGCCCGCCCGGACCTGGCCCTGCACCAGCGCGGGCAGGCGCGGGCGCTGGCCACCCTGGTGGAGGCGCTGCTCGAATGGCTGCTCGACCCGACCGAGGAGGCGCGGTTGCCGCAGCGCCTGCACGACCTGGTCGAGCTGGCCGAGGCGGAGCTGCACCCGCGTACGCCGGAGCGGGACGCCCGGGCGCGGGGGCGGGCCATCGTCGACTTCGTCGCGGCGCTCACCGACGGTCAGGCGGTGGCCCTGCTCGACGCCCTCTCCGGCCGCTCGGGCCAGCTCTGGACCGACGCGTTCGTCCTCTGACCCCGGGCCCCTTTCCCTGTCGATCATGGAGTTGTGGTCGACAAGAGAGCCCCTATATGGGGTTTTGTCCCCGCCACAAGTCCATGATCTACAGGGAGGGTGGATCGGCGGTCAGGCGACGCTCCGCCACCAGCCGTCGACGGGCGGCGGGTCGTCCACCCGTACCCGCTCGCCGGGGCGGGGCACCGCCAGCGACACGCCCCGGGCCTGCGCCTCCCGCCAGAGCCGCTCCACCGGGTCGGACCAGGCGTGCCGGGCCAGGTTGAACGTGCCCCAGTGCATGGGAACGAGCAGCCCCCCGCGCAGCTCCCGGTGGGCGGCGACCGCCTCCTCCGGGAACATGTGCATGTTCGGCCAGGCCGGGTCGTACGCGCCGACCTGCACCAGTGCGGCGTCGAAGGGCCCGTACCCGGCGCCGATCTCCGCGTACCCCTCGAAGTAGCCGGAGTCGCCGCTGTAGAAGACCCGCCGGCGCGCGCCGGCGACGACCCAGGAGCCCCAGAGCGTACGGTCCCGGGCCAGGCCGCGCCCGGAGAAGTGGTACGCCGCGGTCGCCGTGATCGTCAGCCCGGCCAGCGCGACGCTCTCGGTCCAGTCGAGCTCGACCACCCGCGCCGCGGGTACGCCCCAGCGCTCCAGGTGCGCGCCGACGCCGAGGGGGACCAGGAACGGTGCCGTGCCGGCGCGGGCCAGCGCCCGTACCGTCGCCATGTCGAGGTGGTCGTAGTGGTCGTGGGAGATCAGCACCGCGTCCACCGGCGGCAGCCGCTCCAGCGGTACCGGTGGCGGGTGCAGCCGGCGCGGACCGATCCGGGCCGCCGGCGAACAGCGGTCGCTCCAGATCGGGTCGACGAGCACCCGCCGCCCCTCGATCTCGATCAGCGCGGAGGCGTGCCCGTACCAGATGATGTTGAGTTCGTCGGGCGGTGCCGTGGCCGGCGCGGCCGGTGCGGCGGCCACCAGCGGGACGGGACCCGCCGGCCGGCGCCGCTCGCCGCCGAAGAGCAGTTCGCGCAGCGCGTCGCGACCCGCCTCGGGAAGCGCGATCCGGCTGGTCACCGGGTTGCGGAAGACACCCGCGCGGAACTGCGGGGAGCGCTGTATCCGGTCGGCCCGGTCGCCGGCGGCCCGCCCGCCCAGCGCGGCCGGTACGCCGCGGACCGCCCACGCGCCCGCGACCAGGGCGCCGAGCGCCGCCAGCCCGACCCCGCGCCCGATGCCGGACCGCCGCCGTCGACCCGCCCCCATCCGGCACCTCCTCGACGCCCACAGTAGATCATTTCCCCGGGGCGCCGAGGAGTGGCCGGACTCGTCGATCTAGGGCAAATCGTGGTGATTAGAGATTCACTAGCAGGGATTTGCCCTAGATCGACGGGGAGCGGGTCCCGGATCGACGGGGTCAGCCGCCGTTGCTGGGGTGGTAGAGCGGGCGCGGGCGTCGCGGCGACCCGGTGCGCGGCTCTGGGGCCCCGGCCAGCGCCTTCAGGAACCGGGGACCCATGTCGGCGCGGGCCTGCACGGCCGGGTGGGTGGCGCCGAAGTTGTCCGCGTCGGCCTGGCCGTCGGCGAACATCGCGTACGTCAGCACCGGCGCGCCGGCCGCGTCGAAGATGATCCCCGCCTCGTTGCGCCCGTCGGCGAACCAGCCGGCCTTGGTCGCGATCCGGGCCCGGTCCGCCGAGGACATGTTGCGCCGGATGCCGTCGGTGAAGGCGATCGGCGAGCGGAGCGTGTTCAGCAGGAACGCGGTGGAGCCGGCGCTGAGCAGGGTGCCGCCGACCAGGGCGCGCAGCAGGTTGTGCGTGTCACGCGGGGTGGTGGTGCCGAGGAAGAAGCGGTTCGGGTTGGCCACCGGCTCGACCTGGGTCTTCGGGAAGCCCTTCGAGACCAGGATCGCGTTGAGCTCGGCGGCCGGGCAGACCAGCCCGCAGAGCCGTACCGCGGTGTCGTCGGAGACGGTCAGCAGCGCGGCGAGCGCGTGCCCGAGCGTCACCGAGCTGGGGTACGCCCCGTCGAGGCTGAAGATCCCGTCGCCGCCCGGGATGACGATCGCGTCGGTCACGTCGACCCGCTGGTCGAGGCGGAGCTGACCCCGGTCGACCTTGTCGAGCACCGCGGTGGCGACCGCGATCTTGTTGACGCTGTACGCCTCGACCGTGGTGTCCGGGTTCACCTCGACGGCCGGTACCGCCGCGCCGCTCGCGTCGTTGACGCTGATGTACGACAGCCAGCGCCCGCCGGCGGAGGCCGCCTCGTACTGGTAGATCGCCGCGATCCGGTCGGCCAGCTCCTGCCCGGCGGCCGAGGCGTCGGCGCTGTCACTCACCGGCACCGCCGCGGAGGCTCTGGCGCTCGTACCGAGTACCGCGCCGGCTGTCACCGCCGTACCCAGCCCAAGCGCCGTCCTGCGATTCACCGTGTTCGCCACTCGTCTCTCCCCAATCCGGCAGGCCGTGTCCCGCCGGTCGGTGCCACATGCTCGGCGGGACAAGGCATGGACCGGGTAACGATAGGTGAATCCGGTGGGGGAGGGGATGGGTAGAAGCGGCCAACGTGGTCGATATGCGCCAGCCTGGACGGTGCGCGTCGCGGGCCGTCCGGGCAGGCCGCGATCCGGCGGTGCCGGCGGGGACGGGCCGTCCGGCGTCGCCGCCGACCCGGCCGAGGGTGGCGCAATCGCGCCACCCTGGCGCGTGCGGGTCACGGCGCCCACCCGGCACCACCCCGCGAAGCGGCGGCCGGTCGGCGGTCGTCCGGTGCGTCGCCCCGCTGTGCCGCCCCGCGCGGCGGCGGCCGGTCTCGAACACCCGCTCAGGTGCCGGGCGTGTCACCGCGACGCCGGGACGCCTTCAGGTAGTCGCGGTTGAGCCGACCGATCGAGGTCAGCGGGATACCCTTCGGGCAGACCGCGGTGCACTCGCCGGCGTTGGTGCAGCCGCCGAACCCCGCCTCGTCGTGCGCGTCGACCATTCCGATCACCCGGGTGTACCGCTCGGGCTGGCCCTGCGGCAGCAGCCCGAGGTGGGTCACCTTCGCGGCCGTGAAGAGCATGGCGGACCCGTTCGGGCAGGCCGCCACGCAGGCGCCGCAGCCGATGCAGGCGGCGGACTCGAACGCGGCGTCCGCGTTGGCCTTCGCCACCGGTACGGAGTGCGCCTCGGGGGCGCTGCCGGTCGGCGCGGTGATGTACCCGCCCGCCGCGATGATGGTGTCCAGGGCGCTGCGGTCGACGACGAGGTCCTTGATCACCGGGAAGGCGCGGGCGCGCCACGGCTCGATGTCGATCGTGTCGCCGTCGGAGAAGTGCCGCATGTGCAGCTGGCAGGTGGTGGTCGCCCGCTCGGGGCCGTGCGCCACGCCGTTGATGACCATGCCGCAGGCGCCGCAGATCCCCTCGCGGCAGTCGTGGTCGAAGGCGACCGGCTCCTCGCCGTCGAGGGTGAGCTTCTCGTTCAGTACGTCGAGCATCTCCAGGAAGGACATGTCCGGGGAGATGTCCGTGACCTGGTACGACACCATCCGACCGCGATCTGTCCGGTCGGTCTGGCGCCAGATGCGCAGGGTGAGATTCACTTGTGGCTCCGGTGGGACGTCACTTGTAGCTCCGCTGGGTGGGGTGGACGTATTCGAAGTTCAGGTCTTCCTTGTGCAGCACGGGCGCCCGGTCGGCCCCGGTGAACTCCCAGGCGGCGACGTAGCTGAAGTGGTCGTCGTCGCGCTGCGCCTCCCCGTCGGGGGTCTGGCTCTCGGTCCGGAAGTGCCCGCCGCAGGACTCGGTGCGGTGCAGCGCGTCGATGCACATCAGCTCGGCCAGCTCGAAGAAGTCGGCGACCCGGCCGGCCTTCTCCAGCGCCTGGTTGAGCCCTTCGCCGTCGCCCGGCACCCGGACCCGGCGCCAGAACTCGTCGCGCAGGGCCCGTACCTCGGCGAGCGCCTTGCGCAGCCCCGCGTCGCTGCGCTCCATGCCGCAGTGGTCCCACATGATCCGGCCCAGCTCGCGGTGGAACGAGTCGACCGTACGGTCACCGTTGGCCGCGAGCAGCCGGGAGATCCGGTCGGCCACGTCGTCGCGGGCCTGTACCGCCGCCGGGTGGCTCTCGTCGACCGGCTCGAACGGACCGGCGGCGAGGTAGTCGGCGATGGTGCTCGGCAGCACGAAGTAGCCGTCGGCCAGCCCCTGCATCAGCGCCGACGCGCCGAGCCGGTTGGCGCCGTGGTCGGAGAAGTTGGCCTCGCCGATCACGAACAGGCCCGGGATGGTGGACTGGAGGTCGTAGTCGACCCAGAGGCCGCCCATCGTGTAGTGCACGGCCGGGTAGATCCGCATCGGCACCTGGTACGGGTCCTCGCCGGTGATCCGCTCGTACATCTCGAAGAGGTTGCCGTACCGCTCGGTGACCGTGGCCCGGCCGAGCCGCTTGATCGCGTCGGCGAAGTCGAGGTAGACGCCGAGACCGGTCGGCCCGACGCCACGGCCGGCGTCGGAGACGTTCTTCGCGGCCCGGGAGGCGATGTCGCGGGGGACCAGGTTGCCGAAGGACGGGTACATCCGCTCCAGGTAGTAGTCCCGCTCGTCCTCGGGGATGTCCGCCGGGGAGCGCTCGTCGCCGGCCTGCTTCGGCACCCAGACCCGGCCGTCGTTGCGCAGCGACTCGCTCATCAGGGTCAGCTTCGACTGGTGGTCGCCGGAGACCGGGATGCAGGTCGGGTGGATCTGCGTGTAGCAGGGGTTGGCGAAGAGGGCGCCCTTGCGGTGCGCCCGCCAGGTCGCGGTGACGTTGCAGCCCTTGGCGTTGGTGGAGAGGTAGAAGACGTTGCCGTACCCGCCGGAGGCGAGCACCACGGCGTCGGCGAACTCGGTCGTGATCTCGCCGGTGGCGAGGTCCCGTACGACGATGCCCCGGGCCCGCCCGTCGACGACGACCAGCTCCAGCATCTCGTGCCGGGCGTGCATCTCCACGGCACCGCGAGCGATCTGGCGCTCCAGCGCCTGGTACGCCCCGAGCAGCAGTTGCTGGCCTGTCTGGCCTCGGGCGTAGAAGGTGCGCTGCACCTGGGCGCCGCCGAACGAGCGGGTGTCGAGCAGTCCGCCGTACTCGCGGGCGAACGGCACGCCCTGGGCCACGCACTGGTCGATGATCTCGACGGAGATCTCGGCCAGCCGGTGCACGTTCGACTCCCGCGAGCGGAAGTCGCCGCCCTTGACGGTGTCGTAGAAGAGCCGGTGGATCGAGTCGCCGTCGTTGCGGTAGTTCTTGGCGGCGTTGATGCCGCCCTGTGCGGCGATGGAGTGGGCCCGCCGGGGGCTGTCCTGGTAGCAGTAGTTCTTCACCCGGTAGCCGAGCTCGCCCAGGGTCGCGGCGGCCGAACCGCCGGCCAGCCCGGTACCGACGACGATGACGGTGAGCTTGCGCCGGTTGGCCGGGTTCACCAGCTTGGCGTCGAAGCGGCGCCGCTGCCAGCGGGTCTCGATCGGCCCGTCCGGAGCCTTGGTGTCGGCGATCGGGGCGCCTTCGGTAAAGAGATCCATGATCAACCAATCAGTCCGGTCAGCACGGCGAACGGGACCACCAGGTAGCCGGCGCAGAGGGCGATGGCGAAGGCCAGGGCCGCCGCGCGGGCCCGGCGTTCGCCGCGCGGGGTCTGCTGGCCCAGGCTGCGCAGGGCGCTGAAGACGCCGTGGCGCAGGTGGAAGCCGAGCGCGATGATCGCGAGGGTGTAGGCGAGGGTCGCGTACCAGTGGTCGGGCGCGAAGTCCGCGACCACGTTGCCGTACGGGTCGTGGCGGTCACCGACGGGGTTGAGCGTCCCGGCGGTGAGGTCCAGCAGGTGGTAGATGACGAAGAGCAGGATGATCACCCCGCCCCAGCGCATGGTGCGGGCCGCGTAGCTGCCCTGCACCGGGCGGTGGTGGGCGTAGCGCACCGGACGGGCCGACCGGGCGCGCAGGGCGAGCACGGTGGCCGCCCAGATGTGGGCGACCAGGGCGATGCCGAGCACCGAGCGCTGGATCCAGAGGTACCAGGTCCCGGGCAGCACCGGGGCGCCGATCTCGCGCAGCCAGTGGGCGTAGTGGTTGAAGGAGCCGCCCCCGGCGAAGATCTTCAGGTTGCCGAGCATGTGCGCGATGAGGAAGAGCACCAGCAGGATGCCCGTCACGGCCATCACGGCCTTGAGCGCCACCGAGCTGCGGATCGGGGCGCGTGTCGTCGTTGCTACCACGCTACTGAAGCTAGGAGAGCTTGGATCAGTCGTCCAATGCATCGGAACCTTACTTCCGATAGCTTTAAGCTATGTAGATGCAACTCCATCAGTTGAAGTACTTCGTAGCGGTGGCCGAACTACGACATTTCACCCAGGCCGCCGACAGCGTGGGCATCACCCAGCCGTCGTTGAGTAAGCAGATTCACGCTCTGGAGGCCGACCTCGGGGCGCCGCTCTTCGAACGGGTGCGCGGGAACATCGCGCTCACCGCCGCCGGCGAGGTGCTGCTGCCGCTGGCGAAGCGGATCCTCGCCGACGTCGAGACGGCCCGCCGCGAGGTGCAGGAACTGGTTGGGCTGCGGCGCGGCCGGGTACGCCTCGGCGCCACCCCGAGCCTCTGTACCGCGCTCGCGCCCGAGGTGCTGCGCCGGTTCCGGGACGCCCACCCCAACGTCGACCTGCGGGTGGAGGAGGGCGGCTCGCAGGACCTGGTCCGGGACCTGCTCCGGGGTGAGCTGGATCTCGCGATGATCATCCTGCCGGCCACCGGCGTCGACCCGGGGCTGCGGGTCGAGCCGTTGCTGCGGGAGAGCCTCGTGGTGGCCTCGGTCGATCCGCTGCTGCCCATGACCGGCGAGCCGCCGGCCGGGGAGCTGCCGGTCGGTGAACTGCCGGCCGGGGAGCCGTCGGCCGAGGAGCCGTTGGTCGGGAGGCTGCCGGTCGGGGAGCGGCGGCCCGGCGCGGGGGCGGGGACGCTGCGCCTCACCGACCTGCGTGACCGGCCGATGGTGATGTTCCGGAGCGGCTACGACCTGCGGGATGCCACCATCGCCGCCTGCCGGGGCGCCGGCTTCGAGCCCTCCTTCGCCGTCGACGGCGGGGAGATGGACGCGGTGCTGAGCTTCGTCGCGGCCGGCCTCGGCGTGGCCCTGGTACCCGGGATGGTGGTGGCCCGGCGGCCCGGCATCCGGGTCACCCCGCTGGCGCCCCCCGGGGTGCGGCGCACCATCGCCCTGGCCCGCCGCCGGGAGGCGGTACCGACCAACGCGGCCCGGGCGCTGCGCCGCATCCTCCTCGACTACCTGCGCGACGCCGCGGAACGGGGTCAACTGCCCCCGGGCGTCGAGCACCTCGCCCGCCCCGCCCGGCCCCAGTGAGCGGACACCTCCGCCGCGCCGGCCCCCGCGCGGCGGTGCGCTGACCAGCTCATCCAGGTGTAACGTCCCCCGAAAGGGGACAAAGGCCCAGCCATATCCTCAGTCCGAAATCTCCGGTTAGTCGGGTATGCGGGACGGGGCTCGACCGACGCTGTCGTCATCGGGATGCGCGGATTTGTCGCCATGCCGGTTGCCGCGCCGTCCGGCGAAGCGGAATCCGTGGGCGGTCAACGGACCGCCGGTGTTCTCCGTGCCTCGGGCCGAAGTCCCGGCTGCGGGATCGGCGGAACCGGACTCGGTCTACCGCCGCCACCGGACCGCTCCTGACTGAACGAATCAAGATTGCAACCCGCCGGGGTCGACCTGGCGTTGGAGGACTTACATGAGGATTCTGGTCACCGGTGGCGCCGGGTTCATCGGATCGCACTTCGCCCGCTGCCTGCTCGATGGACGCTACGCCGGCTTGGAGAACTGTCACGTGACGGTGGTCGACAAGCTCACCTACGCCAGCAACCGCGACAACCTCCCGCCGGCGCACCCGCGGCTGTCCATGATCGTTGGTGACGTCTGCGACTCCCGCCTGCTGAGCGAGGTCGTGCCCGGCCACGACGCCGTGGTGCACTTCGCCGCGGAGTCGCACGTGGACCGCTCGGTCGACGACCCCGCCCGGTTCTTCGAGACCAACGTGATCGGTACGCAGCGCCTGCTGGACCAGTGCGTCCGCGCCGCCGTCGGCCGGGTGGTGCACGTCTCGACCGACGAGGTCTACGGCTCGATCCCGACCGGCTCCTGGACGGAGGAGTGCCCGCTGGAGGCGAACTCCCCGTACGCCGCCTCGAAGGCGGCCAGCGACTGCGTCGCCCGCGCCTACTGGCGCACCTACAGGCTGGACCTCTCCATCACCCGCTGCGCCAACAACTACGGCCCGTTCCAGCACATCGAGAAGGTCGTCCCGCGCTTCGTCACCAGCCTCCTCACCGGCCGGGAGATCACCCTGCACGGCGACGGCAGCGCCATCCGGGAGTGGCTGCACGTGGACGACCACTGCCGGGCGGTCGCGCTGGTGCTCGGCAAGGGCCGGGCGGGCGAGGTCTACAACATCGGCGGCGACACGGAGATGACCAACAGGTCGCTGGCCCAGGCGATCCTGGCGCTGCACGGCTCGGGCTGGGACCGGGTCCGGTACGTGGCCGACCGCAAGGTCCAGGACCGGCGTTACTCGCTCGACTACCGGAAGATCCAGAACGAGCTGGGCTTCGCGCCGCAGATCCCGTTCTCCGAGGGACTGGCCGACACCTTCCGGTGGTACCGGGAGAACCCGGCCTGGTGGGCCGGGACGCTGGACGAGGTCGACCCGTTCTGCCTCGACGAGGTGGTGATGGAGCCGGTCGCCGGCTGACCGGGCCGCCCGGCCGACACGAGCCGACCGGCCGGGCCCCGCCGGTACCCCGGGTGCCGGTCCCGCCCGGGACCGGCACCCGTCGGGCGTACGGCGGCGCGGTGCGCCGTACGCCCGGCTCAGCTCACTGTGATCGCCACGTTGGCCGACATCGTCGCCCCGGCGCTGTCGGTGACGGTCAGTCGGGCCGTGTACGCCCCGCGCCGGGCGTAGGCGTGGCTGGCCGAGGCGGCGTGCACGACCGCGCTGTTGTCCCCGAAGTCCCAGGCGTAGTCGGTGATCGTCCGCCCGGCCGGCGGCGTCGCCGTACCGGTGAACCGGACTGTCAGCGGGGCCGTACCGCTGCCCGGGCTGGCCGTGGCCGAGATGGTCGCCCCGGTCTCCTGCTTGACGCCGGCGCCGTTGAACCGCAGCCAGTCCAGTGAGAGCAGGTCGGGTGTGCCGCCCACCTGCGCCGGATTGACGAAGACGGCGTACAGGGTGAACGTGCCGCCGGGATTGCTCAGCGCCACCGTCGGCGAGATCACGTTGTCCCAGCCGCCGGTGCTGCCGATCGTGGCCCGGCCGAGCAGCGTACCGGTGGGGGAGCCGGCCCGGAACTCGATGTCGCCGCCGGTGCTGCCGGAGCTGGCGCCGACCGTGACGGAGCTGATCCCCTTGAGGTTCACCGGGCCGAAGCTGATCCACTCGCCGTGGTCGACGTCGCCGATCCGTCGGCCCGCGCGCGCCGTGGCCCGGTCCAACACCTGCACCCCGCTGGCACCGTCGAAGTGCTCGGCCTCCTTGCTCTTCGGTTGCAGCTCGGCGCGGGTCGAGCCGACCAGCGCCGGCGCGCCGGCCGCCCCGCCGTCGGTGTACTGCGCGGTCAGCACCGTGTAGAGGTTCTGGCCCGGACCGTGGCCGTCCCCGGCGCTGCCGTCCGTGGCGACCGTGCCCGCGCAGCCCACGTAGTTGTCCAGCGGGTGGGTGTGGCTGTCGTGGCCGAGCTGGGTCTGCACGACCACCCGCGAGCAGTCGACGGCGCCGTCCTCCGGGTCGGTGACCGTGACCGTGTACGGGATCCGGTCGCCGAAGTCGAAGAAGCCGCCGTCGGGGACGCTCAGGGTCACCGTGGGCCGGGTGTTGCCCACCGTGATCTCCGTGGTCGCCACGGCCGTCGAGCCGCCGGAGCCGGTGACGGTCAGCCGGGCGGTGAACCGGCCGGTGGTGGCGTACGTGTGGCTCGGGTTCGCCGCCGTCGAGTCGGTGCTGCCGTTGCCGTCGAAGTCCCAGGCGTACGTGATCGGGCGGCCGTCGGTGGCGGCCGAGCCGGCGCTGGAGAAGCGGACGGTCAGCGGCGCCGGACCGCTGTCCCGGTCCACGCCCAGCTTCGCCACCGGCGGCCGGCCGTTCGCGACGTAGTCGATCCGGTAGATCCCGGCGCCGTCGTTGGTGCCGCCGCGCCCGCTGCCGGTACCGGCGCCAAAGTCGATCACGTAGAGCGAGCCGTCCGGCCCGAACTCCGCCTCGAACGGCTGGATCCAGGACATGCCGCCGAAGATGCCGTTGATCGACTGGAGGTCACCCACCCGGGTCGGGCCGAAGCGCGGGTCGGTGAAGCTCTGCGCCGTACCGTGCACCGAGAGCGTCTTCCACCACTGGCGGGTCAGCTCGTAGACGATCCACTTGCCCTCGAAGTACTCCGGGAACTTGGTGGGTCGCGGGTTGGCCGGGTCGAAGTCGTAGACCGGGCCGCTCATCGGCCCGCCGCCGCCGGTACCCAGCTCGGGGAACTGGGCCGAGGCCGAGTAGGCGTACCAGACCAGCGCGGGCCGGGCCGCGGGCAGGTTGGTCAGGCCGGTGTTGTTCGGGGAGTTGTTGACCGGGGCCGCGCAGTTGAACTTCGGCCCGGAGGTACCGGTGGCGAAGTCGAAGTCGTTGAACGGCGTGTTGTCGCCCACGCAGTACGGCCAGCCGTAGTTGCCGGCGCTGGTGATCCGGTTGAACTCGACCGTCCCCTCCGGACCCCGGTTCGGGTCGGCGGCCCGTGCGTCCGGCCCGTAGTCGGCCACCAGCAGGGCGTTGGTCAGCGGGTCGACGGTGATCCGGAACGGGTTGCGCAGCCCCATCGCGTAGATCTCGGGCCGGGTCCGGACGGTACCGGGCGCGAAGAGGTTCCCGCTCGGTACGGTGTAGCTCCCGTCCGGCTGCGGCGTGATCCGGATGACCTTGCCCCGCAGGTCGTTGGTGTTGCCGGCGGTGCCCTGCGCGTCCCAGGCCCGCCGGCCGGAGCGCTCGTCGACCGGGGTGAAGCCGCTGGAGTCGAAGGGGTCGGTGTTGTCCCCGATGGCGGCGTAGAGGTTCCCCTGCCGGTCCATGGTGATCGAGCCGCCCATGTGCGAGTTGGCCCGGCCCTCGCCGCGCCAGGTGGGGATCGTGAGCAGGCGCTTCTCGCTGCCGAGGCTGATGGAACCGCCGGTGACCGTGAAGCGCGAGAGGTTGAGCTGCTTGGCGGTCTTGTCGGACCAGAGCAGGTAAAGCCAGCTGTTGCTGGCGAAGTTGCGGTCCAGGGTCATCCCGAGCAGCCCGTCGGACTGGCTGGTCTGCTCGGCGGTGTAGGCGAAGTCGAGCAGCGTGGTGACCGCGAGGGTGTTCTGGTCGACCGCCTTCACCGCACCGGTCCGCTGGATGTAGAAGACCCGCCGGTCCGGCGCCACGGCCAGCTCGAACGGGTCGGCCAGCCCCTCGCTGACCAGCGGTACCCGCTGGAAGTTGTCGCTCTTCGTGGCGCCGCAGTCGCCGGCGACCGCGCCGGCCGCCCACTCGATGCCGCCGCGCAGGTGGGCCAGGAAGCCCGGCTCGGCGAAGGAGGAGGGGGCGTGCCCGCCGGCGGTGAACCACGAGCGGCCGCCGTCGTAGTTCTGGCACCACGAGTACGCGTGGTCGACGCCCTCGTCGAGCCCGGGGATGCCGTCCCGGACCTTGATCTGCGCCAGCGTGTGCACCCGCCCGGTCGGGTTGGTGCGCCAGTTGTACCACTCCTCGCCCCGCTCCCACAGCTCCGGCAGGTCGCGGGTGGACGGGTGCGCGTGGTCCAGCACCTTGATCCGTCCGGGGAAGGTACCACCGGTCGAGGAGAAGTCCGGATGGTAGTCGAAGATCGTGCCGACGAGCCCCTCGTACCAGGCCCAGTCGCGCTCGCTCGCCGAGGCGGCGTGCAGCCCGACCCAGCCGCCGCCGGCGCGGACGAATCCCTGGAGGGCGGCCCGCTGCGCGGCGTCGAGCAGGTCGCCGGACTCCGGCGTGGAGTTGGTGTTGTTGAAGACCAGGGCGTCGAAGCGGGCGAGGTTCGCCTCGGTGAACGCCCCGGCGTCGGTGGTCGCCTCGACCTCGAAGTTGTTCGCCGCGCCGAGCTGCTGAATCGCGGCGACGCCCGCGGGGATCGAGTCGTGGTAGTAGTTCGTGACCTTGGAGAAGACCAGCACCCGGAAGCGGGGCGCGGCCGAGGCGGGGGTCGGGGTCGTACCCAGCAGGAGGGTCAGGACCGCGAGGAAGACGAGCGGCGGGATGGTGCGGTGGCGTCTCATACGGGCGCTCCCGGCGGAGGTGACGGATGTGTGTGGACAAGCGCTTTCCTGCCGCCGACCGCCCCAGACTATGCACTCCTATCCGCGACCGTCAATGTATCGGTCGCGTTTCCCGCCGCTCCTCCTCGTCAGTGGGCCGCGCCGAGCTCGGCGCGGATCCCGGCGGCCAGCCGGTCGAACCGCTCGTCGCCCATCACCTCGGCGTAGTCGCGCGCGGCCGGCAGGTCGACCGGCAGCGTACGCACGATCCGCCCCGGCCGCGGGCTCATCACCTCCACCCGGGTACCGAGGAAGACCGCCTCCTCGATCGAGTGCGTGACCAGCAGCACGGTCGTACCGGTCTCCCGCCAGATCCGGTTCAGCTCGGTGTTGAGCTGTTCGCGGGTGAGCGCGTCGAGCGCCCCGAACGGCTCGTCCATCAGCAGCACCGGGGGGCGGTGCAGCAGCGCCCGGCAGAGCGACACCCGCTGCTGCATCCCGCCCGAGAGTTCGTGCGGCAGCGCCCGCTCGAAGCCGGTCAGGCCGGTCAGCTCGATCAGCTCGTCGGCCCGCCGCCGGGCGGCGCCGCGCTCCATGCCGCGCATCTCGGCCTGGAGCAGGATGTTGCGCCGCACGTCCCGCCACTCCAGCAGCGCCGCCCGCTGGAAGACGAAGCCGATCTCGGTCTGCGCCCGGGTGACCGGGCGCCCCCGCAGCGAGACCCCGCCCGAGGTCGGGCGCACCAGCCCGGCGACGAGCTTGAGCAGGGTGGACTTGCCGCAGCCGGACGGACCGACGATGGTGACGAACTCGCCCGGCTCGGCCCGCAGGCTCACGTCCTCGACGGCGGTGGTCTCGGCCCGCCGGGACCGGAACCGGACCGTCACCCGGTCCAGCTCGACGGCGGTACCGGTCAGCGTCGCGGTGGTGCTGGTCATCGGCCCGTCACCCCTTGCCGGCGTACGCGCCGTCCCAGTACCGCGCCGGCTGGCCGGGGTCCTTGAGGTCGGCGTACCGGCTCATCAGGTCGATCGTCTCGCTCCACTTCGCCTCGCTGTTGACCCCCGGCGCGGCGCCGCCCGCCCCGAGGTCCAGCAGGGGTACGAGCAGCGTGAGCTGCTTGGTCAGCACCTCCGCGGCCGGCTCGTTTTCGGCCAGCTCCGCCATCGCGGCGGTGGCGCCCGGAATGTCCGCCGCCGCCTCCGTCCACGCCTTCTGCGTCGCCCGGACGAAGCCGCGTACCAGCTCCGGGTCCTCGCTCAGCGTCGACTCGTTGACGACCAGTCCGGTACCGAGCATGTTCATGCCCCAGTCGGCGTAGAGCAGGTAGTCGACCTTCTTGCCGGTACGGGCCTCGATCGTCGGGGCCTGGTCGTGGAAGAAGCCCTGAATGGCGTCGACCCGCCCCTCGGCCAGCGCGGGAATCTTGCCGGCCGCGTCCAGGTTGACCACCTTCACATCGCTCTCCGCCAGCCCGTTCGCCTTCAGCCAGGCCGGGAAGGTGGCGTAGAGCGCGTCGCCCGGGGTGCCGCCGACCGTCTTGCCCTTCAGGTCGGCCGGCTTGGTGATTCCCTTGTCGGCGAGGAACTCGATCGAGCTGGGGCCCTTCTGGAGGAAGACCCCGACGCTCTTCACCTTCATCCCGGTGGCGATCGCCTTGAGCAGCGGCGGCGTGTCGGCCCAGCCGAAGTCGGTCTGGCGCTGGGCGACCGCCTGGATCGTCTTGCCCGAACCGCCGCCGGGCTTGATCTCCAGCTCGATCCCCTCCTGCTCGTAGAAGCCGCGCTTGAGGCCGTAGTAGAAGGGGGCGTGCTCGCCGTACGGCACCCAGTTCAGGGTCAGGCTGACCTTCTTGCGGCCGTCCGTACCGGTTTCGCGGGGCGCCGAGGGGCTGCACGCGGCCGTACCGAGCAGCAGCAGCGCGGCGGCGGCGAACGCGAGACGTCTCATGATGGTGCGGCCTCCCTGGGTCGGTGGTGGTGGGTGTGGCTCGGCGCGGTGGACGGCTCTTCCGGTGGTCGGCGCGGTGGACGGGCCGCGCCGAGGTCAGGAGGTGGTCAGCGGCGTGCTGGCCCGGCGGCTGGCGTGCCAGCCGATGAGCAGCGCCTCGGCCGCCTCCACGAGGACGAAGAGCAGGATGCCGATCAGCGACATGAGGAAGAGGTCGGCGAAGAGCAGCGCCGCGTCGAGGTTGCCGTTGGCCAGCAGCAGTACGTAGCCGAGGCCCTGGTCGGCGCCGACGAACTCGCCGACCACCGCGCCCACCACGGCGAGGGTGACCGCGACCTTGCACCCGGAGAGCAGGTGCGGCAGCGCGTTCGGGAACCGGATCTTCCGGAAGGTGCGCCACGGCCCGGAGCCCATGGTGGCGGCGAGGTCGAGCAGTTCGGGATCGGTCGAGCGGAGCCCGGCCACGCCGGAGATCACCACGGGGAAGAAGGCGATCAGCACCGCCAGCACGATCTTCGGCGCCAGCCCCACGCCGAACCAGACCACCAGCAGCGGCGCGATCGCGATCTTCGGGATCACCTGGGCGAAGAGCACGACCGGGTAGATCGCCTTCTCCATCGTGCGCGAGTAGGCGATCAGCACGGCGGTGGCCAGGCCGAGCAGCACGGCCAGGACGAAGCCGATGACCGTCTCGTAGAGCGTCACGTAGCTGTGTCGCAGCAGGAACGACCACTGCTCCACGGTGGTGGCCCAGACCTGGGCGGGGGTCGGCACCAGGTAGTTCGGCATGTACTCCCGCTCGGCGGCGAACCACCAGGCCGCGAAGATCGCCGCCAGCAGCAGCGCCGGGCGCCAGGACGCCTCGGCCAGTCCCGCCAGCCGGCTCGCCGTCCGGGCGCCGCTCGTCCGGCCGCCCGCCGTGGCGGTACGGCCGCTCGTCCGGTCGGTACGGCCGCCGTCCGGCGCCGCGGCCCCCTCGCCGGTCCGGGTGGGATCCTCGCCGGCCTTGTCGGGATGGTTGACGGTCTGGTCGACGGCTTGGTCGGACACGCGCACCCTCCTGGCTTTTCGGGACAGTAGAAGGGATCGGGCCGGATAGGCAAGGCCTTTCCTGTAACGATGTAGGCAGATGCGCCGAACTCCACCGCCCACCCCCCGACGTGGCGCCGGCGGGGCGGCGGTGCCGCCGGTCCGGGTCGGTCAGACCGGTCGGCGCAGGGGATAGGTGTCCAGCAGCCCGCACATGCCGTGCCGGCCGCGCTCCACCGGGCCGGGCAGCTCGTGGACGTCGGCGGCGGCCAGGTGCGGCGCCTCGCCGCGGGCGAGCGCGTCGAGCTGCCGACCGGTCTCCTCGGCCGCCCGCAGCGCGCCCTCCCGCCACCGCGCGCGCCAGCCCGCCACCCTCGGCCCGACGAGGCGTACCGCCGCCGCGTGGAAGTCGCGCAGCGGGGCCGGATCGCCGTCGAGGGTGGCGCCGCGCAGCCGCTCGAAGCCGCGTACCGCCAGGTCCCGCCGGGCGTACGCGGCCGAGAGGTCGCCGCCGGGCGCCCCGCCCCCGGGCAGCGCCACCGCCGCCGCGTACACCGCCGGGTCGGCGAGCAGCTCGGGCGGGAGGGTCAGCACCGCGTCGCCCGCCTCGGGCAGGCCGCTGTTCTGCATCAGCACCACGATCTCCAGCCCGCCGTGGTTCACCAGCCGGTGGATGGTCCCCGGGGCGAACCAGACCACCGCGCCGGGGCGCAGCGGGGTCTCGCGGTACCCGGACAGGGTCAGCGTCTGTACCAGCCCGGCACCGCCCACGACCACGTACGCCTCGGTACAGCAGAGGTGCAGGTGCGGGCTGCCGCCGACCGTACCGTCCGGGGCGAGGGTGTCGTACACACAGAGCCGGGAGATCCCGACCCCGCCCGGCAGCGGCAGCGGGAACCCGGCCGCCGCGCCGGTGGCCGGCTCGGTCGAGGCGCTCATCGTCCGACGCTATCGATCCGCGTCGACAACCGTCAACGCGCGCCGGACGGGCGAGCGCCCCGCCGCACCGCGTCGGATCGCCTCAGCGTCCCTCGGCGACGTCCATCGCCCGGTAGATCCGCTGCTCGGAGACCGGGTACGGGGTGCCGAGCGCCTGGGCGAAGACGTTCACCCGCAGCTCCTCGATCATCCAGCGGATCTGCCGTACCGCGTCCTCGTCGCGGCGGGCCGGCGGCAGCGCGGCGAGCATCTCCTGGTACTCCCGCTGCACCTGCTCGATGCGGGCCTGCTGCTCGCGGTCGCGCTGCGGGTTCTGCGGCAGCCGGTCGAGCCGCCGCTCGATCGCGGTCAGGTACCGGGGCAGGTCCGCCAGGCGGGCCCAGCCGGTCTCGGTGACGAAGCCCCGGTACACCAGGGCCGAGAGCTGCCCCCGGATGTCGGTGAGCGCCGACACCAGCGCCAGGCTGCTGGTCCGGCCGAGGCGCTGCTCGACGGCGTACGCGGCGCCGAGCACCCGCCGGACCCGGTCGACCACCTCGGCCACGGTGTCCACCAGGTCCGCGCGGACCCGGTCGCGCAGCGCCGCGAAGCCCGCCTCGTCCCAGGCCGGGCCGCCCGCGTCGGCCATCAGCTTGTCGATCGCGGCGCCGGCCGCGTCGTCGAGCAGGTCCACCACGCTGCGATGCGGGTTGCGGCTCAGCGCGAGCTTCGCCTCGTTGGAGAGCCGGCCCTGCAGGAACCGCGCCGGCGACGGCACCGAGAGCTGCAACAACCTCCGGGTGCCGCGCCACATCGCCCGCTGCTGTTCGGCCGGGGTCTCGAAGACCCGCACCCCGACGCTCTCGCCCTCGTCCACCAGCGCCGGGTACGCGGTCACCACGTAACCGGCCCGGTTCTGCTGCACGCTGGTCGGCAGCGTACCGATGCTCCACTCGCGCAGCCCGGTGCGCTCCACGTCCGGTGCGGCGGCCGCCACCACCTGCCGTACCTCGGTCTTGAGCTGCCGTTGCAGCGCCGGCAGGTCCCGGCCCTCGGCCACCGGGCGGTCCTGCTCGTCGAGCACCCGGAAGTTGGGGCGCAGGTGTGGCGGGAGCCGCTCCAGGTCCCAGGCGTCCCGCGGCACGGTGACGCCGGTCATCCGGCGCAGCTCCCGGGTGAGCGCGTCGAGCAGCGGCTCCCGGCCGGGCTCGATCGCGGCCAGCGCCGCCCGGGCGAAGTCCGGCACCGGTACGAAGTTGCGGCGTACCGCCTTCGGCAGGGAGCGGATCAGCGCGACGACGACCTCCTCGCGCAGCCCCGGTACCTGCCAGTCGAAGCCCTCGGGGTCGACCCGGTTCAGCATCGGCAGCGGGATGTCGACGGTCACGCCGTCGGCCGCGTCGCCCGGCTCGAACCGGTACGTCAGCGGCAGCGCCAGCCCGTCCGAGTGCCAGGTGTCCGGGTAGTCGGCCTCGTCGACCCCGCCCCGGCCCTGGTTGACCAGCAGCTCCCGGGTGAACGTGAGCAGCTCGGGCTGCTCCCGCCGGGTCCGTTTCCACCAGGCGTCGAAGTGTCGGCCGGAGCTTACCTCGGCCGGTATCCGCTGGTCGTAGAAGTGGTAGATGGTCTCGTCGTCGACCAGGATGTCCCGGCGCCGGGCCCGGTGCTCCAGCTCCTCGATCTCGTCGAGCAGCGCCTGGTTCGCGGCGAAGAACGTGTGGTGGGTCTGCCAGTCCCGCTCCACCAGCGCGTGCCGGATGAACAGCTCCCGGGAGAGCACCGGGTCGATCCGGCCGAAGTTGACCTTCCGGCCGGTGACCAGCGGGATGCCGTAGAGGGTGACCTTCTCGTAGGCCATCACCGCGGCCTGCTTCTTCTCCCAGTGCGGCTCGCTGTAGCTGCGCTTGACCAGGTGCCCGGCCAGCGCCTCGACCCACTCGGGTTCGATCCGGGCGGCCATCCGGCCCCAGAGCCGGGAGGTCTCCACCAACTCGGCGGCCATCACCCACTGCGGCGGCTTGCGGAACAGCGCCGAGCCGGGGAAGAGGGCGAACCGGGCGCCGCGCGCGCCCAGGTACTCGTTGCGGGCGGCGCCCGGCGGTCCGCCCGCCCGGCCGCCGCCCGGCGCGGCGTTCGCCTTGAGCGGGTCCCGCAGCCCGACGTGCGACAGCAGCCCGGCCAGCAGCGACTGGTGGATCCGCGCCAGGTCGACCGCGTCCGGGCCGTCCCCGGCCGCCACCACCACGCCCGTCCCGCCGCCGTCGCCGGCCGCCGCGCCCGTGCCGGTCCCGCCGTCGGCGGCGACCGCCGCCGGGGCCGGTCGCGCGCCCGCGCCGTCCCGCCGGGGCCCGCCACCGTCCCGGCCGCCCGCGCCGCCGCGCCCCGACCGGGTACCGGCCGAGCTGTCGCCGATGCTGCGCAGCACCTGCCGGAGCTGGCTGTTGATGTCCTGCCACTCGCGTACCCGCAGGTAGTTGAGGTACTCGGCCCGGCACATCCGGCGGAACCCGCTGGAGGAGCGTTCCCGCTGCTGCTCGCGCAGGTACCGCCACAGGTTCAGCAGCGCCGCGAAGTCGGACTCCTTGTCCGCGAACCGGGCGTGCGCCTGGTCGGCCTGGGCCTGCTTGTCGGCCGGGCGCTCGCGCGGGTCCTGGATGGAGAGCGCCGCCGCGATCACCATGACCTCCGGCGCGCAGCCGTTGCGCTCACCCTCCAGCACCATCCGGGCCAGGCGCGGGTCGACCGGCAGCTGGGCCAGCTTGCGCCCCATCGGCGTCAGCCGCAGGCCGTCGTGGCCCTGCGCCGACTCCAGCGCGCCCAGCTCGTGCAGCAGGTTCACCCCGTCGGTGATGTTGCGCCGGTCCGGCGGGTCGATGAACGGAAACGCGGTGATGTCGCCGAGCCCGACCGCCGTCATCTGCAGGATGACCGAGGCGAGGTTCGTACGGAGGATCTCCGGGTCGGTGAACTCGGGCCGGCCGAGGAAGTCCTCCTCGGCGTAGAGGCGGATGCAGATGCCGTCCGAGGTACGCCCGCAGCGGCCCTTGCGCTGGTTCGCCGAGGCCTGCGAGATCGGCTCGATCGGCAGCCGCTGCACCTTCAGCCGGTGGCTGTACCGGGAGATCCGCGCCGTACCGGGGTCGATCACGTACTTGATGCCGGGAACGGTCAGCGAGGTCTCGGCGACGTTGGTGGCCAGCACCACCCGGCGGCCGGTGTGCGACTGGAAGACCCGGTGCTGCTCGGCGGCCGAGAGCCGGGCGTAGAGCGGCAGGATCTCGGTGTCCCGCAGTCGGGGACGGTTGCGGACCAGCCGCTCCAGCGCGTCGGCCGTGTCCCGGATCTCCCGCTCGCCGCTGAGGAAGACCAGGATGTCTCCCGGCCCCTCGGCCGCCAACTCCTCGACCGCGTCGCCGATCGCCTGGATCTGGTCCCGGACGTTGTCGCCGCCGTCCTCGTCCGGCTCGCCCGCGTCCTCGTCGGCGGCGAGCACCAGCGGGCGGTACCGCACCTCGACCGGGTACGTCCGCCCCGACACCTCGACCACGGGCGCCGCCGGTGGCTCCTCGGGCTGGCCGGCCTGCCCCGGCTCCTCGACCGGCCGTCCCGGCGGGGCGAAGTGGCGGGCGAACCGGTGCGGGTCGATGGTCGCCGAGGTGATGATCACCTTGAGGTCGGGGCGGCGGGGGAGCAGCTGCCTCAGGTACCCGAGGATGAAGTCGATGTTGAGGCTGCGCTCGTGCGCCTCGTCGATGATCAGCGTGTCGTACTGGTTCAGCATCCGGTCCTGCTGCAGCTCGGCCAGGAGGATGCCGTCGGTCATCAGCTTCACGAGGGTGCCGTCGCCGACCTGGTCGGTGAAGCGGACCTTGTACCCGACCACGCCACCCAGCTCGGTACCGAGCTCCTGGGCGATGCGGTCGGCCACGGTACGGGCGGCGAGCCGGCGCGGCTGCGTGTGCCCGATCAGTCCCCGCACGCCCCGACCCAGCTCCAGGCAGATCTTCGGCAGCTGGGTGGTCTTGCCCGAGCCCGTCTCGCCCGCGACGATCACCACCTGGTGGTCCCGGATCGCCGCCGCGATCTCGTCGCGCTTCTCGCTGACCGGCAGCCCCTCGGGGTAGCTGATCACCGGTACGCCGGCCCGCCGCAGCGCCAGCCGCTCCTCGGCGGCGGTCACGTCGGCGCTGATCTCCTCGATCGCGGACTGCCGCCGCTGCGGGTCACGGATCTTGCGTACGCCGTCCATCCGGCGCTGGATGCGCCGCTGGTCCCGCAACATCAGCTCGGGGAGACGCCGGTTCAGTTCGCGCAGCGCGTCGGGCAGGGCGCGGGCGGGTGGTGATGTCTGCATGTCGTCGCCAAGGATAGGCACCCCCGGCGGCGACCGCCCGCGAGTTACCCGGCCCGCCCGCCGGGCGGCCGACCGGCCCCCGGTTCCGGTCGAGCGCGAACGCGGGCCCCCGGGCGCGAACGGCGCCCCCGTCAGGGTGGGGCCCGCCGTGCCCGGCGAAGACATCAAGCGTGACGGGCTGAGCCGGGCATGGCGGCCCCACCCCACCACGCCGCCCACGACGCACCCCACCCCCGCGCCCACCACGCACCCGGACCGGCCCGCGACCCGAAACGGATTCGGCACCGTAACCCGCGAAGGAGCATGATCACCCGCATGGCCGATCACGAACGCGAACGCCGCGTCGCCCTGCTGCGCGCCTGCGACCAGATCCTCTCCGGCGTCCGCCCCCTCTCGATGGCGGAGCGGCTCGCCGCCCTGCCGCCGCCGCCACCCGAGGCCATGCCCGACTACTACGGCGACGGCGGCCCGGTGGGCGAACTGGAGGAACGGGTCGCGGGCCTGCTCGGTACCGAGGCCGCCGCCTTCTTCGTCACCGGGACGATGGCCCAGCAGGTGGCGCTGCGCATCGGCGCCGAGTGGACCGGGAACCCGGCCGTCGGCCTGCACCCGCTCAGCCACCTGGTACGGCACGAGCGGGACGCCGACATGGTGCTCTCCGGGCTGCGCCGGGTCCACACCACCGACGCCCCGCGCAACCCGGTCGCCGGGGAGGTGGCCGGCCTCGACGAGCCGATCGGCACGCTGGTGCTGGTGCTGGAGCTGCCGCTGCGGGACGCCGGCTTCGTGCTGCCGACCTGGGACGAGCTGACCGGGGTGGTGGCGGCGGCCCGGGCCGCCGGGGCGCGGGTGCACCTCGACGGCGCCCGGCTCTGGGAGTCGGCGTACCGGCTGGGCCGGCCGCTCGCCGAGGTCGCCGGGCTGGCCGACACCGTCTACGTCTCGTTCTACAAGTCGCTCGGCGGGATCTCCGGGGCCGCGCTCGCCGGGCCGGCGGACGTCGTCGCGCAGGCGCGCGCCTGGCGGCACCGGTACGGGGGCCAGGTGTTCCAGTACTGGCCGGCGGCGTTGAGCGCGCTCGCCGGGCTGGACGAGGAGCTGCCCCGGCTGGGCCGGTACCTGGACCACGCCCGCACGGTGGCGGCGGCGCTCGCGGCGGTACCGGGGGCGCGGACCTTCCCGGCGCCGCCGCACACGCACCAGTTCCGGCTCTGGCTGCCGTACCCGCCCGAGCGGTTGCGGGCGGCGAACCTGGCGCTGGCCGAGCGGGAACGGCGCTGGTTCGCGAGCAACTGGGAGGCCAGCGACGTACCGGGGCTGTCGGTGACCGAGATAACGGTCGCCGCGCCGGCCCTGCGGCTCGACGCGGCGGCGGTCACGGAGCTGACGGAGCGCTTCCTGGCGTACGCGGCGCGCGGCGAGACGCCCTCCTGACCCCGGGGTCAGCCGGGCGGGCGGCCCGACCAGCGGGTACGCGGTCGGCGGGGCGGGGTGAGATGGGTCATGCCGGCGTTTGCATCGCTCGGGGTAGGCCCTAAGGTTAGGCGACCCTAATCCGAGAGGTGTGAGGCCGTGACCGTCACCGCCGCCGCCCGTCCGGCCGGGCCGGTGCCCCGGACCCGGCGGCGGGGCACGCGCCGCCGGCTGACGATCGTCGCCGCGGCGGCCCTCCTGCTCGGGCTCGCGGTGCTGGCCAGCTTCGCGCTCGGCAGCAAGCCGCTGGCGCCGGGGCAGGTCTGGCACGCCCTCGTCGCGCCGGACGGCGGGGAGGCCAGCATCATCGTGCGCCAGCTGCGGCTACCCCGTACCGTGCTGGGCCTGGCCGTCGGCGCGGCGCTGGCGGTGGCCGGGGTGCTGATGCAGGCGCTCACCCGCAACCCGCTCGCCGACCCGCGCATCCTCGGCGTCAGCGCGGGCGCGTCGCTCGGCGTGGTGCTCGCCATCGCCGTCCTCGGCGTCGGCACGCTCGCCGGCTACGTCTGGTTCGGCATCGCCGGCGCGCTCCTGGCCGGCCTGCTGGTCTTCGGCATCGCCAACCGCACCCGCGACGGCGCCAGCCCGGTCACCCTCGCGCTGGTCGGCGCGGCCCTCGACGCGAGCATCGGCGCGGTCGTCGCCGGCCTGCTCACCGCCGACGCGCGCACCTTCGAGGAGTACCGCTTCTGGGTGGTCGGCGGGCTGGCCGGTCGGGACACCGGCGTCGCCGCCCAGGTCCTCCCGTTCGTCGTCGCCGGCCTGCTGCTGGCCGCGATCGCCGCCCGGGGCCTGGACGCGCTCGCCCTCGGCGACGACGTGGCGCGCGGCCTCGGGCACCGGGTCGGGCTGGTCCGCCTCGCCGGCGGCGCCGCGGCCGTGCTGCTCACCGGCGCCGGCGTCGCGGCGGCCGGCCCCATCGCCTTCGTCGGGCTCGCCGTGCCGCACCTGGCCCGGGCCCTGGTCGGCGCCGACCACCGGTGGACGCTCGCGGTGTCCGCGCTGCTCGGACCGGCGCTGCTGCTCGTCGCCGACATCGTCGGCCGGTTGATCGCGCCGCCGGGCGAGGTGCAGGCCGGCATCGTCACCGCCCTCATCGGGGCGCCGCTGCTGGTCGTACTGGTCCGCCGGGCCCGGGTGGTGACCGCGTGAGCGCCCCGAGGACCCGGCCGCGCCCGGGCGGCCCCACCACGGCCCCGCGACCGCCGGTCACGGCGGCGCACCCCGGCCGGCCCGCCGGGCGTACGCTGCTGCGCCTCGGCGGCGCCAGCCTGCTGGTCCGGCGCCGGCCGCTGCTGGTGGCGCTGGTACTGACGGTGGTGCTCGCCGCCGCCCTGCTGGCCAGCCTCTCGCTCGGCACCCCGTACGTCTCCGCGGTCGACGTGCTGCGCTCGCTCTCCGGCGCCGGCACCCCGTACGACCTGGTGGTGCTGGAGCTGCGACTGCCCCGCGCCGTCCTCGCGGCGGTGGCCGGCGCGGCCTTCGGCATCGCCGGCACGCTGGTGCAGAGCGTCGCCCGCAACCCGCTGGCGAGCCCCGACATCATCGGCGTCACCCAGGGCGCCGGTCTGGCCGCCACCGTCGCCCTGACCTCGGGTGCGGCCGCCGCGCTCGTCGCGCCGGCCGCGCTCGCCGGCGGCCTGATCGCCGCCGCGCTGGTGCTGGCCGTCGGCTCGCGGCACGGGCTGGCCGCGCAGCGCTTCGTGCTGGCCGGCGTCGCGGTGGCGATGGCGCTGCGCGCGCTGACCGAGGTGGTGATGCTGCAGGCCGACGCGATCGACGGGCAGCGGGCGCAGATCTGGCTGGTCGGAACGTTCGCCGGCCGGGGCTGGAGCGAGACCGCCTACGTGGCCGGGACCCTGGTGGTGCTGCTGCCGATGCTGCTCTGGGCCGGCTGGGCGCTCAACAGCAGCGCGCTCGACGACGACACGGCCCGCGGGGTCGGCCTGCGGCCGGTGGCGCGCCGGGTGGGCTTCGCCGCCACCGGCGTGCTGGCCGCCGCCATGGTCACCGCGCAGGTCGGCGCGGTGGACTTCGTGGCCCTGGTGGCGCCGCAGGTGGCCCGGCGCCTGGTCCGGGCCGAGCGGCCGCCGCTGCTCTGCGCCGCGCTCACCGGCGCGGTGCTGGTGGTCCTCGCCGACCTCGCCGGCCGGCGGCTCTTCGCCCCCACCCAACTGCCCGCGGGCGTGCTCACCGCCGCCATCGGCGGGCCCTACCTCATCTTCCTGCTCGTACGGGGTCGGCGGAAGGACTCCTGATGCTCTCCACCCGGGAACTCGTCACCGGCTACGACGGCCGTACGGTCATCGACGGGCTCGACCTCGACCTGCCCGCCGACGCGTTCACGGTCATCGTCGGCCCGAACGCCTGCGGCAAGTCGACGCTGCTGCGCACCATGGCCCGGCTGCTCACCCCGACCGGGGGCAGCGTGCTGCTCGACGGCAGCGCCATCCGGGACCTGCCCACCCGCGAGGTCGCCCGCCGGCTGGCCGTACTGCCGCAGAGCCCGCTGGTACCGGAGGGGATCACCGTCGCCGACCTGGTCGGCCGGGGCCGGCAGCCGTACCAGCGCTGGTGGCGGCAGTGGTCGGCGGCCGACGGCGCGGCGGTACGCGAGGCGATGGCGCTGGCCGACGTGGCGGAGCTGGCCGAGCGGCCGGTGGACACCCTCTCGGGCGGCCAGCGGCAGCGGGTCTGGATCGCGATGACCCTCGCCCAGGACACCCCGGCGCTGCTGCTCGACGAGCCCACCACCTTCCTGGACCTGGCCCACCAGGTGGAGATCCTGGATCTGCTGCACCGGCTGCGTACCGAGCGGGGCCGCACCGTCGTGGCGGTGCTGCACGATCTCAACCAGGCCGCCCGCTACGCCGACCACCTGGTCGCCATGCGCGACGGGCGGGTGGTCGCGGCCGGCCCGCCCCGCGAGATCCTCACCGCCGAACTGGTCCGTACGGTCTTCGGGCTCGACTGCGTGGTGGTGCCGTGCCCGGTCAGCGGCGCACCCCTGGTCGTGCCGGCGCTGACGGTCTCCCGGCCCGCCTGAGCCGCACCCTCGTTCCACTCACCTCCTCCTGAAAGGATCACCATGCGCCGTATCGCCGCCATAGCCGCCGCGGTCGTCGCCGTTGGTGCCGGGCTGACCGGATGCGCCAAGAGCGATCCCGTTGCCGGCACCGGTACGGCGGAGACCCGTACGATCACCCACGCCATGGGCACCACCGAGGTGCCGGCCGAGCCCAAGCGGGTGGTGGTGCTCGACACCGACAAGATCGACACCGCGATCACGCTGGGCGTGGTACCGGTCGGCGCCGCCCAGGCCAGCGAGACCGAGGGCCTGCCGAAATACCTCGGCGAGCAGGCCGCCGGCATCAAGAGCGTGGGGACGCTCAGCGAGCCCGACCTGGAGGCGATCACGGCGCTCAAGCCGGACCTGATCCTCGGCAGCAAGTTCCGGCAGGAGAAGTTCTACGACGAGCTGTCGAAGATCGCCCCGACCGTCTTCACCGAGAAGGTCGGCATCACCTGGAAGGAGAACTTCCTGCTCGACGGCACCGCCCTCGGCAAGGAGCAGCAGGCGCGCGACCTGCTCGCCGCGTACGAGAAGCGGGCCAAGGAGGTCGGCACCAAGATCGGCGACCCGGGCACGAAGAAGATCTCCATCGTCCGCTTCCGACCCGGCGAGATCCGGGTGTACGGGCCGCAGTCCTTCTCGGGCATCGTGCTCGGCGACGTCGGGCTCGGCCGCCCGACCCGGCAGCAGCTCGCCGACAAGCAGGACAGGCGCTTCGACAAGGTCAGCCCCGAACGGATCGCCGAGGTCGACGGCGACGTCATCTTCGTCTCCGCGTTCGGCCAGAAGGCGGCCGACGAGCAGGCCAAGGTGACCGCCGGTGGTCTCTGGCAGAACCTCGGCGCGGTCAAGGCCGGGAAGACCTACCCGGTGGCCGACGAGATCTGGATGACTGGAATCGGCGTCACCGCCGCCAACAAGATCCTCGACGACCTCCAGAAGTACCTCGTCACCGCCTGACCCACCGGGGGCGGGGTGCCCGGGCGCGACGACGCGCAGCGCCCGCAAGGTCGCGCTACTTCCCTGATGCAGTGCCCTCGCCAGCTCAGGAGGGGCCTGTTTCCGGGCAGTAGCGCGACCTTTTGCGTTGCGAACGGAGTTATCCACAGGGGTCCGCGCGACGCCCCGTATTCGGTCACGCTGGGGCGCATGCCTGTCACCGCACGGCGTCCACGGCAACTGCGTGGACAGATCTTCCGTGGTTCCCATGCCGTCGCCGCCGGTCTGCTCACCCGGAACGAGCTGCGCAGCTCAGCCTGGCGACCGCTGTTCCGCGATGGTTACGCCGATGCCGACCTGACCGTCTCGCATCGCGCCCGATGCCTGGCCGCCGCTCGGTGGCTGATGCCGCCCGGCGCCGCCATCGCCGGTCGCGCCGCCGCTGGCCGCTACGGAGCGGTGGAGCTGGGTGAAGGCGACCCGCTCGACGTGGTGGTGCCCTCGGACGTCCGGTTCGGGCCGGTGAACGGGCTGCGGGTGCACCGGGCCCGGCTGGTCGCCGGGGATGTTCGTGATCGGGACGGGTTTCCTTGACCACGCCGGAACGGACCTGCTGGGATCTGCCGCGCTCGCTCGATCTCGTGGAGGCGGTGGTGCTTCTGGACCGGCTCCTCGCGGCCCGGGTGGTGACCGTACCGCGACTGCGGGACTACGCGCTGGCCCGCGCCGGTGACCGAGGATGGCGCCGCCTCCTGCGCGCGGCCGACCTCGCCGACGCGGGCGCCGAATCGCCGCCGGAGAGGCGGGTACGGGTGCGGCTGATGCTCGCCGGGCTGCCTCGGCCCCAGACGCAGTACGCCGTCGCGGATGGTGGGCGTTTCGTCGCCCGGCTCGACCTGGCCTGGCCCGAGGCGAAGGTCGCCGTGGAGTACGACGGGGCTCTGGCACAACGCCACGATCCAGTTCCATCGAGACCGGCGACGTCTCAACCGGATGCTCGGACACGGGTGGGTCGTCCTGCACGTCACCGCACAGCGGCTGAACGAGGACTTCGAGGGTTTTCTGGCCGAGCTGCGCGCCGCCCTGCGCGCCGGGCGAGCACGACACCTGACCGGTGGCGGCCAGTAACGGTGGCGGGGCGGGTGGGGTCGCGCGTCCACGGGGCGGCCCGCGCCACCACCGGAGGCGACGACCGAGGCTGCGTCGCGTCCGGCGGCGGCGCGGAGGCCGCGGGCGATGTTGTCGTCAGGCGGCGGTGGACCAGATGGCGGTGAAGGCGGCGGCCTCGCCGGCCAGCCACCGCTCGACCTGCTCGGCGCGTACGTTCGGGTCGCGCCGGTAGGAGTGGCCGCGTCGCACGTCGACCAGTACCGGCTCGGCGTGCGGGAGCACCTGGTCCATGTGCCGCGCCATCAGGTGCAGCGTGGCCAGTACCGCCTCGTCGCTGGGCGGCTGCTCGTCGAAGTGCAGGCGTACGGCCTCGGCGTGCCCGTCGTCGTGGCGCAGCCCGAACTGCGGATTGATCTTCAGGGGAAGGCCGCCGAGCAGGGCGAGCGCGTCCCGGGTCGGTACGAGTTCTACGGTCGAGGGGTCGCCGAGCGAGCGGAGGTAGGTCAGCGCGCCGGGGACGAGCGACTCGTAGAGCGGACGCCAGCGGGGCTTGACGACGTTGGCGACCTCGCTCAGGTGACGCCCGTCGGTGTGGAAGGCGATGTCGGCCTTGAGCGCCTTCACGAGCTGCCCGTGGGGATTGAAGCCGGAGCGGCTGGCGCGCTGCTTGCGCAGGCCGCCGACGAAGGTCGCCTTGGCCGGTCCGGTCCGGTCGACGTAGCGGGTGAAACCGAGCAGGGTCGCGTACGGCAGGGGAGCGGCGGTCGGGGCGGCAGGGGCGGGAGTGGCGGGCGCAATCACGGCAATCCTCCCAGTTCAGAAGCCGTTTTAGTACATACATTCTAATCGACTTTGGCCGCTGCGCCCACTGAATCTGGGCGTTCTACGATGTCGCGTCCGCGCGAACCCTGCGAGTGTCCGGGAAGGTCTGCGGGTGATCTTGCGAGCCGTCCGGAACGGGTTGCGAGTCACCCGTACGCGCCGAGTTGGCGCCGGAGAACGGCGTTGGAGAGCAGGGTGCCGTGGTATGAGCGTCGGTTCTCCGACGGGCTCCAGGGTCGTGGTGCCGGTGGCCGGGAACGGGCGCGGATGCCGGCCGGGCGGTTGAACTGCCTGAGCGTCCGGCTGGCGGACGAGGAGATGCCGGAAGTGTCTGCGGCGGTCCGCCGGGTGGGTTTGACTCCGGCCGGGTGCGCGGGGGAGGTAGCGGTCGCGGCGGCCCGGGAGGATGCCGGGGGTAGCGCCGTCGGAGCCACGCGGGCCGAGCTGGCACGGGTGCGGCGGGAGGTGTTCACCGTTCGGGCTGCGCTGGTCAGCGCGGCGCGGTCGATCGCAGGCGGCTCCGAGGGGTCGCTGCGGGAGACGGTCGAACGCCCCGACGGGGTCGGGGCCGGTGGTCGGGTGTCGGTGCGGTGGGTAGCGGTACGCCACGCCGATGACTTCCCCAGCAGGGCACCTGACGATCTACAACGCGCTCGACGAGAACGGCTTCCTCTTCGGCGCACCAGCCCGGCACTGGCGTGAGCACGTCCTCTGAGTGGCGAGAAGGCCGAGTCGGAGGACCTACCTTCGCGGCGCATGGTCGCCTCGGGTCAGGATTTTCGCAAGATGGGCCCGGACGCTTCGGCACGATGTCGTCCGGACCTACCTTGCGAGTTGCTGGTCAGCGCCCCTTGCGAGTTGCCGGTCAGCGCCTCGGTCGTCCGCAACCTTCCGGCGGACCCGACACCCGCTGTCCGGTCCAACCGAAGGTGGCCAGTCCGCGGGAAGTTGGCCAGTCCGCGGGAAGTTGGCCAACGGCGTGGCCATGTCCGGGCCACGTCCGGCTGAAGGGCGGCGATCAGGAATCGGATGATCGATGTCGAAAGATGCTGACTTGAGGCGTTGAGTGCGATCTCCAAGCGGCTGACGTGGGAGCTGGACGGCTTCGGGCTCCGGTAGTCGACGCAGATGGTGTGCGGTACCGGCTGCTGCTGGGGGCAGATTCGTGTTAACGTCCGCTAACATGAAACTGTCACGCGTATACACTCAGACAGCGCGCGCCGAGTCCATGGCCGCTACCCGACAGCGCATCGTCGAAGCGACGGTGGCAGCTTTCGGCGAGCTACCCGAGGTGACCCTCGCCGACGTCGCGGCCCGCGCGGAGGTAAGCGTGCAGACGGTGCTGCGCCACTTCGGTAACCGTGACAAGCTCATTGCGGAGGCGACCTCGACGCTCGTCGAGGAGCGGGCTACACCGGCCGGCGACCCGGCACGTGCCATCCGGGTGCTCTACGACCAATACGAACGGCGCGGCGACGCCAACGTCCGGCTACTCGGCAAGGAGGATGCCGACCCGCACGTCAAACGCCTGATGGACCGTGGCCGAGCCGTGCATCGTGACTGGGTCACACAGGTGTTCGCGCCAGCCCTCGACGCCCGCCCTCCAGCCGCCCGTGACGCGCTACTCGACCTGCTGATCGTCGCCACTGATGTCTACACCTGGAAGCTGCTGCGCCGCGACCGCGGGCTCAGCCGGCGCCTGGCGGCTTCCCGCGTAAAACTACTCGTCGACCGAGTCTTGCAATGAGCGACATCCTGGTCGTCACGTGGGACGGTGGCGGCGCCGCAGCAGCGGCCGTGGGCATAGCGACCGAGCTACAGTCCCGCGGCCACCGCGTGCGGGTTCTCGGTCACGCCCAGATGCGCTCGCCGATCGAGTCCAATGGCTTTGTTTTCCACACGTACCAACAGGCCCGCGTTTGGCAACCGGGGGCCCGGCTGACCACCCGCCGAACCGAACTGACCTACCTGGCCACGTGCGTCGACCGGGGCGCCGGCCGTGACGTCGCCGCCCTTCTGCGCGAGCACCCGTGTGACGTGGCTGTCGTGGACTGCATGCTGGTCGGCGCGCTCGCGGCGGTCCGGCGGTCCGGCGTGCGGCACGTGGCGTTGGTGCACACTTTCTACGAGTACATTCGGCAGGAGTTCGGCACCGGAGTGACCAACGCGATCGCCACCCTGAAGGGCCTACGTCCCCGTCGCCTCTGGGACGGCGCCGACCGGGCGCTGGTCACCACCGTGCCGTCGCTCGAGCCCACGTCGCCGCTGCCGACCAACGCGCGCGTGGTCGGCCCGGTCGTGCCACCCGCCGTCCCGGCCTGCTCCTCGGGCAAGGTGCTGGTGAGCCTGAGTTCGCTGTATTACCCAGGCCAGGTCGACACCCTACAGTCCGTCGTGGACGCGGTCGCCGACCTGGCGCTGCCGGTCATCCTCACCACGGGCAACGCCGTACGGCCCGAAGAGATCCGGAAACCGCCCACTGTGGAAATTCATGGGTACGTCTCGCATGCCAAGGTGATGCCGGACGTGTCCCTCGTTGTCGGCCATGGCGGCCACGGCACAACGATGCAGGCCCTCGCGCACGATCTACCGATGGTGATCCTGCCGATGTTCGACCGCAGCGACCAGCCACTGGTCGGCTCGCTGATCCAGGGCGTCGGCGCCGCCGAGGTGGTGTCGCGGCAGGCCGCTCCAGCCACCATCCGCGCCGCCGTCGACCGCATGCTCGCCCCCGGCCCGCACCGCGCCGCAGCCGCTCGTCTCGGTGCCGAGATCCGCTCCTCTCCCGGCGCTCCCACCGCCGCCGACGAGATCGAGGCCCTGCTGTGACATGGAGCGGTGTGCACCAACATGTCCAGCCGCGCCATGGGACGCTCCATGGCCGTCGGTGGACCCCCGGTGGTGAGCACCACCTCCCGAACCCTGACCACCGCCACCGAACAGCTGTTGACCGACCGGTTGCGGGTGCCCAGCCCGGGACCGTTGGCACCGACGGTGGCACCCGTGCGGGTTGTGCAGGAGCGACGTGCCGAAAACGTGGGCGCACCCCCCGAGCCAGCGGGAGTACCCTTCGGCCCAGGGCGCTCTGGAATACTGGGCCAATGTGATACCTCGATGGCTGATCGCCGTACCTGCCTTGCTTGTAGTGACCGCGATGTGCGGATGTGCCGGAGGTGACGAGGGCTCGTCTGCCGGCGACGCCACCGCGACGCCGAGCACGATTGCAACGCCGGCAACGGCCGCCGCCACGACCGCCGTCGCACCGAGCGGATCTTCGTCGTCGACCTCCACGGACGCTGCTGGCCAGCAGATGTGTGACTCGTTGAAGGGGATCGAGGCTGCCGGTGGGGCGACTCCAGCGGACCTGGCCGCCGCGGGTGAGGTCGGCGCGGAGTCATCCAACCCCGACATCAGTGGGCCGGCGCGTCTGCTGGCCGCGTACGCGGCGGCGGCCGTAGCGGGGAATCGGGCGGGCGACCTGCGCGGAATGGTTCAGGACCTGCTGGCGGCGTGCCGAGAGAACGGCTACACCCAGCTAGCGCCCAAGGCTGGCCCTTGGACAGCACTGCCTCCCGGGAACCCACCGAGGCTTCAAACACCGAGATCCCCGAATCCGCCAGCGGATCCTGGACAACTCAGCAGCCGAGCGTCTGAAGCTACCTGGTGGAGACGACCTCAACGCCCACCCGGCTCGTCGGCATCCCTCGCAGGGTGAGGACGTCCTTGCTTCCCCGTCCGGATGGTGCCGTCACTTCAGCTCCTGGTGGCGGGTGCGCTTGATGACCACGGTGATCCACACGGCCGAGACCGCCCAGCCGGTGACCAGGGTGACCGCCCACATGACTGGTGGGTCGGGGTCGAAGACGTCGTTGGTGAACCAACCCGACAGGAAGAAGCCGGCGGCGAAGATCCACGGTGTGAACAGCAGCAGGGTAAGGCGGGCGCTGCGCGGTTGTCCGGCTGGCCTTGCCTTCGGCGGGTCGATCTGCTCTGCACCGCCGTCCCCGTCCGCCACGGGCTGCGCCGACGCGCCGGCGGTGGCGGACGGCCGCGGCCTGGCGCGGTCACGGAGGGTCATCAGCAGCGCAACGACCGACGCGATCCCGCCGACGATGCCCACGACGACGTTCGCCACATTGAGCACATCCACGAACCCCTTGTACACATGGGCTCGCTGGTCCGCTAGAGACACCGGGCGGCAATAGCGTCACGGCCGGCGGATTCCGGTACTGGCGGGGACGGACGAGGCCGTGTTCCGGGCGGGGGAGACAACCGTGGCGGTAGGACGCTCCGGGCGCACACAACCCGGGTGGTAGGCCCATCGGCGACTCCGGCACGACGACGTGTCACCGCGCCGCTACATACGCTGCCGCCTGTACCCGTCATGCGAGCGAAGGGGATCCTCGATGTCCGTCCGTCACCTGCTCACCGCCGCCGCGACCGCCCCGCTCGGCGGGATCGGACTCGCCTCGCCGGCCGCCGACCACGGATCGTTCCACTCGGCCGCGAGCGTCTACACCATGAGCCCCGGGCGGATCGGGGCAGCCCTGGCCGCCGTGGTGGCGTTGGTCGGCGTGGTCGTCGGTTGGTTCGCCCGGACCCGCGCCGCCGGCCGTACGGGCACCGGCTCCGGGCGACGCGAGGCCGTCGTCGCCCTGCTGCTGGGGTTGATCGGAGCGGCCGTCGGCGCGGTGGTCGTGGTCATCTCCGACGGTGGTCTCGGCACCGGCAACGGGCGAGGCGGGGGCATCGTGGCGATCCTGGTGGGGTTGGTCGCCATGGCCGTCGCCGGGCTGGCGCTGGCCCGCTCCCGCCGCCCGGCCGGCCGCTGACCCGCCAGCCCGCTCCCGCCGCCCGGCCGACCGCTGACCCGGCGGCACACCGGCCCGCCAACGCGGGCAACGACGTACGGCCGCCGGCCGGTTCGACCGGCGGCCCGCGCCTGGGCCGGGGTCAGGGGCGGGTGAGCCAGCCGGGGATCGTCAGGCCGGACTCGTACGCGAGGATCACCAACTGGGCCCGGTCCCGGACCTGGGCCTTGGTCATGATCCGGCTGACGTGTGTCTTCGCGGTGGCCGGGCTCAGCACCAGCCGGGCCGCGATCTCGTCGTTGGACAGGCCGGCGGCGACCAGCGCCATCACCTCGCGCTCCCGCTCCGTGAGCCCGCGCAGCCGCGGTCGCGGGTCGGGGTGCGACGCCCGGGCGGCGAATTCGGCGATCAACCTGCGGGTGATCGACGGCGCGATCAGCGCGTCACCGCGCGCCACCACCCGCACCCCGTGGATCAGCTCCGCCGGCTCGGTGTCCTTGACCAGGAAGCCGCTCGCGCCGGCCCGCAGCGCCCCGTAGACGTAGTCGTCCAGGTCGAACGTGGTCAGGATGATCACGCGGACGTCGGAGCTCGCGGTGATCTCCCGGGTGGCGGCCAGGCCGTCCAGCCCGGGCATCCGGATGTCCATGAGGACGACGTCCGGCCGCGACTGCCGGGCGAACCGGACCGCCTCGGCGCCGTCGGCGGCCTCGCCGACCACCTCGAAGCCGTCCTCGCCCTCCAGGATGGAGCGGAAGCCGGCGCGTACCAGGGTCTGGTCGTCGGCGACCAGGACCCGGATCATGTCGGCGCTCCCGCCGGCGCCGGTCCGGGGCGCAACGGCAGGCGCGCGGCGACACGGAAGCCGCCGTCCGGGCGTGGACCCGTGGCCAGGGAACCGCCCAGCGCCCGGGCCCGCTCGCCCATGCCGAGAATCCCGTTGCCGGGCGTACCCGGTCCGCCGGTGCCGTCGTCCTCGACCTCCACCAGCACGTCGTCGCGGTCGGGCCGGACCCGGACCACCGCGGCGGTCGCGGCCGCGTGCCGGGCCACGTTGGTCAGCGCCTCCTGGACGATCCGGTACGCCGCCAGGTCGACCTCCGGCGGCAGCGGCCGGGTCTCGGCGAGCTCGACGCGGATCTCCAATCCGGCTCGCCCGGCCGCCGTGACCAGGTCGCCGAGGCGGTCCAGGCCGGGCGCGGGCGCGTTCGGCGCCTCGCCCTCCTGCCGCAGTACCTCCAGCGCCGCGCGGACCCGCTTCCGTGCGGCCCCGGGCGACCGGCCACCGCCTAGAGTTGGCCGACCTCGGTCACCCGGAGCACCGCCGCGCCGACCTCGTCGGAGGCGGCCAGGTCCACCTCCGCGCTGATTCCCCAGTCGTGGTCGCCGTCGGGATCGTCGAAAATCTGGCGTACCGTCCAGCGGTCCCGCTGCTGGTCGACCATCAGCAGCGCCGGCCCGCGCGCCTGCGGGCCGGTACCGATCTCGTCGTACGCCTCGAAGTACGGCTCCAGCGCGTCCGCCCACGCGTCGGCGTCCCACCCGGACTCGGCGTCCAGCGCGCCCAGTTCGTCGTAGCGGCGTAGCGCGGCCAGCTCCACGCGGCGGAAGAGCGCGTTGCGGACCAGCACCTTGAAGGCGCGGAGGTTCCCGGTGACCGCGGGCGGCCGCTCGTCGAGCACGGCCTCGACCGTCGCGCCGGGGTTGCGCAGCCGCTCCCACTCGTCGATGAGGCTGGAGTCCACCTGCCGGACCATCTCGCCCAGCCACTCGATGAGGTCGACCAGTTCCTCGGTCTTCGCGTCCTCGGGGACGGTGTGCCGCAGCGCCTTGTACGCGTCGGCGAGGTAGCGCAGCACGAGCCCCTCCGACCGGGAGAGGCCGTAGAAGGAGATGTACTCGACGAAGGTCATGGCCCGCTCGTACATGTCGCGGACCACCGACTTCGGGGCGAGTTCGTGGTCGGCGACCCAGGGGTGGCCCCGGCGGTACATCTCGTAGGCGGCCTCCAGCAGCTCGGCGAGCGGCTTCGGGTGGGTCACCTCGTCGAGCAGTTCCAGCCGGGCCTCGTACTCGATGCCGTCGGCCTTCATCTGCGCGACCGCCTCGCCGCGGGCCTTGAACTGCTGGGCCGAGAGCACCTGGCGTGGGTTGTCCAGGGTCGCCTCGATCACCGACAGCACGTCGAGCGGGTACGTCGGCGACTCGGCGTCCAGCAGCTCGATCGCGGCCAGGGCGAACGGCGACAGCGGCTGGTTGAGGGCGAAGTCGAACTGCAGGTCCACGGTGAGGCGTACCCGCCGGCCGGCCTCGTCCGGCTCGGCCAGCTGCTCGACCACCCCGCCGGCGAGCAGCGCCCGGTAGATCGCGATGGCGCGCCGGATGTGCCTGCGCTGCGCCGGCCGGTCCTCGTGGTTGTCGGTGAGCAGGTGCCGCATGGCGCCGAACGCGTCCCCGGGCCGGCTGATCACGTTGAGCAGCATGGAGTGGCTGACCTGGAAGCTGGAGGTGAGCGGCTCCGGCTCGGCCTCGACGAGGCGGTCGAAGGTCGGCCTGCCCCAGCCGATCGATCCCTCCGGCGGCTTCTTGCGCACCACCTTGCGCCGCTTCTTCGGGTCGTCGCCCGCCTTGGCCAGCGCCTTCTCGTTCTCGATCACGTGCTCGGGCGCCTGCACCACCACCCGCCCGATGGTGTCGAAGCCGGCGCGACCGGCCCGGCCGGCGATCTGGTGGAACTCGCGGGCCTTGAGCAGCCGGGTCTTCACCCCGTCGTACTTCGACAGCGCGGTGAAGAGCACCGTGCGGATCGGTACGTTGATGCCGACCCCGAGGGTGTCCGTACCGCAGATGACCTTGAGTAGCCCGGCCTGGGCGAGGGTCTCCACCAGCCGGCGGTACCGGGGCAGCATCCCGGCATGGTGTACGCCGATGCCGTGCCGGACCAGCCGCGAGAGCGTACGCCCGAAGCCGGCGGTGAAGCGGAAGTTCCCGATGGCCTGGGCGATGGCGTCCTTCTCGGCCCGGCTGCAGACGTTGATGCTCATCAGCGCCTGGGCCCGTTCCAGGGCGGCGGCCTGGGTGAAGTGCACGACGTAGACCGGTGCCTGGTGCGTGCTGAGCAGCTCCTCCAGGGTCTCGTGCAACGGCGTGGTGACGTACGAGAACATCAGCGGTACCGGCCGCTCGGCGTTGCGGACGTTCGCGGTCGGGCGCCCGGTACGCCGGGTGAGGTCGTCGACGAACCGGGTGACGTCCCCCAGGGTGGCCGACATCAGCACGAACTGCGCCTGGGGCAGCTCGATCAGCGGCACCTGCCAGGCCCAGCCCCGGTCTGGCTCGGCGTAGAAGTGGAACTCGTCCATGATCACCATGCCGACGTCGGCCTGGTCGCCGTCGCGCAGGGCGATGTTCGCCAGGATCTCGGCGGTGCAGCAGATGATCGGCGCGTCCTCGTTGACGCTCGCGTCGCCGGTGAGCATGCCGACGTTCTCGGCGCCGAATATGTCGCAGAGCGCGAAGAACTTCTCGGAGACCAGCGCCTTGATCGGCGCGGTGTAGAAGCTCACCCGGTCGTCGGCGAGGGCGGCGAAGTGGGCACCCGTCGCCACCAGGCTCTTGCCGGATCCGGTCGGGGTGCTGAGGATGACGTTGGCGCCCGACACGATCTCGATCAGCGCCTCTTCCTGGTGCGGATAGAGGGTGAGCCCCTGATCCTTGGCCCAGCCGGCGAACGCGTCGAAGAGGGAATCGGGGTCGGCGCTGCCCGGCAGCTGATCGGTAAGGGTCATGGCGCGTCAATGGTGCCTTGATCACGCCGCGAGCGCCAGTCGGCCCGGGCGGTCAGCCGGGATCGGCGGGGAGCGCCGCGCGGCGGAAGATCAAATCGAAGATCTGGTGCCCGCTGGCGAGCCCGCGCCGCTCGAACTTGGTGACCGGTCGGTGCGCGGGCCGGGGCGCGTACCCGTCGAAGGCGTTGACCAGCTCGGGATCCGCGGCGAGCGTCTCGGCCATCGCGGCCGCGTACTCGGCCCAGTCCGTGGCGCAGTGCAGCGTCCCGCCCGCCACCAGCCGGGACCGGAGCAGCGCGACGTGCGCGGGCTGGATCAGCCGCCGCTTGTGGTGGCGCGCCTTCGGCCACGGGTCGGGGAAGAAGACGTGTACCGCGTCGAGGCTCCCGGCCGGCAGGAGCCGGACCAGGTCGATCGCGTCGCCCTGGGCGACCCGGACGTTGGTCAGGCCGCGCCGCTCGGCGAGGGCGAGCAGGTTGGCGATTCCGGGGGTGTGCACCTCTACCGCGAGATAGTCTCGGCCCGGGTCGGCGGCCGCCATCGCGGCGGTGGTCTCACCCATGCCGGAGCCGATCTCCAGGACCACGGGCGCCCGGCGGCCGAAGAGGCCGGGCAGATCCACCCCGGTCGCGGCGGACGCGTCCGACGTCGCCGGATCCGGGACGGCCGTCGTCGCGCCCGCGCGGGTGCGCGGCGCGCCCGGAGCCCCGGTACCCGGAACCCGCGGCTCGGTGCCCGGCACGAGGAGTCCCCAGCGCGGCCAGAGCCGCTCCAGCGCGTCGTGGTGCCGCCCGCTCAACCGACCCCGGCGCGGATGGAAGGTACGAATCTGAGCAACCCGCCGCGGCGTCGGCGCCCCGGCCCGATGCTGGAAGGCAGGGGTTTCCGCCGGCTGGATGGAGGTCACAGGGAGATGAGCCTACGCGACGGCCGGTACCGGTCAGGTGTGAGCTACCACGCGGGATAGCACGATCGTCGGCACGGCGGGCCGGTCCTTCCGGCGCCGGCCGGCGTACGGGGAGGAGGCATGGTGTCCGGAGCGAGCCGAGGCGCGGCGCTGCTCGCCGCCGTCCTGGCACCCCTCGCCGTGCTGTTGGGCGCCGCGCCGGCCGCGGCGGCCGACACGTTCGTGCGGCTCGACCCGGACACCGTGCAGGCCGGATACCGGGTCGAGATCAAGGCGAGCTGCCGGGTCAACACCCAGGCGGCAACGGTCGAGTCGGCCGCCTTCGGCGGGGTCACCGTGTACCCGCAGGCCGGCTTCCTGGTCGGGTCCGCGACCGTGCCGCACACCACCCGGGCCGACACGTACCGGGTCCGGCTGAGCTGTCCGGACGGCAGGTCCGCCACGACCCGGCTGGTGGTGGTGGCGGGCGACATGCCCTGGCGCGGCCCGGCGACCGGGTTCGGCGGCGGCGGGGGCGTCGACCCGGGGAAGCTGATCCTCGCGGGCGGCGTCGGCACCACCGCGCTCGGTGTCGCGCTCGGGATCGTCACGCTGCGGCGTCGGCGCGGCGCGCCGACCGTCCGACCGCCGTCGCCCGGTGGCGCGGGCCGCTGACCTCCACGCCATGCCCGCGCCGTCCGTTCCGCGTTATCCGACGGTTCGGGGCCGTCGGACGGCGGCGGGCGGCCACGGTACGGCGCGCGGCGGCCGGCGCCGCTGGAGCGGCCCGCTCGCCGTGGTGCTGGTCCTCGTCGGGGTCTTCGCCACCGGCGCCGGCCTGGGCCGGTCCCGGGACTGGTCGCTGGAGTTGCTCGGCTCCGGCAGCCGCCCCCCGCCGCGGGACTTTCCGGTGCTGGAGCCGAGCCGCCCGGTCCGCGTGGAGATCCCCTCGATCCGGGTGAAGGCGCCGGTGCAGCGGGTCGGGCTCGCCGACGACGGCTCCATCGCCGTACCGCCGCTGGCCCGGCACAACGAGGCGGGCTGGTACGAGCGCGGCCCCACCCCCGGGCAGTTCGGTCCGGCGATCATCGTCGGGCACGCCGACACCCGTACCGGGCCGTCGGTCTTCCACGACCTGGTCCGGCTGCGCGCCGGTGCGAAGATCCAGGTGGCCCGGGCGGACCGGTCGGTGGCGATCTTCGAGGTCAACTCGGTGGAGCACTTCGACAAGGCGAAGCTCCCGACCGAGCGGGTCTACGGCGACTACCAGCGGCCCGGGCTGCGGCTGATCACCTGCGGCGGTGAGTGGGTCGGCGGGAGCATCGGTTACGCCGACAACGTGGTCGTCTTCGCCTCGCTGGTCAAGGCCCGTAAAACCTGAGCGGCACCACCGGGCGCGGGACGCGTACGCTCCGGCGGTGCATCTTGATCTCGTAACCGTCGTCGTGGCCGAGTACGACCCGGCGATCGAGTTCTTCACCCGCGTGCTCGGCTTCGAGCTGACCGAGGACAGGCCCTCGACGACGACCGACGGGCGCCCGAAGCGGTGGGTGGTCGTACGGCCGCCGGGTGCCCGTACCGGGATCCTGCTCGCCCGGGCCGACGGCGAGCGGCAGGCCGCCGCCGTCGGCGACCAGGTGGCCGGCCGGGTGGGCTTCTTCCTCCGGGTCGACGACTTCGAGGCCACCCACCGGCGGCTGACCGAGGCCGGGGTCACCTTCGTCCGGCCGGCGCGGACCGAGCCGTACGGCCGGGTCGCCGTCTTCCTCGACATCGCCGGCAACCGCTGGGACCTGCTCGGCCCGGCCTGAACCCGCACCGTCCCGGCGCCCGGGCCCGTGCCGGCCCGGCCGGGGCCGTCAGCCGTTGCCCACCTGCTGGACCACCTCGAACTCCAGCAGGCTGGCGCCGGTGGAGACCGGTCTCGGCGCCTCACCACCGCCGTGCGGCCGGGCGTGCGCCTCGCGGGCCGGCCCGCTCGCCCAGGCCTGGTACGCCTCTTCGCTCTCCCACCGGGTGTAGACGAAGTAGCGGGTCTCGCCGGCCACCGGGCGCAGCAGCTCGAAGCCGAGGAATCCGGGGGAGCCCTCGACCGCGCGTTGCCGGGCGGCGAACCGGCGCTCCAGCTCCTCGCCGGCGCCCGGCGGTACCTCGATCGCGTTGATCTTCACGACTGCCATGGCTCCAGCCTATGGCTCGACCCCGCCGGACGGCTCGGCACCGCGCGGCGGCGCGGCATCCCCGGACGGCGCGGCGCCGAACTCCGCCGGCCCGGTGCCGAAGTCCGCGTCGACGACGATCGGGGCGTGGTCGGAGGGACCCTTGCCCTTGCGGGCCTCGCGGTCCACGTACGCGGAGCGCACCGTCGCGCCGAACGACTCGGTGGCGTAGACCAGGTCGATCCGCATGCCCTTGTTCTGGTGGAACATGCCGGCCCGGTAGTCCCAGTACGTGTACGGGTGCGGCCCCTTCATCGGGGTGGGCACCACGTCCCGCAGGCCCAGCTCGCGCAGCCGCGCCAGCGCCTGCCGCTCCGGCGGGGTGACGTGCGTCGAGTGGACGAAGAGGGCCGGGTCCCAGACGTCGGCGTCGGTCGGGGCGACGTTGAAGTCACCGCAGACCGCCAGCGGCGTACCGGAGCGCAGGTCGTCGGCGAGCGCCTCGCGCAGCGCCGCCAGCCAGGCGAGCTTGTACTCGTAGTGCGGCGAGTCCGGGGTACGCCCGTTCGGTACGTAGATCGACCAGACCCGCAGCCCGTCGCAGGTGGCGGAGATGGCGCGGGCCTCCGGGTCCGGGAAGCCCGGCTCGCCCGCGAACCCCACCCGTACGTCGTCGAGGCCCACCCGGGAGAGAACGGCGACCCCGTTCCAGCGGCCGTCGCTGTGGCTGGCGGCCCGGTAGCCCAGCTCGCCGACCTCGGCCACCGGGAACGAGCCGTCCGGGCACTTGGTCTCCTGCAGGCAGACCACGTCCGGCCGGGTCTCGTCGAGCCAGGCCAGCAGTCGGGGCAGCCGGGCCTTCACGGAGTTCACGTTCCAGGTCACCAAGCGCATGGGCCCAGCCTGCCGCATCCGCGCCGGACCCGCCCACCGTGCCGCGCACCCCGGCCCCGCGGGTACGGACGGGCCCCCTGGACAAGGGGCCCGTCCGCGCAGCTCAGCGGGTGGGCGGATCGCCCGGCTTGCCCTGCTCGGCGAGGAAGCGCTCCAGCTCGGCGCCGAGTTCGTCGGCGGTGGGCAGCGGCCCGCTCGGGTTGATCAGCAGGTTGTTCTCGCCGCGACCGCGGGCGAACGCGTCGTACTGCTCCTCCAGCGCCTGAACCAGCGCCACCGCCTCGTCGGTCTGGGCCACCTGCCGGTCGATGTCGGTGCGTACGGCCTCCGCGGCCTCGCGCAGCGCCTCGGTCGGCAGCAGCAGGCCGGTGGCGCGGGAGACCGACGTGAGCAGCAGCTCGGCCGCGGCCGGGTACTCGGTCTGGGCGACGTAGTGCGGCACGTGCACGGCGAACCCGAGCGCGTCGCGCCCCCGCTCGCCGAGGCGGTATTCGAGCAGGTGGCCGGCGCTGCCCGGCACCTGTACCCGCTGGAGCCAGGGCTCGTAGCCGCCGATCAGGTCGCGGCGGGTGGCGTGCGCGGTGATGCCGGTGGGGCGGGTGTGCGGTACGGCCATCGGGATCGCGTTGAACCCGGCGGTGAGCCGTACGCCGAGCCGCTCCACGAGCGCGATGACCGCCTCGGTGAACCGTTCCCACTGCAGGTCCGGCTCGGGGCCGGTGAGCAGCAGGAAGGGGGTCTCGTCGTCGTCCCGGAGCAGGTGCAGCTGGAGCTTGGGCTCCTCGTACCGCTCCCAGTGGTCCTCGACGAAGAGCATGGTGGGTCGGCGGGACCGGTAGTCCAGCAGCTGGTCGATGTCGAAGGTGGCGACGGGGCGCCCCTCCAGCGTGGAGAGCAGGTGCTCGCGGGCGAGTCGGGTGGCGTTACCGGCGTCGACGAAGCCGGTCAGCGCCTGGATCAGCACCGGCTGACCCAGTTCGGGCAGATCGTCGGCGAGCTGGTAGAGCTCGTGCGGGTCGAGCACCGGTCAGGACCTCCTCAGCGGGGTGGGCCGAGGCCCGTCCACGGCGGACGCGACCTCGGTCAAGGCAACGCGTCCGCCATCTTCCTGCATTCCGCCCAGCCACCTTTCGACACCCGCCAGCATCGCGCGCCGTACCGCCGCCGGGGCGGCGCTGGCCTCGATCGAGTACCGGGCCAGTTCGGCCAGCTCGGGATCGGAACAGCCCAGCTCCGACCGCGCGGTCGCGTACTGGTCGGCCAGCCCGTGCTGGAACAGCAGCGGGTCGTCCGGGCCGAGCGCGACCCGTACCCCGGCGTCGAGCAGCGGGCGCAGCGGGGTAGCGGCCAGGTCGGCGGTCACTCCGAGCGGCGGATATGAGCTGGGACACACCTCCAGCGTGACCCCGCGCTCGGCCAGCAGGGCGAGCACGGCCGGGTCGCCGACGGCGGAGAGGCCGTGGCCGATCCGCTGCGCGCCGAGCAGCCGTACGCAGTCGCGGACGTGCCAGGCGGCCTCGTAGAAGCCGGCGTGCGGGGTCACGAGCAGGCCGGCGTCGGCGGCGACGCGGGCGGCCGGTACGAAGTCGGCGACCCGGCCGAGCCGTTCGTCGTTGGAGATGCCGAAGCCGACCACCCCGGCGCCGGCGTGCCGGGCCGCGAGGCGGGCCACCCGGGTGGCGTGCTCGGGGGCGGCGGCCCAACTGGTGGCGAGGACGATGCCGGCGGCCCGACCGGCCGCGCCGGCCAGCACCGCCTCCACCACCGGTTCCAGGCCGCCGAGCCGCTCGGCGTACGAGGTCGGGTCGACCTGCAACTCCAGCCAGCCGCCGCCGTCCGCCGCGCTGTCCTCGGCGGCCTCGGCCACCGCCCGGGTGAGGTCCGCCGGGGTACGCAGCACCGCGCGGGCGGTGTCGTAGCGCTCCTGGAAGGCGGCCCAGCCGTGCACCGCGCCCGCGCGCAGGGGCGACGGCCGCGCCAGCCCGTACCGGTCGGCCAGCTCGACGAGCGTGGCGGGCCGCAGCGACCCGGTGAGATGCAGGTGCAGGTTCGCCTTGGGCAGCGGCCGGAGGTCCCGCATCGGCATCACCTCGATGGTCAGCCCGGAGAGCGCGGCCCAGGCGGTCGGAGACGAACGGCTCGACGAGGGCGAGGAAGCGTTCGGGCGCCGAGGAGAACACTACGTGGCCGCCGTCGAACGCCTCAAGGAGAGCGTGCGCCCCGCGGGGAACGTCCCAAGACGCGCGTGTGCCCCGCCCGGCCCACCCCGGAGTGGCCGCGGGTGGGGGGTCCGCCTGGTACGAACGGGGGAGGGGCGCCGCAGGTGCCGACTCGACCTGATGATTCGAAGGTAAATGCCAGCCTGGTCCCGAAAAAGTGTGATACCCGGGATGCCGGAGTTGCGCGGGTTGACCCTCGGCGGCCGCCGGTGCGGTCGGCTGACCGGTTGGTCGGCCCGCAATTGTGGCAAGGGCCACGTTACCGGCCGGTGAACTCGGGGTTTGACCTGCCTAGCCTCGTCGGATGCGTGACGACGACTCACTTGACGACAAGTACGGCGCCGCCGCTTCCACCGGCCGAACGGAGGATGCCCCCTCGTCCGTACCGACGGGGGGTCGACCGGGCCGGGCCGCCCGGCTGCGCGACCGGCTCCGTACCGTGGCCGCCCGCTCCGGCGACCGGATCGAGGACCTCGAAGACGCCACCCGCCGGCGGCTCGTCGCCCTGGCCGGCACGCCGGCCGGCAGCCGGACCCGCAAGCTCTTCGGCCGGCGCGACGTCCGGCTGACCCTGGCCACGGGCGCGGTCTGCTGCCTCGGCTTCGCCGCCTTCGCCCAGGCCGGGTCCGCGCCGGAGGGGCAGGTGGCCAAGGCCGAGCCCGCCGCCGCCCAGTCGGAACTGGCCCGGCGGGACCAGGCGGCCCGCGCCGCGACCCGGGCGCAGCGGGCCGAGCCGGACGCCCCGCCGGCGACCCGGGCCACCACCGACCCCGACGTGGCCGACTCCGCCACCCCCGCCGCCCCGGCCGAGGAGGCCGCCCCGAAGCGCGTCGACCCCGGACCGGTGGCCGGCCTCACGGGCGTACAGATGGACAACGCCAAGGCGATCGTGCGGACCGGGCGGGACATGCACATGCCCCGCCGCGCGCTGATCATCGCGGTGGCCACCGCGATGCAGGAGAGCAACCTCTACAACCTGGCCAGCGGCGTGCTGCCGGAGTCGATGGACTACCCGCACCAGGGCGTCGGCTGGGACCACGACTCGGTCGGGCTGTTCCAGCAGCGCAGCAGCAGCGGCTGGGGGCCGGTGGGCAAGCTCATGGACCCCGCGTACGCCACCGCCCAGTTCCTCAACGCGCTGGCCCAGATCCCCGGGTGGCAGCAGATGCCGCTGACCGACGCGGCCCAGGCCGTACAGGTCTCGGCGTTCGGGTGGCTCTACGCCCAGCACGAGTGGGCCGCCACGCAGGTCGTCGACGCCATCGTGCCGGGCTGGCAGTGACGCGCCCGGTCCCCGGGGAACCCACCCGATCCCGGGGACCGAACGCGGCGCGGGCGCGTGCCGGGCGCGCGTCGGGGAGCCGGTGACGCCGACTCCCCGACGCGGGTCGAGGATCGTTTCCCGCCGCGCCGGGCCCGGTACCGTCCCCGCCCGGCCGGCGGGGCGAGGTGATCTCCGGGGTGGACTCTTTTCGCCATGATGGGAGTCGGTCGCCACGCCCGGCGTGTGGCACCGGGTCGACGCGGGTAGATACCGGGACGACCCAGACAGGAGGACCGACATGCCAACGCTCGTGCAGCGGATCCGCACCTTCCTCGGCTCGCCCCGGGGACAGATGATGATCGAACGGGGCCGGCGGGAACTGGCCAAGCCCGAGACCCAGCAGCGGCTGCGCCGGGTCCTGGCCCGGTTCTCCGGTCGGCGCTGACCGGCCGACCGGCCACCGTCCGCCGTTTCCGATCCCCCTGGAGCAGACGTGACCGAGCAGACCTCGACCGGCGGTACCGACGACGTTCCGGCGGCGCCCAACGGCCGCGATCCGCAGCACCGCGCGTCGCAGGGCCCGGCGTCGCAGAGCCGCGCCGAGCGGGGCGCCGCCCCGGAAGGCCCCGCCGAGCCGGGGCGCGTCCCGGAGAGCCGCGCGCCGGAGGCGGTGGAACCGGCGCCGGCCGGCGGGTCGGGGGACCGGTCACCGGCCGCCGCCGATCCCGCTCCGGCGGGGGCGATCCCGGACGAGGCCGCGGCCCCGCCGCCCGGCCTCTGGGACCGGATGCGCGACGATCCGCAGTACGCCCCGGAGCACCTGGCCCTGGAGGCGGTCCGGCGGCTGGGTCCGGAGGCGCGCGACTGGGCCGAGCGGAACCGGGCGCAGCGACCCGACCTCCACCCCGAGGAACTCGCCCGGCTCGCGGCGGGACGGTTCCTCGCCCACGCCCGCCTCTCGGGCGCCGTCTCCGGCGCGGCCGGGCTGCCCGGCGCCATCCTCGACGTCGGCGTGCTGGCGTGGACCCAGGCTCGGATGGTGCTGCACATCGCCGCCGCGTACGGCGCCGATCCGGTGCACCCCGACCGGGCCACGGACCTGCTGGTCCTCCAGCGGGTGCACAAGGTCGCCGAGACCGCCCGGCTGGCCCTCGGGGTCGCGGCCGGCCGGGAGCGCGCCGCCGCCCTGTTCCAGCGCTCGAACACCCCGCTGCGGCAGGCGCTGCTGCGGTTGAGCGTCAAGCTCGCGCAGATGGCCGGGATCCGGGCGGCGAAGCGGGTCGCCGCGAAGATTATCCCGGGGGCCGCGATCATCCTCGGCACGTGGGCGAACTCCTCGGCAACCCGGGACCTGGCCCGGCGGGCGGAGGCGCTGTACCGGCCCAGGGCGATCGAGGCGGGCCGCCCACCCCGGCAGCGGTGACTGGCCGTGCGACCTCCCGAGCGCCGGTCGTGACCGGCAACCCGTGACCGGGCGCTCGACCGTGCGCGGCCTTCCGAGCGCGACCGGCCCCCCGGGCACGCTGATTGCCGGACGCCGGACGCCGGACGCCGGACGCCGGACGCCGGACGCCGGGCGGTGCGGCGGCGTGGCGGCGGGTCAGGTCGCCGGTCTCCGGAGGGTTCCGCGCAGGCCGAGCAGGGCGATCACGGCCAGCGCGATGACGGCGAGGGTGAACTCGTCGGCGGTGCGGGGCAGGCCGCCGCCGTGCACCACGAGATAGCCGGCGATGACGGCGGGCAGGCCGAGACCGACGTAGCAGACGATGTAGAGCAGCGAGAGGACGCTGGCCCGTTCGTGCGCCTCGACCAGCGGCATCACGCTCTTGATGCTGCCCTGGAACGTACCGCCGAAGCCGACCCCGCCGAGCGCGATGCCGACGAAGAAGGCGGCGACGGAGTGCCCGTTGACCGCGAACATCGTGATGATCATGCCGAGGACGAGGGCGACGATTCCGGTGAGCAGCACGGTCCGCGCGGGCGCGTTGCGCAGCACGAGAACGGTGCCGGACGAGATCATGGCGAAGACGAAGACCGCCACCCCGCCGAAGACGATCGAGGTCGGGCCGAGCACGCGGACGAGCGCCGGGCCGAGGGCGCCGAAGAAGCTGGCCAGCGACCATCCGGCGAAGAGCACCGGGGCGACCGCCAGCACCGATCCGCGTGCGGTCCGGGGCAGGCTGATCTCCGGCCGAAGGCTGCGCAGGGCGCCCCGCATCGGGGTGACCGTCTCCGGCATCAGGACCACCCCGACGGTCTGCACCAGCAGGATCACCAGCAGCACGATGTAGACCAGCCGGGTCGGTGCGGGCAGGAACTGGACGAGCGACGCCGACAGGAGCGCGCCGGTGCCGGTCCCGATCCCCGGCGCGATCGAGTTGGCGAGCGTGCCCCGGGCCCGGTTGACGTCGAGCATGGCGGCGCCGATCGCGCCGATCGCGGCGCCGGCCGCGAGCCCCTGGACGATCCGGGCGGCCAGCAGCGCGGGTACGCCGTTGGCGAGGATGAAAATGATCAGCGCGGCCATCTGGACCACGATCGCGCCGAGCAGGACCGGTCGCCGCCCGAGGTGGTCGGAGAGCTTGCCGAAGGTCAGCAGCGAGCCCAGTACCCCGACGGCGTAGACCCCGAACACGACGGTGGTGGTGATCGGCGAGAAGTGCCAGTCCGCCTGGTACGTCGGGTAGAGGGGGGTCGGGGCGAACGAGGAGGCGAGGAATGACACGAGGACCGAGGCGAGCAGGAACAGGGTGAGGTTCGGCCCGAGACGCCCCCGCCGGGCGGTACCGGACGTCGCGCCGCTCGCGGTGCTGTCGCTGCTCACCCCAGCCGTTCCCTCCGCCCGATCCGCGGTGGCACGTGCCGCGCGGGAGCCTGCGTACCGGCGTGCGCCGGGACGGCACGGCGAGTACCCCGTGGCCCCGGCGACATGCGCCCGGCCGCTCAGTAGCCGGAGTTCTCCCAGCTGACCTCGGCGAGGCGGTTCTGGCCGGCCACGTTCGGGTGGAAGTAGTCCAGCGGGTTGACCAGGTCGAGGGTGAACCGGACCCGGTGTACGGCGCCGTTGTCGTACCGGCAGCGGGACCCGTACGCCCGGCAGGCGGCGGCGAGCTGCCGGTTGTACGCGTCGATCCGGTCGGCGAAGGCGGCCCGGCGCCGCCGGTCCGCCTCGGCCGTCGACGTCGGATTGGCCAGCAGGGCCGGGCAGATGCCCCGCGACCAGATCCGGGTGACCCTCGACTCGGTGTGGCCGACCTCCCAGAGCCGGTTCAGGTCCGGCAGGCTCAGCACCAGCACCCGGGCCTTGGGTAGGCCCTGCTTGAGCACCTTGAGGGCGCGGTCGAGGTCGCGCCGGAACTCGTCGACCCCGGTCATCGCGTCGACCGTGCCGCGACAGGCGTCGTTCGCGCCGATCAGGATCGTGACGTACTCCGCCTTGGCGCGTACCGCCGTCTCGGCCTGCGCGGGCAGCGCGGACGCGCGGGCGCCCGGCGCGGCGGCGTTGTGCGCGTGCCCGCGGATCGCCGGGTTGGTTTTTTGCAGGCGCCGGTAGTGGCTCTCGACCCGCAGACCGTCTCCCGTGGACCACGAGTTGCGGGTGCAGGAGGCGAGCAGCACGCAGGAGCCGAAGCCGGTGGTGATCGAGTCGCCGAGCGCGGCGATCGAACCCGGCGTCCCGGGCCTGGGCCGGCCGGGATCGCTCGGGCCCGATCCCGCGCCGGCGGAGCCCTCGCAGGCCAGGGCGAGGAGACCGAGCAGGGCGAGGACCGCGACGGTCCAGCGTGGAGACATTGTTCCCCGTCCCGGAGCCGAGAGCGACGTTTCGGTAACTCTACGACGTTGCGGCCGGTGGTCGGTACGGCGGAAGTGCCCGGGTCGGAAGTGCGACGGGGTGGGGTGCGAGGCGTCCGTTGACAGTGGATGGTCTGCGGTCGCATCATGAACGCCTGTTCATGAACACGCGTTCACTAATCGTCGTCGCAGTTCCGGCCGAGCCGGAGCCTCGTGGGAGGGGGACCATGACCACCGTCGTCAACACCGAGCAGGCCGCGGCCTGGAACGGGTACGAGGGCAACCACTGGGCCGACAACTGGACCCGGTACGACGCCGTGAACAGCGGCTTCAACGACGCCCTGCTCGACGCCGCCGGCATCGGCGCGCGGGACCGGGTGCTCGACATCGGCTGCGGCAACGGACAGGTGACCCGGCTCGCGGCGGAGCGCGCCCCGCGCGGGGAGGCGGTCGGGGTCGACCTGTCGGCACCGATGCTGGCCCGGGCGCGTGCGGCGGCGGTCGAGACGGGCGTGCCGAACGTGACCTTCGAGCAGGGCGACGCGCAGGCGCATCCCTTTCCGGACGCCGCCTTCGACGTGGCGCTGAGCCGGTTCGGGATCATGTTCTTCGCCGACCCGGTGGCCGCCTTCGGCAACATCGCCCGCGCGCTGCGCCCCGCCGGCCGGCTCGCGTTCCTCTGCCTCGACCGGATGGCGGGGACGGACCTGGGGCGGGTACTGGCGGCGCTGACCGACCAGCTGCCGGCCGGCCACCCCGCCGCTGGCGCCGCTGCCCGCGCCGCCGCTCCGGCCGCCGCCGCCGGCAGCGGGGGCGCCGGGCGGGACGCTCCGGGGCCGCTCTCGCTCGCCGATCCGGCCCGGACCAGGGAGGTACTGACCGCGGCCGGGTTCACGGAGATCGACATCACCGCGGTGTCGGCCCCGCAGGTCTGGGGCCGCGACGCCGGGGACGCCGGACGGTTCCTCGGCACCTGGGGACCGGTACGGCACCTGCTGAGCCAGGTGGACGCCGAGGTCGCCGAGCGGGCCCGGCGGGCGCTGACCGAGGCACTGCGCGCGTACGAGCAGCCCGACGCCGTACGACTGCGGGGCACCGCCTGGCTGGTCCGGGCCGTACGCGCGGGCGAATAGCATGTCCCGATGTCACCGAGGAGGGCGGCGGCGCTGCGCGGCGGCGACCGTGACCTGCGCGAGCACCTGATCGCCGCGGCCGAACGACTCATCGCCCGGCGCGGCACCGCCGGGCTGACGGTACGCGACATCGCCCGCGAGGCGCAGGTCGCCGACGGGGTGCTCTACAACCACTTCGGCGACAAGGAGGAGTTGCTCGCCCAGGCGCTGCACGCGCACGTGCGCAGCGCCGAACGGGCGCTCGGCGAGCTGGCCGTACGCCCCGGCGGCGACACGGTCGAGCGGAACCTGCGGGCCTACCTCGACCGGGGACTGGCGCTGCACGCGGCGATCCTGCCCGCCTTCGCCGGGCTGCTGGCCCGCCCCGACACCCTGGCCCGCCTCGCCGCCCTGCCGAACCCGATGGCGGCCGGCCGGGGCCTGCGGAGCGAGCTGGCCGACTACCTGCGCGCCGAGCGGGACCTCGGCCGGCTCGCCCCGGACGCCGACGTGGACGTCGCGGCCACCATGCTGATCGGGGCCTGCCACGAGCTGATCCTGCCGCGCCTGTTGCGCGGCGAGTCCGCCGCCGAGCTGCGGATACCGCCGGGGTTCGTGGACGGGCTGGTCGCCACCGTCCTGGCCGGCATCGGGCCGCACTGACCCGTGACTCGCGCCGACCCGTGGGCCGCGCCGCTCGAGATCGTGCTACTGCCCGGATCCAGTTCCCTCCGTGGCTCGGGAGGGGCCTGTTTCCGGGCAGTAGCGTGAGCGCCGCCCGCCCCGGACCGGACGGGGCGCGCCGACCGGGCCGTCGCTACCGCCGGCCGGCCGGCTGCGGGCTGCCGCCGGTCACGGCGACGAAGTGCTCCGGGCGGATCGTCACGACCACCCGTACCGGGGCGTCGTTGATCGGGTACACGTTGCCGTACCGCTCCTGCAGGAAGCGGTAGAACGAGGCATCCTCGTCATCGTCGTCGATCTTCTCGACGACGCCGCGCACCTCCAGGAACCGGTACGGGTCGTCCGGGTCAGCCACGGAGAGCGCCACCCGCGGGTCCCGCTCCAGGTTCCGGAACTTCTGCCGGTTCTTGGTGTGCGTCATCCGGATGCGCGAGCCGTCCCAGGTGAACCACATGACATTGCTCTGCGGTGATCCGTCGGGCCGCACGGTCGCCAGGTGGGCGAAGAGCGGGCGTTCGAGGAGATCGGCGTGACTGTCGGGCACGATGGGAGCGTTCATGCCCCATTCTTACCCGATCTGATCATCCGTACCGAGGTGATCGGCGAAGGAGCGCCGAGGCCGGAAACCCCGAGCCAGCGCCCGCTCCAGATCCAGCACCAGCGGGCGGGCCAGCTGCTCGACGGCGTACCGGGTCAGCCGAGGCGCGCCCGCGCCGCGCAGCCGGGCCAGGCCGGTCGCCCCGGCGGCGGCGCCCATCGCGAGCGCCACCGGCACGTGCACGACCCGCACCGGCCGTCCCGCCGCCGCCAGCGCCGCCCGCAGCGTGGCGTCGCGCGGGTACGGCCGCGCGTCGGCGATGTTGTACGCCCCGGCGGGCCACCCCGGCGCGAGCAGGCAGGCGTCGGCGAGGTTCTCCACCGCGGTCAGGCTCATCGGCGCGTCCGGTCCGGGGACGGGCAGCAACCGGCCACGCACCGCCGCCCGGAGCCGGGGCAGCAGGTGCGGGTCGCCCGGCCCGTAGACCGCCCGGGGGCGCAGCACCACCGCGCCGGCCGCCAGCGCCAGCGCCTCGCCCGCCGCCTTGGTCCGCCCGTACGCGCTGCGCTGGCCGCCGACCGGGTGGTCCTCGCGCACCGGGCCGGCGGGGCGTACCCGCGGGTCGTACACGCTGGCGCTGCTCACCCAGACCAGCGGACGGCCGGACGCCGCGGCGATCAACCGGGCCGCACCTCCCACGTTGACCGCCCGGTACGCCGCCTCGGCGGCCCGGCCGGGCACCGGGTCGCCGACCGCGGCGGCCAGGTGCACCACCACGTCCACGCCGGTGAGGTCGGGGGGAGCGCCGGTGGCGTCCCAGAACCGGTGTCGGCCGACCGGGCCGGGCCGGCGGCCCACGCAGACCACCTCGGCGCCGACGCGCGCCGCCGCCCGGGCCACCGCCGCGCCGCAGAAGCCGCCGGCGCCGGTCACCGCGATCCGAGCCCCGTCGAGCCGCACACCGCCGCCGCCGGTCAACGCGCCGCCGTCCCCGGTCAACCCGCCGCCCCCGATCAACCCGCCCCCGATCAACCCGCCCCCGATCAACCCGCCCCCGATCAACCCGCCCCCGATCAACCCGCCCCCGATCAACCCGCCGCCGGTCAACGCGCCGTCCCCGGTCACCGCGCCGCCTCCCGGTGTCCCGCCGTCGGGCGCAGCACGAGCGAGGCCCAGCCGGGCAGCGCGGCGCGGCGGTCGGCGCGGGCCCGGACCACCGCCGGCCGGTACGGCGCCAGCGCGGCCAGCACGTCGGCGAGCTGTGCCCGGGCCAGCCGGGCGCCCGGACAGGCGTGCGGTCCGGCACCGAAGACGAGCTGGGCGACCCGCGCCGGGGCCGGGTCGGCGCAGTCCGGATCGGCCGAGTGCGCCCCCGCCGCGTGCCGGGCCACCAGGACCAACCGGTCCCCGGCGCGTACCGGGCAACCGCCGGCCCGGCCCGGTCCGGCCGCGACCCGGGGCAGCAGCGGGCTCGGCGCGACGACCCGCAGCAGCTCGGCGACCAGCGCGTCCCGGGTCGGCGCGGTGGCGGCGTCCCAGAGCCGGTCGTCGGCGCACCAGGCGACCGCGCGCGGGATCGCCGCGACCGTGGTGTTGACCGCGGCCACCGCCAGCATGGCCCCAACCGCGCCCCCGGGCCGGGCAACGGCCGCGACCCGGCCGGGCCACCCGGTGCCGCCCGACGCGGTGAGCAGGCCACTGCCCCCGGGAGCGCTGAGCAGGCCGGTCCCGCCGGACGCGGTGAGCAGGGCGGACAGCTCGGCCGCCGCCGCGCGGCTGGCCCGGCGCGCGCCCGGCCGGGGCGGTCCGGGCAACTCCTCGCGGGCGGCGGTGGCGGCGGCGCGCCGGGCGGCCCGGGCCAGCGCCACCGGATCCACCGCGACGCCGAGCAGCGCGGCCGTGGTCGCCCCGGCCAGCTCGGCCACCACCGGTACCAGGTCCAGCGGCTCTCCGGCGGCCAGTGGGGCGAGCCGGCGGTCCAGCACCGCCGACCAGACCGGGCGGAGCCGGTCGACCCCGGCCGCGCCGAGCCCGTCGCCGAGGGCCCGGCGGGCGTGGCGGTGACCCGTACCGTCCTGGTCGAAGAGGAGCCCGGCCTCCGCGAGCCGGCGGGCAGTGCCGCCGGTGGTGCCGGCCGCGGCCCGGTCCAGCGGCACCCGGGTCAGCGCCTCCAGGTACGCCTCGCGCCCGTGCACCAGCACCGTGCGGCCCAGCCGCCGGACCGGGCGGTGCCGGGTGGCGGCCAGCAGTCCGAAGAGCACCGGGTGACTGCGCAGGTAGACGCGGCGGTCGCGGCGCCGGGCGCGGCTCACCGGGGCACCGTCCCCACCCGCCGGGCGGCGAGCGCCGACGCGGCGGCCCGGTCGGGTTTACGGGACCGTCCGGCGGTCGGCACCGGGGCGAAGACCAACTCGTCCGGCCGGGCCGCGCCCATCCGGTCCAGCACCGGGCCGAGCGCCGCGCGCAGCCGCACCGGGTCCGCGTCCGGCTCGGCCTGCACCACCGCCACCAGCCGCTCGTCCCCGTCGCCGGCCGGTACGCCCACCAGCACCGCCAGCTCCACACCGGGCACGTGCAGCGCCGGCTCGTACAGGCCCGGGTAGATGTTCTCGGCCCCGCGCAGCACCATGTCCTTGCACCGTCCGCCCAGGACGATCCGGTCGGAGACCAGCCGGCCGACGTCGCCGGTACGCAGCCACCGCCACGGCGGCTCGCCGAGGTAGCGGTCGGCCTGCCCGGGCCCGGTCAGCAGCAGCTCGCCCGAGGGGTCGGTACGGACCCGTACCCCCGGCAGCGGCGCGCCGACCAGGTCCCCGTCCCCGGTGAACGCCGCCTTCTCGGTCGCCTCGACGGCGGCGGCCGGGAAGAGTTCGGTCAGCGCGTACACGCCCCAGGCGGAGTCGGCGCCGGCCCGGCGGACCCGGTCCAGCAGGGCGGCGCTGACCGGCGCGGAGCCGCTGTAGACCGCGCCGCTGAGCCGGGGCCGCTCGGCGAGCAGGGCCCGCAGCTGGGGTGGGGTCAGGTAGGTGGCCTGCGGGCGCAACCGGGCCAGCTGGCGGGCCAGCACCCGGGGCCGCCGGGCCGGCAGCGCCACCGGAGCCCCGCTGGCCAGGGCCGGTACCAGCACGAAGAAGGTGCCGCCGAGCAGCGGTCGCTCGGGCCGGGCGTCGACCAGTTCGGCGGCGGCGCGCATCGCGGCGGCCAGCCCGGCCCGGCCGTGCACCACGGCCCGGGGACGGCTGGTGGTGCCCGAGGTGAAGATGATCACCGTGTCCCCGTCGGTGCCGGTCCGGTCGGGGGCCGGTCCGCCCACCGGTTCCAGCGCCGGGGCACAGCCGGGCAGCCGCCGCCCGACGGTCAGCACCGGGCCGAGGTCGGCCAGCGGCGGCAGGTGCAGCCCGGCCCGGCGGCCCAGCGGCCGGGCCCAGCCGGCCACCGCCTGCGCCGCCGCGTCGGCCACCACCAGCGCCGGCCGGGCCAGCGCCAGCCGGGCGGTGAGCACGTCGGGGCCGGCCGACGGGTCCAGCACGGCGATCCGCACGCCGAGCCGGTACGCGGCCAGCATGAGCGCGAGCGCGCGGGCGCCGGGGCGTACCGCCACCCCGAGCGTGTCGCCGGGGCCGAGCCCCCGGGCGTGCAGCGCGGCGGCATACCCGTCGGCGAGGTCGACCAGTTCGCCCCGGGTGGCGCGTACCCGCTCGCGGCCGGTCGGTCCGGCGGTGAGCACCGCCGGACGGTCGGGGTGCCGGCGCAGCGCGGCGGCGAGTTCGTCGAGCATCAGCGCGGGTCCGGGGTGAGCGGGCCGCTGCCGCGACCGAGGTACCAGGTGGCGGTGCGGCGCAGGCCGTACGCCCGCAGCCGGCGGGTCGAGTTCTGCACCACCATGGCCCGGCTGTGGCCGATGGCGGCGGTGCCCCGCCGGACCCGGTTGAGGAAGGCGCGGTCGGTGGGGGAGGGGCGCCGGGGCATGCCGCCGACCGCCAGATACAGCCCGGCGGTGATGGCCATGTTGTTGCCGGCGTGCATCCGGTAGGGCACCCGGTAGCCGGGGCCCCGGTGGGCCGGGCGTAGCCGCCCGAAGGCCGCCGCCAGCGCGACCAGCACCCGGAAGCCGGCCCGCCCGAGCGGACCGTGCTCGTCGCGGCGGGCCACGATCCGGCCGCAGACCATCTCCGCGCCACCGACGAGCGCGGCCCGCGCGGCGGCGACCCAGCCGGGCTCCGGCAGACAGTCCGCGTCGGTACGGGCCAGCAGGGCGGCGCCGTGCGCGATGGCGTACCGGAAGCCGGTGTCCACCGCGCAGCCGACCCCCTTCTCCGGCTCGGAGATCACCCGTACCGGCATCGGGGCGCGGGCCGCGAAGCGGTGCGCGACTCCCGGGGTGCCGTCGGTGGAGCCGTTGTCCACCACCAGCAGGGTGAAGTCGAGGTCGGTCTGTGCGGCGAGCGCGTCGAGGGTCCCGCCGATGCGGGTCGCCTCGTCGAAGGCGGGCACCACCACCCAGAGCCGCCCGTCCCGCCCGTCCGCCCGGACCGCCCGCGTCCCGGTCCCGTCCGGCCGTCCGGTGGCCTCGTGCGGGCCCGCGGCCTCCGGGGCGGTCACGACTTCTCCCAGACCATGGTCATGAGGCTCACGCCGCCGCCGAGCCCGATCAGCAACACCCGGTCGCCGGGGCGCAGACCGGGGGCGCTGCGGGCCAGCTGCACGCCGAGCGTGGCGCTGGCCACGTTGCCCAACTCGGTGACGGTGACCTCCAGTTTCTCCTTCGGCACCCCGGTCACCTCCACGAAGCGCTCCAGGTACGGCAGGGTCACCTGGTGCACCAGCACCCGGGCGTAGTCGGACCAGTCCAGCCCGGTGCGGCGGCGTACCCGGGCCAGGATGCCGGCGCCGATCCGCTCGAAGACCTCGCGCAGCGCGTGCCCGTCGCCGTGGAAGTACGTGTGCTCGTCGCCGCGCGGGTGCCGCGACCCGCCGCCCGGGATGCCGCCCACCCGCCAGTGCTCCGAGTGGGTCTCGGTGTCGACGTCGAGGATGCCGCCGCTCGGTACCGGCTCCACCAGCACGGCGGCCCCCGCGTCGCCGAAGGTGTAGCCGGCGAACGCGGCGCGGACCTGCGCGAGGTCGGCCAGTTGCCAGCGCATCGCCCGGGTGGGGGTCTCGCCGGTCACCACCAGGGCCCGCCGGGCGCGACCGGCCAGGACGAAGGAACGGGCGGCGTCGATGCCGTTGAGGAAGCTGTTGCAGGCGTTGGTGAGGTCCAGCGCGTGTGCCCGGCTGCCCAGTTCGGCCTGGACGATGTGCGCGGTGGCCGGCTCGATCATGTCTCGGCTGGCGGAGGCGAAGAGCAGCAGGTCGACGTCGCCCGGCTCCCGGCCGGCGTCGGCCAGCGCCGCCCGGGCGGCCCGTACGGCCAGGGTCGAGGCGTACTCCCCGTCGCGGGCGACCCGGCGCCGTTCGATCCCGGTGGTACGGGCGAACATGCCGGCGGGCAGCGGGAGCCCGCTGTCGCGCGCCACCCGGTCCTGGAGTTCGGCGGTCTCCACCACCCGGTCCGGGAGGCTCACGCCGACGGCGGTGATGCCGACCCGAGCCGGGCCGGACGCCGGCCAGGCGGCCAGCGGCGCGCCGGACGTCGGTGCGGGGGACGTCGGCCCGCCGGACAGGGGCACCGGCGGGCCCGCGGGGTTGCTGTTGCGCGGCGAATGGGACATGGGGGCATGCTTTCCGAGGCGGGCCGGCCGGGGGATGAGTAAGGGTGCTCACGCTGGAGCGGGTCGGCTGCTCAGGTTAGCCGCTACCGCAACCGGGTAGTCGGGTGGAATGGCCGCGAGACAACAACCGCGCGGGGCGAAGGGGACGGTGGGGCACCCCTACAGCGCGCTGAACCTGCGCCTGGCCCTGGCCAGCTTCGGGCTGGTGCTCACCGTGGTCCTCGGCGTGCTCGTGGCCCGGGCCGGGCACGAGGTGCTGGCGGGGATCCTCTTCGCGCTCACCGTGGTCACCATCGTCGACCTGGTGGTGATCTCGCGGCGCCGGGCCGCCCGCCGCCGGCAGGAGCCGCCGGGTACGCACCACTCGCTCTTCGAGTGAGCGGCGGGTCTTCCGGGGAATCGCAGCAGTCCACCCGCTCAGGCGAGCGTCAGGAGGAAAGATGACCATCGCCACCATCAACCCGACCAACGGGGAGCTGGTCAAGTCCTTCGACCCGATGTCGGACGCCCAGGTCGACGCGGCGATCGGGCGGGCCGACGCGGCGTTCCACGAGCTGCACGGGACTAGTTTCGCCCAGCGCGCCGGCTGGATGGTCGCCGCCGCGGACCTGCTCGACGCCGAGCGGGACGAGGTGGCGCGGATGATGACCACCGAGATGGGCAAGACGTACGCCTCGGCGAAGGCCGAGGTGACCAAGTGCGCCGCCGCCTGCCGCTTCTACGCCGAGCGCGCCGAGGCGTTCCTCGCGGACGAGCCGGCCGACGCGAAGGCGGTCGGCGCGACCAGGGCGTTCGTCCGCCACCAGCCACTCGGTCCGGTGCTGGCGGTGATGCCGTGGAACTTCCCGCTCTGGCAGGTGATCCGGTTCGCCGCGCCGGCCCTGATGGCCGGCAACGTCGGCCTGCTCAAGCACGCCTCGAACGTGCCGCAGACCGCGCTCTTCCTGGAGGAGCTGTTCCGCCGCGCGGGCTTTCCGGAGGGCGCGTTCCAGGCGCTGCTCGTCGGCTCGGAGGCGGTCGAGCGGATCCTCGGCGACCGGCGGGTACGGGCCGCCACGCTGACCGGCAGCGAGGGCGCGGGGCGCGCCATCGCCCGTACGGCCGGGGAGCAGCTGAAGAAGACGGTGCTGGAGCTGGGCGGCAGCGACCCGTTCGTGGTGATGCCGTCGGCCGACATCGCGCGCGCCGCCGAGGTCGCCACCACCGCCCGCTGCCAGAACAACGGCCAGTCCTGCATCGCCGCGAAGCGGTTCATCGTGCACACCGACGTCTACGACGCCTTCGCCGAGGCGTTCGTCGAGCGGATGGCGGCGCTGCGGGTCGGCGACCCGATGGCCGAGCAGACCGACGTCGGGCCGCTCGCCACCGAGCGGGGCCGCAAGGAGGTCGACGAGCAGGTACGCGACGCGGTCGAGCGCGGCGCCCGGGTGCTCTGCGGCGGGCAGCGGCCGGACCGGAACGGCTGGTGGTACCCGCCGACCGTGGTGACCGAGCTGACGCCGGAGATGCGGATGTGGTCCGAGGAGGTCTTCGGGCCGGTCGCCGGCCTCTACCGGGTCTCCTCGTACGAGGAGGCGATCGAGGTCGCCAACGGCACCGAGTACGGCCTCGGCTCCAACGCCTGGACCCGGGACCCGGCGGAGCAGGAGCGGTTCGCCAACGACCTGGACGCCGGCAGCGTCTTCGTCAACGGCATGACGACCTCCTTCCCCGACCTGCCCTTCGGCGGCGTACGCAACTCCGGCTACGGGCGCGAGCTGTCCGCGTACGGCATCCGGGAGTTCTGCAACGTCAAGACGGTCTGGGTCGGCGAGGGCACCGAGGCGGGCGCCGGGGCGGGCGCGCACGCCGAGTAGCCGTGCGGCGCGGGCGGTGTCCCCCGCGCGGGACGGCGGGCTCCGCCTACCCCCGGCGGGCGCCCAGGGTAGGCGTGTCCGGCGCGACACGCCCTAAGCTCTGGGCGCATGGAGGCACTGTTCGAGGTCGTCCTGTTTCTGGCGATCGCCACCCTGGGCGCGGCGCTGGCCCGGCGCATCGGGGTGCTCGCGCCGATCCTGCTGGTGATCGTCGGGGTCGGGCTCTCCTTCGTACCCGGCTTCCCGCAGGCGCACCTCGACCCGGAGCTGGTGCTGGTCGGCATCCTGCCGCCGCTGCTCTACGTCGCGGCGCTGGAGACCTCGGTGCCGGCGTTCAAGTTCAACCTGCGCCCGATCCTGCTGCTCGGCGTCGGGCTGGTCATCTTCACGGCGGTGGCCATCGGGTTCGTACTACACGCGCTGCTGCCCCAGGCCCCGCTCCCGATCTGCATCGCGCTCGGCGCGGTGGTGGCGCCCCCCGACGCGGTGGCCGCCACCGCCATCGCGCGCCGCATCGGCCTGCCCCGGCGGCTGGTCACCATCCTGGAGGGCGAGAGCCTGATCAACGACGCGACCGCCCTGGTGATGCTGCGGGTCGCGACCGCGGCGGCGCTCGGGCCGGCGGTCGGGGCCTGGGACGTGGTCGGCGAGGTCGTCATCACCGCCGGCGGGGGACTGCTGATCGGCGCGCTCGGCGCGCTCGTCATCGGCGCGATCCACCGGCGCATCCGGGATTCGCTGCTCGACAACACGTTGTCGCTGCTCACCCCCTTCATCGTGGTCTTCGTGGCCGAGGAGGTGCACGCGTCCGGTGTGGTCGCCGTGGTGGTGACCGGGCTGTCCCTGGGGCACCGGCTGCCGGTGCTGATGTCGGCGGGCTCCCGGTTGCAGATGGCCGCGTTCTGGCGGCTGGTCCGGTTCCTGCTCGAAGGGCTGGTCTTCCTCCTGGTGGGGCTGCAACTGCGTACCGTGATCCCGCGCATCGACACCCCCTGGACGACGATCACCGTGGTGACCGTCCTGGTGCTGCTCACGGTCATCCTCACCCGCTTCGTCTGGCTCTACCCGGCCACCTACCTGGCCCGGCTGGTGCCCGGGGTACGCCGCCGCGACCCGAGCCCGGCGCTGCGGGTACCGACGGTGCTGGCCTGGGCGGGCATGCGCGGCGTGGTGACCCTGGCCGCCGCGCTGGCGCTGCCGCTGACCCTGGCCGGCGGCGCGCACTATCCGCGCGAACTCTTCGTCTGGCTGGCGTTCACCGTGATCGTCGGCACGCTGGTGGTGCAGGGCGCGACGCTGCCGATGGTGGCCCGGGCCATGCGGCTTCCCGGCGACGACCCCACCCAGGACGCCCTCGCCGAGGCGTCGGTGCAGCAGCAGGCCGGCCGGGCGGCGCGGGAGCGGCTGGAGGCGGCGGCCGACGGGGCGCCGCCCGTGGTGGTCGAGCGGCTGCGCGCGCTGATCGAGAAGCGCACCAACTCGGCGTGGGAACGGCTGGGGGGCGACGAGCGGGAGACGCCGTCGCAGGCGTACGTTCGGTTGCGGCAGGAGATGATCGACGCGGAACGCGAGGTGTTCCGGACCGCCCGCGACGACGGGCGCATTCCCGAGGAGGTACTCGTGCGGGCCTACCGCGACCTGGACCTGGAGGAGTCACTGTTGCGCCGGAGTGAGCAGGAATGAGCTGCGAGGACCTGAACGCGGCCGGTACCCCCGAGCCGCAGAGCACCGAGGGCTGCCAGGACTGCCTGGAGCAGGGGCGGACCGACTGGGTGCACCTGCGCACCTGCCTGACCTGCGGCCGGGTCGGCTGCTGCGACTCGTCGCCGCTGCGGCACGCGAGCGGGCACTACGCGGCGACGGGTCACCCGGTGATCCGGTCGGCGCAGCCCGGCGAGCAGTGGCGCTGGTGTTTCGTGCACGAGGAGGTCGGCTGACGACACGACCGGGCGGGCGCCGGCAGTAGCGCCGGTAGCCGCCGGTAGCCAGCGGGGCCGGGACGGATCGACGGCGGGGCCGGGACGGATCGACGGCGGGGCCGGGACGGATCGACGGCGGGGCCGGGACGGATCGACGGCGGGGCCGGGACGGATCGACAGCGGTGGCAAATGTCGATCTATGTGGGACGATGTCTCGGGCGGGTTTCGATGCCGGCCCGCCCCGGATTCGGGGCGGGCACCTCACCCCCTGGAGGTCCCGATGCCGCCGAGCGCCGCCGACCGTTTCCCCACCCGGTACCTGCCCCGGGTGACCGTACGGGAACTACCCCCACCACCCGCCTCGGCCTGGCCCGTCATCGGTCCGGGCGTGATCGCCGCCGGGGTCGGGCTCGCCTCCGGCGAGTTCATCCTCTTTCCGTACATCGCCTCCCAGGTCGGCCTGGTCTTCCTCTGGGCCGCCGCGGTCGGCATCGTCACCCAGTGGTTCCTCAACATGGAGATCGAGCGGTACACGCTCGCCACTGGGGAGACCGCGCTGACCGGCTTCGCCCGCTTCTGGCGGCACTGGGGCCTGATCTTCGCGGTGATGACCTACTTCGCCAACCTCTGGCCCGGCTGGGCCACCAGCTCGGCCACCATGCTCACGTACCTCTTCGGTGGCAACGCGACCTACATCGCCGTCGGGTTGCTGCTGGTCATCGGCGTGACGCTGACCCTGGCGCCGGTGATCTACACGGCACTGGAGCGGGTGGAGTTCGTCAAGGTCGCGCTGGTCGTGGTCTTCATCGTCGTCGCCCTGGTCTTCGCGGTCTCCGCCTCGGCCTGGAGCGCCCTGCCGGACGCGGTGACCGCGCCGGCGTTCCCGACCGAACTGGGCTTCGCGCTGATGCTCTCCGCGCTGGTCTTCGCCGGTGCCGGCGGCGGGCAGAACCTGGTGCAGTCCAACTGGATCCGCGACAAGGGCTACGGCATGGGCCGGTACGTGCCGCGCCTGGTCAGCCCGGTCACCGGGCGGGAGGAGGCGGCGTCGGACGGTGCCGGTTTCGTCTTCGAGCCGACCGACGAGAACCTGGCCCGGTGGCGGCGCTGGTGGCGGTTGGCCAACCGGGAGCAGCTGGTCACCTTCGTACTGATCTCGTTCGTCACCATCGTGCTGATGTCGATGCTGGCGTACTCGACCGTCTTCGGCGTACCCGGGCTGGCCAACAGCGTCTCCTTCCTCAAGGTGGAGGGCGAGCGGCTCGCCGAGGCGGTCGGCGGATGGTTCGGCAAGCTCTTCTGGCTGGTCGGGGCGCTCTCGCTCTTCGCGGCGGCGATGGGCATCGTGGACTACACCAGCCGGCTCGCCGCGGATGTGCTGAAGACCTCGTACCTGCGCCGGCACTCGGAGAACCGGATCTACTTCGCCCTGGTCTGGGGGCTCGTGGCGCTGGGCTGCGTGATCCTGCTGGCGGGCTTCGACCAGCCCCTGCCGCTGCTGGTCATCTCCGCCTGCGTGGGCGGGGTGATGATGTTCCTCTACTCGATCATGCTGCTGGTGCTCAACCGGCGCGTGCTGCCCGAGCCGATCCGGCCCCGGTCGTACCGGGTGGTGGCGCTGCTCTGGGCGGTGGCCCTCTTCGGCGTCTTCTCGGCGCTGACCGTCTGGCAGCAGGGCGAGCGGCTGCTGGACTGGCTGCGCTGAGCCGGCGTGCCCTGCCGGCCGGGGTGTCCCCGGCCGGCAGGGCGGTGCGGGCGCCGCCGGTCAGCCGCAGGCCGCGCCGTTGACGGTGAAGAGCCCCGGTGTGGGGTTCGCGCCGCCCGCGGTGGTCACGTTCATCCCGAAGGTCACCTTGCCGCCGGGCGTGATCCGCGAGTTGTACGACTCGTTGCGCGCCGTCACCGTGGCGCCCGACTGGGTCACCCGGCTCATCCACGCCTCCCGTACCCGCTGGTCGCCGGTGAAGGCGAAGCGCAGCGTCCAGCCGTTGACCGGGGTGCTGCCCGTGTTCGTGATGGTCACCTGGGCGGTGAAGCCACCGCCGCCGTGCCAGGGGCCGTAGTTCTCGTAGTCGACGCGGCAGGTGGCCCGGGCCGGCGCGGCGGCGTCGCCCTGGTCGTCCAGGAACGACGCGATCCAGGCCAGTGCCGAGTTCCAGTTGATCGCCACCTCGTTCGTCGCGTACGAGTTGATGTCGTCGACGTAGCAGAACATCGGCGCGCAGCCCGCCAGCAGCTGCTTGGCGAACGGGTCGTCCAGCCCCGCGTTGGCGCCGCCGGCGATCGAGCCGGCCGGCGGGTTCGGCAGGGAGGCGTCGAGCTGGTGGGCGAAGATCCGGGTGTGCTGGTTGCGCGAGGCGTGCTCGCCCCAGCCCGTCACGTACGACTGGTTGAGCGCGTTGCGGCCGAAGATGTAGTCCATCCCCTGCACCGCGCCGTCCCGGTACTTCACGTCGCCGCTGAGGTCGTACGCGGTGGCGAGCACCACCGCGTTGTTGATGATGTTGCCGTTGCCGCCCCAGAAGTAGCTGCTCGCCGCACCCGGGATCGGCAGGCCGTACGCCTGGGCGCGCAGCGTGGCGAGATAGCCGTCGGCGGCGGTCAGCACCGAGGCGCGGATCCGGGCGCGCTCGGCGGCCGGCAGTCCACTCGGGACGGTGGCGAGATCCAGCCGGCCGAGGGCCGCCACACCGCCCCAGCTGAACCCGTTGGGCGTGAAGACCTCGCCGGTGTGGTGCGGCGAGGCGGTCACGTCGGTCAGGTACGCCGGCTCGCCCGTGGTCAGGTACAGCTCGGCGGCGGCCCAGTAGAACTCGTCCGTCACGTCGTTGTCGCTGTAGGCGCCGCCGCCGTTGCCGTCCTGCGGGCTGGCGTAGACGGCCGGGTTCGCCTTGGCCGCCGCGTACGCGGTCCGGGCCGCGGTGCGGCAGCGGGTGGCGAACGCCGCGTCGTAGGAGGCGAAGAGGCGGGCGCACTGCGCGGCGGTGGCGGCCAGGTTCAGCGTGGCCGCGGTCGACGGCGGGTGCAGCTCGCGCAGCTGCGGGTCGTCCTCGGGTTGCAGCGGCAGCCCGGTCCAGTTCTGGTCGTGCAGCTTGTGGTGGGCCATCCCGGCCAGCGGCTTGCCCGCCGGCACCTGCATCCGCAGCAGGAACTCCAGCTCCCAGCGGGCCTCGTCGAGGATGTCGGGCACGCCGTTGCCCCGCTCGGGCACCCGCAGGGTCCCGTCGCCGAGCGCCGCGCCGCCGCCCGCCGTCGGGGCGGTCTTGGTCCGCTCGAAGGCGTTCAGCAGCTGGTAGGTGGCGATGCCTCCGTTGACCACGTACTTGCCGTGGTCGCCCGCGTCGTACCAGCCGCCGCGCCCGTCGAGCCGGTAGTCGCAGACGCCGGGCTGGCACGGTACGTCGGTGTCGCCCCGGTTCGGCGCCACGCCGAGGTGCCCGGCGGGGCGGGCGTACTCGGCGCCGGCCAGCGCCGGGTCGATCGCGATGCCGCTGCGCTGGACGTAGAAGAAGTGCAGCGAGTCGGAGCGGAGCTGGTGGTAGAGCGTGGCGGAGATGTCGAACGGGTGGCTGGTCTCGCCGTCGACCACCAGCGTGTACCCGGTGCCGGGGGTGCGGTACGCGCCGAAGTCGAGGCTCTGCACGTTCTGCCCGGAGGCGGCGTCGACGCCGCGCGGGGTGGTCCGGCCGCTGGCGACGACCGCGCCGCCGGCCGACTTGAGCTGCCAGGGCAGCGGCTCGGTGGCGGGGGTGACGACGGTGGCGTTCTTCGGGCCGCCGGGCAGGTAGCCGACCTGGTTGACGCGGACCCGCGGGCCGGTGTCCGGTACGTACGGCGGTGCCTCCTCGCCGCCGCGCAGCGAGACGTTGTCCAGGCAGAACTCGTACCCGGCGGCGTTGCCGCCGACCTGGAAGGCGACCTGCGCCGCGCTGGTCTCCTCGGTGGCCGTGAAGGTGCGCTCGACGTGGGTGACCGTGGGGCTCAGCGCCACGTCGGCGGCGAAGTAGGAGGTGTACGGCTCGGCGCCGAGCTGGACCGCCGCCCGCACGGTCGCGCCGGGGCTGGCCGTGGCGTCGAAGGAGATCGTGTACGAGGCGCCGGCGACCAGCGGTACGTCGTTCTGGCCGACGCCCGCGTCCCAGGGGTTCGCCAACCCGCCTGGTACGGCCGAGCAGAGCCGCCCGTCGCGCACGTCCGTCGAGGTGGTGCCGTACGAGTACCAGCCGGCGGTACCGTCGGCGAAGTCGCCGTTCTCGATCTGTTCGGGGGCGTCCGGTGGCGGGTCGTCGAGCGCCTCGGATGGCGTGGGCGTGGCTGTGGCGGGTGCGGCCGTGGCGGGCGCGCCGGCCACGGCCAGGGTCGTCGCCGTGACGGCGAGCAGGGCGAGGGCTCGCCCGTGGCGCCGGGTTGGTCGGGTCACGGTGGGTCCTTCCGGTGAGGTGGTCGGCGCCAGGCCCCGCTCGCGCCGCCGGGGGAGCCGGGTCGTCGAGGGCCGCGGGTCGCGCCCCGTCGGAGGCCATGATTGGGAGCGCTCCCAGCTATCGGTGATGTTGCCAGCCCGTTTCCGGCCTGTCAATCGACGGATGTGGATCACGTGGCCGGACCCGAGGCTGATTCGCCTGCCGGTCTCGCGGCGCGTCCGGGGTCCGGCCGGAGGGCGGGCGCGACTCGCCGTCGCTGCCCACTCGGCGGGTTTCCCGCCTCCCTTACCGTCGGCTTAGATGGATGTTTCCGCAGACGTGATGGCGAGGTGCGGCGTGACCAACGGCAGATCCGAGGACGAGACCCCGGCCGCCGCGGCCGGCCCCGCCCCCGCCGAGCGGCCCGCCCCGGCGCCGCCCCACCCGGACGCCCAGCCCACCCCGGCGGAGGCCTCCGCCGGCCCGGCGGCCGACCCCGCCTTCGGCGCGGCAGCCGGCCACGGCCAACGCGAGGGGATCACGCGCACCGTACGGCTGGTCGCGCTCCTCGTGGCGCTCGCGGTGGCCGCGGTGGCGGTGGTCACCACGCTGGTGCTCACCGGTCCGCCCTCCCGGCAGGACCTGCTCGAACAGGCCGGGTTGATCGGCAAGCGGGAACTGCTCGTCGGGGTCAAGGACGACCAGCCCGGCATCGGCTGGCAGGACCCGCAGACGAAGGTCTTCTCCGGGTTCGACATCGACATCGCGCTCATGATCGCCTCCGATCTCGGCTTCCGCCCGAACGAGGTCAAGTTCATCCCGATCCAGAGCGAGGACCGGTCCCGCATGCAGGCCGGCGGGAAGATCGTCGACCTCGTCATCGCCTCGTACAGCGTCACCGCCGAGCGGGAGGCGTCCGACCAGGTGACCTTCTCCGCGCCGTACCTGGAGACCGAGCAGTCCGTGCTCACCCGCGTCGACCACCGCCGGGTCGACACCCTCTTCGACCTCGCCGGCGAGCGGGTCTGCACCCTGGCCACCTCCACCTCGGCCGCCCGCGCCTCGCTGGCCGGCGCGACCCTGGTGCGCAAGCTCGGCATCGGCGAGTGCGAGAAGGAGCTGTTGGAGGGGCGGATCGACGCGATCACCACGGACGCGGCGATCCTGGCCGGGCTGGTCAACCGCAACCGGGAGAAGCTGCGGCTCTACGACGTCGGCGACGAGGCGAGCGAGTTCTACGGGGTCAACACCGGCGACAGCGAGGCGCTGCGGGACCTGGTGAACCTGACCCTCTACCAGTCGCTCACCGACCCGGACGACCGCCGGTGGGAGGACGCCTTCGACCGACACCTGCGGCCGGAGCAGCCGGCCGCCGGGGACCAGCCGGTCGCGGTGGACCAGCAACCGGACGTCAAAGAGGTGGAGGTACGGCGGTGGCCGTGGGAGACGCTGGCCCGGGCGCCCCGATCGGTGGCGGCGACCGTTCGCTGACCGCCCGTCAGGCGCAGCAGTGGCTCCTGACCCTGCTGCCGACCTTTCCGGTCCTGCTGCTGGTGCTGCGACTGTGGCACCTGAGCCGGCAGGACCTCTCCACCATGCTCCTGCTGGTGCAGTACGTCAGCCCGCTCGGCCTGCTCACCGCGCTGCTGATCACGCTGGTCTGGGTACTGCCGCTGGCCGTCCTGCTCGCCGGGCTGCTGGGACGGCTGCTCTGGTCCAGCGCGCCGGACCGGTTCGACCCGGAGCGCTCGCTGCTCGCCCGCACCACCGTCCGTACCCCGGGCTGGGTCATCACCTCGGCGGTGCTGCTGGCCGCGCTCACCTGGCAACTGCGGTTCCTGCCGGCGCTGCTGATGATGAGCCTGGCCGTCCTCGGGCTGCACACCCGGCGGCGTCACCCCGACGACCCCGCCCGCACCCGGCTGGCCTGCGTCGCGCTGCCGCTGCTGGCGGCCTGGCTGGCGTACGCCTGGCTGCTGCCGGCCATCGCGGACGCCGTACGGTCCGGGGAGGCGGTGACCGCCCTGCTGCTGGCGGTCCCGCCGGGCCTCGCGGTCTTCCTGACCGGGCCGCTGCCGCGCCGGGTCGCGCCGCCGCTGACCCGCTGGGCGTCGCTCTCGGTCGCGCTCACGTTCCCGCTGCTGCTCGGGACGATCTTCCTGCGCGCCCCGATCCTGCCGAAGGTGGCGGTCGAGGTGGACGCCGACCCGGCCACGCCGGCGGCCGCCGGGGGGCCGGCGACCGGGTCCGTGCTGCTCGGTCGCGTGATCACCGTCAACGATCGGATGACCACCCTCATCGACGACCGCGGCATGGTCCAGTTCGTCTCGAACGAGCGGGTGCACTCGCAGACCCTCTGCCCCGAGACGACCCAGGTCCCCTACAGCGTCGTACGGGTGCACGGCTGGCCGGTCGAGGAGACCGCCCTGGAGTGGCTGATCCCGCGCCGTCCGCCCAGTACGCTCGCCGACCCGCGCTGCGCCGGCCGGCTGCGCGACGTCGGGGAGTGGCCGGCGGACGAATCGGCGGAAACGCCGACGCCTACTCGTGACAGTGATATGACGCCGAGTAAGATTCCTCCGACCACCGTCACACCACGGTGATCTACTAGAGACATCCCGGTTCCGGTTTGGCAGGCTGCGTGCCATGACCCTGAAGCTGCGTTCCGCGGCGGTGACCGACCGTGGCCTGATCCGGAGTGGAAACCAGGATTCGGTGCACGCCGGCCCCTGGCTCATCGCCGTCGCCGATGGTATGGGCGGTATGGCGGCCGGCGACCTGGCCAGCACGATCGCCATCGACGCGATCTCCGCGCTCGACGTGGAGACACCGGAGGACAGCCTGGTGGCGGCGCTGCAACAAGCGGTCGAGGTGGCCACGGTACGCATTCGCGCGGCGATCGAGGAGGACCCGGAGCGCCAGGGGATGGGCACCACCCTTACCGCGCTGCTCTTCGCCCGTACGGGAAGCTGCCTCGCGCTCGTTCACATCGGCGACTCGCGCGCCTACCTGCTCCGCGACGGCATGCTCAAGCAGATCACCCGGGACGACACCTTCGTGCAGATGCTCGTCGACGAGGGCGTGATCAGCCCGGAGGAGGCGAGCAGCCATCCGCGCCGGGCCGTGGTCACCCAGGCGCTGCAGGGCGAGTCGGTCGAGCCGGCCTACTCGACCATGGTGCCCCGGGCCGGGGACCGCTGGCTGCTCTGCAGCGACGGGCTCTCCAATGTGGTGCGCCCCGGCACGATCGCGGAGACGCTGGTGTCGTACCCCGACCGCCAGCAGTGCGCCGCCCGCCTGGTCGACCTCGCCCTGCGCGCCGGCGGCCCCGACAACATCACCGTCGTCGTCGCCGACGTGGTCGACTGAACCAGGCCCGGGGCCGCGTCCTAACCGGGGACCTCCGGCCAGGCGTGGCGGGGGTAGCGACCGCGGAGTTCGGCGCGGACCCGGGGGTATCCGGTACGCCAGAAGGAGGCCAGGTCGGCGGTGACCGCCGCCGGCCGGCCCGCGGGCGAGAGCAGGTGCAGCAGGACCGGTACCCGACCGCCGGCCACCCGGGGCGCGTCCCGCCACCCGAACGTGTCCTGGAGCTTCACGGCGAGCACGGGCGAGGCCGGGTCGCGGTAGTCGAGCCGCCGCCGCGACCCGTCCGGCATGGTGACCCGCTCCGGCGCCAGCTCGTCCAGCTGGCCGGCCTGCGGCCAGGGCAGCAGCCGGCGCAGCGCCGCCGCGACGTCGACGCGGGCCAGGTCGGCCCGGCGCCGGGCGGCGGCGAGTTCCGGCCCGAGCCACTCGGGCGCCGCGGCCAGCAGCGCCTCGTCGCCGACCTCGGGCCACGGGTCGCCGAAGGTCTGCCGGAGGAAGGCGAGCCGGTCCCGCAGCGACCTCGCGGCCGGCGTCCAGGTCAGCAGCGACAGGCCGACCCGGCGCACGCCGTCGAGCAGCGCCTCGGCCACCCGCTGCCGGTCCGGCCGGGCCAGCGGGCGGTCGACCAGGACGAGCGCGCCCAACCGTGCCACGTCCCGGGCGGTGACGTCCCCGTCCGTCCAGGCGATCTCCTGCTCGTGCCGGAGCAGCGGCCCGCCGGCCTCGCGGGCGACGGCCTCGTCGATCACCGCCGCGAGCCGGACCTGGGCGCCGCTGCGGCCGGGGGCGCGGTCGGCGACGGCGATCGCCAGCCAGGGCGAGCCGGTCAGCGCGGAGCCGGGCGCCAACTCGGCCGCGGTACCGCCGGCCATCAGGTACGTGCCGCCGCCCTCGCGCCGCCGCCGGGCCAGCCGCTCCGGGTAGGCGAGACCGACCAGCAGGCCGGCGGCCAGGTCGTCGGGGAGCCGCCGCGCGCCCGCCCGCCCGCGCCCTGTCGCGTCCGGCCCTGTCGCGTCCGGTCCTGTCGTGCCGGGGTGCGTCGCACCGGGCTCGTCGGTTTCCGCGCCGGCGGCACCGGCGGCGGTACGCAGCCGCCGCACCTCGGCCCGCCAGCGGGCGCTCGCCCCGGCGTCGACCCCGTCGCGCAGCCGGCGCCAGCCGGCCACCAGGTCGTCCCCGGGCGTGCCGGCCTCCTCGGAGAGCAGGGCGACCACCTCCGCCGCCCGGCGGGTGCCGATCCGCCCGGCGCCGTCGAGCAGGGCCCGGGCCAGGCGCGGGTGCGCGCCCACGGCGGCGATCTCCCGGCCCCGCGGCGTCACCCGGCCCGCCTCGTCCAGCGCCCCGAGCGCGCCGAGCGTGGCGCGGGCGACGCGCAGGGCGGCGGCCGGCGGGGGATCGGGCAGCGCCAGCCCGGTGCCGTCCGGATGTCCCCAGCAGGCCAGCTGGAGGGCGAAGCCGGTCAGGTCGGCCAGCGCGATCTCCGGTTCCGCCTGCGGCGCCAGGTGCGCGTGGGTCGCCTCCGACCAGCACCGGTAGACCCGGCCGGGCGCCTCGCGGCCGGCGCGTCCGGCCCGCTGGGTGGCCCCGGCGCGGGAGACCGGTACGGTCACCAGCGCGCCGAGCCCGCGGCCCAGGTCGGTACGGGCCTGCCGGCTCAGCCCGGCGTCGACGACGATCCGTACCCCGGGCACGGTGAGGCTGCTCTCGGCCACGGCGGTGGCGAGCACCACCCGGCGCCGCCCGCCGGGGCGCAGCGCGGCGTCCTGCTCCCGGCTCGACTGCCGGCCGTGCAGCGCGAGCACGTCGACCTCGTCCCGCACACCGGCGAGGCGCCCGGCCAGCCCGGAGATCTCGCCCGCCCCGGGCAGGAAGACCAGGACGTCCCCGTCGGCCTCGCGCAGCGCGCGCCGTACCGTGGCGGCGACGTGGTCGAGCAGCCGGGGGTCGACCCGCAGCCCGTGCGGCGCGTCCACCGGTCGGGGCGGCGGCGCCCAGACGACCTCCACCGGGTGCGGCGCCGACTCGGCGCGGATCACCGGGGCCGGGTCGGTGGCGGTACCGACGACGGCGGCGAAGCGCTCGGCCGCGAGGGTCGCCGAGGTGGCGAGCAGCCGCAGCTCGGGGCGGAGGGTGGCGCGTACCTCGGCGGCGAAGGCGAGCGCCAGGTCGGAGTCGAGGTGCCGCTCGTGGCACTCGTCGAGCATCACCACGGCGGTACCGGCGAGTTCGGGGTCGTGTTGCAGGCGCTGGACGAGCAGCCCGGTGGTGACCACCTCCACCCGGGTACGCGGCCCGACGCGCCGTTCGCCGCGCACCGCGTACCCGACGCGGTCGCCGACCTGCTCGCCGAGGAGCGCCGCCATCCGGCGGGCGGCGGCGCGGGCGGCGATCCGGCGCGGCTGGGAGACCAGCACCCGGCCGTCGAACCGTTCGGCGAGCGCCAGCGGTACCAGGGTGGTCTTGCCGGTGCCGGGCGGCGCCACCAGCACGGCGGCGCCGGCGTCCCGCAGCGTCCCGGTGACCGTCGGCAGGACGTGGTGCACCGGCAGCGTGGTCGCGTCCTCGGGCAGCACCCGGCAAGTCTCGCACCGCCGGACGGACGGGCCGTCGCCGCGCCGGCACACGGCGCCGGGCCGCCCGTGCGAGGGGGTCGGCCGCCGATGGCGGCAGATGCCGACGGGGCTGCCGGCGTCGCACATGGTGTGCGGCGCCGGCAGCCCCGTCGGCGTTGCGACGCTCAGTACGTGTCGCCGAGCTGGCCGCGGAGCTTGGTGAGGGCGCGGGCCAGCAGGCGGGACACGTGCATCTGGGAGACGCCGATCTGCTCGGCGATCTGGGACTGGGTCATGTTGCCGTAGAAGCGGAGCGTGAGGATCTTCTGCTCCCGCTCGTCCAGGGTGGCGAGCGCCGGCCCGAGCGCGACGCGCAGCTCGGCCAGCTCGAACTCGCCGTCCTCGCCGCCGAGCAGGTCGCCCAGCTCGGTGGCGCGCTCCCCGTCGCCGGTCGGGGTCGAGAGGGAGACGGCGTTGTAGGCGCGGGCGCCTTCCAGCCCCTCCAGGACCTCTTCCTCGGTGAGCTTCAGGTGGGCGGCGATGTCGGCGACCGTCGGGGAACGCCCGAGCGTCTGCAGCAGCGAGCTGTTCGCCTCGGAGATGCTCAGCCGCAGCTCCTGGAGCCGCCGCGGCACCCGGATGTCCCAGGTACGGTCGCGGAAGTGTCGCTTGAGTTCGCCGATGATGGTCGGGATGGCGTAGCCGGCGAAGTCGACGCCGCGGCTGGGATCGAACTTGTCCACGGCCTTGATCAGACCGACGGCGGCGGTCTGGGTCAGGTCGTCGGTGGGCTCCCCACGGCCGCTGTAGCGGTTCGCCAGGTGCTGGGCCAGCGGCAACCATGCCTCGATCACCTTGTCCCGCAGCGCGGCGCGGGACGGGTGGTGGGCCGGCAGCGCGGCCATCGCCTGGAGTAGTTCGGTGGCGCTGTCGGCGAGAGTGCTCGCGTCGAGCGTGATGTCTTCCGTGGTCGATGCCATGGTGGTGCGCTGGCCGACCTTCGTTGGCGCGGTCATGGTGGTCCTCCCTGCACCTCGTCCGCGGAATATGGGCAAACGCGGTAAGTCGTACGTTGGTGGAGCGCATGCTCCTCTGTTCAGAGACCTACGTTAACCCGGGGGGTCAGGAAAAGCTAGCCGAAAGTACGATGTATAAAGCGCGTGTCTCTGGACAAATCGGGCAAGGCTGCGAGGTTTTCTGCCGTGAACTACCCTCCAAAGCCATGACAGTGCGCCGGCCGGGCGGATCCGCGGCGGTTCCGTGGGCCACCGGACCGGCCGTGGCCGGGCTGGTCCTCGCCGCCGGCGGGGGCCGTCGCTACGGAGGACCGAAGGCGCTCGTACGGCTCGACGGGCGGCTCCTGGTCGAGCGGGCGACCGTCACGGCGCGGGACGGCGGCTGCGACCCGATCGTCGCGGTGCTCGGCGCCGCCGCCGGTACGGTACGCGCCCGCGCCGACCTGACCGGCGTCGTACCGGTGGAGAACCCCGACTGGGCCACCGGCCTCGGCTCGTCGCTGCGGGCCGGGCTGGCCGCCCTGCGCGAGACCGACGCCGTCGCGGTGGTGGTGCTGCTGGTGGACATGCCCGGCATCGGCGCCGAGGCGGTACGCCGGCTGGCCGCCCGCGCCGAGCCGGGCGCGCTCGCCGTCGCCGGGTACGGCCCCCGCACGGGGCACCCCGTCCTGCTCGGGCGGGACCACTGGGCCGGCGTGGCCCGGCTCGCCGCCGGCGACGTCGGCGCCCGGCCCTACCTGCGCGAGCACCGGGCGCTGGTCCGGGTCGTACCGTGCGACGACGTGGCCGACGACACCGACCTCGACACCCCGCCCGCGCCGTCGGCCTGAGCACGGCACGGCCGTGGCCTGAGCACGGCGGCGTCGGCTCGAACACCGCCCGCGCCGCCAACCTGAGCACCACATGGCGGCGCGCGTGCGCGTCCGCTCCGCCCGGTATCGCCACTCCTGTCGGGTGCGGAAGTGGACACTGTCCGCTTCCGCCCTCTCCGATCGATCTCCTCAACTTGCTCAATTCAGGTTGAGGGCGATCGACGTGGGAGGTCGGCGTGGGAATGTGGACTCGAAGAGGCTGGCGGCCGCTGCTCGCGTCGCTGCTCGCGGTCCCGATGCTGGTGGCGGTTGCGGGCGGACCCGCGGCGGCGGATCCCGCCGGCCCGGCCGACGGGACCGGGTATCCGGCCGGCCGGGCACCGGCGGAGCGCGCCGCCGGCCGGGCACCGGAGGGCGTGGTCGAGCAGGCGCCGGACGAGGCGTCGGCGCGGGAGCGGGCCCGGCGTACCGGGCGGCGCGTCGAGGTGACCGGCCTGCGCACCGACACCCGGGAGGTGTACGCCAACCCGTCCGGGACGATGCTGCTGCGCGCCTACGCCCGGCCGGTGCGGTCGGTGGCCACCGCGGCGACGAACCTCTACTACCCGTCGGTCAAGTCGGCCTGGGGCTACGTCGAGCAGAGCTACTCGGGCACGCCGTTCTACAACAACAAGGAGGTTGCCCGGGTCGGGTACTTCAACGACCGCTCCATCGGCGAGTCCGACACCTTCCGGTCGATGTTCCGGATGGACATCGCCCCGGTCACCGGCGGGCAGATCTTCAGCGCCACCTTCTCGGCGTACGAGACGTACTCGTGGTCCTGCGAGGAGCGCGGCGTGGAGCTGTGGGAGATCGGCGTCTTCGGCAGCGGCACCACCTGGAAGAAGCAGCCGACCTGGCTGCGCAACCTGGAGACCCGGAACGAGGCCAAGGGCCGCAGCGGCTGCCCGGCCGGGCCGGTCGAGTTCAACGCGATGGCGGCGGTGGCGGACGCGGCGGCGGCCGGCCAGCCCACGGTCAACCTGGGCCTGAAGGCCACCGACGAGAAGGACAGCTACGGCTGGAAGAAGTTCCAGAACAACCCGACGCTGACCATCGAGTACAACTCGATCCCGGACGTGCCTACCGCGCTGCGGGTCGCCCCCTCGTACGTCTGCGCGGCGAGCGCCGACGCCGCCCCGGCCCAGTCGGACACCACGCCGACGCTGACCGCCGCGCTGAGCGACCGGGACAGCGCACAGCAGATCGTCTCGGCCGGCTTCGAGCTGTCCCGGGACGGCGCCACGATCTGGACGTACCAGACGCCGGCCAAGCAGGCGGGCGGGGTAGCCGTGACCACACCGGCGCTCGTCGACGGCGCCACCTACGCGTTCCGGGTACGCGCCGACGACGGCATCGCCCAGGGCCCGTGGAGCGACTGGTGCTACTTCCGGGTCGACGTCACCGCGCCGAACCTGGTGCCGGTGGTGACCTCCAGCGCCTACCCGGAGGCGGACCCGGCGAACCCGGTCCGCTCCGGTGGGGTCGGCAAGCCCGGCAGCTTCACCTTCTCGGCGGGCGGCATCGCCGACATCGCCGGCTACCGGTACGACGTGGACAACCCGCAGCCGACCAGCACGGTGACCGCGGCGGCGGACGGTACGGCGACGGTCTCCGTCACGCCCGGCCCGTCCCGCAGCACCCTGCGCACCCTCTACGTGCGCAGCGTCGACGCGGCCGGCAACCTCAGCGCGGTACGGGCGTACGACTTCTACGTCAACCTCGCCGCCGGACCGGCCGGCTACTGGCGGATGGACGAGGCGAGCGGCACCACCGTCGCGGACGCCAGCGGTGGCGGTCGCGCCCTGACCGTCACCGGCGGGACCCGTACCGCCGGCCGGCTCGGCACCGGGGCCGACCCGGGCGAGACGGCGTACACCGACCGGACGCTGACGCTCAGCGGCTCCGGCCAGTACGCGGCGACCGGCGGTCCCGTGGTCCGTACCGACACCAGCTTCTCCGTCTCGGCCTGGGTACGGCTGAAAACGAACACCGCCAACGCGACCGTGCTCACCCAGCCCGGCACCACCAACGGCGGCTTCCAGCTCTACTACTCCACCGCCTACGCCAACTGGGTCTTCAACCGGCACGCCACGGACGCGGCCGACCCGCCGATCATCCGGGCGGTCTCCGGCGTGCCGTTCCAGCTCAACCGCTGGACGCAGCTCACGGGCGTCTACGACCTGTCGGCGCGGCAGTTGCGGCTCTACGTCAACGGGGCGCTCGCGGCCACCAACACGTACGACCAGGCCGCCTGGAACGCCACCGGACCGTTGCAGATCGGGCGGCTGAAGTACAACGGCGCCTTCACCGAGTACCTCCCGGGCGACGTCGACGAGGTACGGGTCTACGACCGGGTCCTCTACCCGGACGAAATCGCGGAGAACGCCAACCGGCCGGCGTCCCAGTTCGGCAAGTGGCTGATGGACGAGGCCACGGGAACCACCGTGAAGGACGCCACGGGCCGGAACCATCCGCTGACCGCCGCCGGCGGGGTCACCTGGGGCACCGACCGGTTCGGCGTGGCCGCCAACGCGGTGGTCACCAACGGCACCACCGGCTACCTCGCCACCACCGCCGGCACGGTCGAGACCGACCGCAGCTTCACGGTCGCCGCGTGGGTGAACCAGTCCGCGACCACGACCGGCTGGTCGACCATGGTGAGCCAGGACGGCTCCCGGCACTCCGGCTTCTTCCTCCAGTACAGCCCCACCGACCGCAGGTGGGCCTTCTCGATGCTGGACCGCGACGCCGCGGGCGCGGTGCCCACCCGGGTCTACTCCCGCGGCCAGGCCGTGCTCGGCAGGTGGACCCACCTGGTCGGGGTGTACGACGCGGCGGCCCGGCAGATCCGCCTCTACGTGGACGGCGAACTCGCCACCGCCAGCGCCTTCACCGGCACGTGGTCCGCCGGGGGCCCGTTGCAGGTCGGGCGCGCGAAGTACGACGGCGCGTACAGCGACTACTGGCCCGGCGCCATCGACGACGTACGGGTGTATTCCGGCGTCCTGACCCAGTCCGAGATCGACGACCTGGCGCTCTCCTGAGACCAGAAGGGGTTCCGCGATGAAGATCCGATGTCGACGATGGGGCGTGCCGACGCTCGCGCTGTCGCTCGTGGTGTCGCTGGCGGCGGCACCGCAACGAGCCGAGGCGGCGAAGCCGTCCTGGGCCGCCGTACCGAAGGACCGCTCCGTACCGGGCGCGAAGGCCAAGCTCGCGCCGCTGCCGAAGGACGACCCGCCGGCCGCGCCGGTGAAGGCGCTGGCCAAACCGACCTGGCCGGCGGCCGGTTCGGCGACGGTGGAGCTGCCGGCCGCCGCGACCGTGGGCACGACGGCCACGGCCGACACCGCCCGGGCCGCCGCGCCCGTGCGGGCCGGCACCCTGCCGGTCTGGCTCGCCCCGGCCGCCGCGCCGGCGGGAAAGGCGGGCGGAGCCGCGCCGGCCGAAAAGGCGGCCACCGCCGCCGGGCCGATGCGGGTACGCGTGGACCTGCTCGACCACGCGGCCCTGGAGCGGACCGGGCTGCACGGTCTGGCCGTACGGCTCGCCGCCCAGCGGGGGAGCGGGCCGGCCAGCGTCTCGATGGACTACGGCCCGTTCGCGGGCGCGTTCGGCGCCGACTGGGCCACCCGGCTGCGGTTCGTGCCGCTGCCGGAGTGCGCGCTCAGCACGCCCGAGTTGCCGCAGTGCCGGCCGGGCGCCCCGATCGCCACGCGCAACGACGTCAAGACCCGGCGGGTCACCGCCGACCTGGGCGCCTCGGCCGCGCCGACCACGTACGCCCTACTGGCCGGGGAGAGCGGTCCGGGCGGCGACTACTCGGCCACCTCGCTGTCGCAGTCGGCGACGTGGCAGGTCAGCCCGCAGACCGGCGCCTTCTCCTGGTCGTACGAGATGGACGTGCCGCCGGGGCTCAACGGCCCGGAGCCGAAGCTCTCGCTCTCGTACAACTCGCAGGGCGTCGACGGCCGGACCGCGTCGACGAACAACCAGCCGTCCTGGGTCGGTGAGGGCTTCGACCTGTGGTCGGGCTACATCGAGCGGTCCTACGTCTCCTGCAAGGACGACGGCTCGCCCGGTACCGGCACGATCAAGCGCGGCGACTTCTGCTACGCGTACGACAACGCGACCATGTCGCTGAACGGCTCGGCGACCGAGCTGATCCCGGACGGCACGGGCAAGTACCGGCCGAAGAACGACGACGGCTCGAAGATCGAGCACCTGACCGGGGCCAGCAACGGGGTCAAGAACGGCGAGTACTGGAAGGTCACCACCGCCGACGGGACGCAGTACTACTTCGGACGCAACCAGCTCCCCAACGGCGGCCCGGTGACCAACTCGGCCTGGGACGTCCCGGTCTACAGCAACAACCCGGGTGAGCCCTGCTACAACGCGAACTTCGACAGCGCGATGTGCACCATGGCCTGGCGGTGGAACCTCGACTACGTGGTGGACCCGCGCGGCAACGCGCTGGCGTACCTGTACGCCAAGGAGACCAACTACTACGCGCGGAACACGAAGACCTCGACGGCGTACACCCGGGGCGGCTACCTGACCGAGGCCCGCTACGGCCTGCGGGACAGCGCGCCCGGGGCGCAGGCCCCGATGTTCGTGAAGTTCGTCGTGTCGGAGCGGTGCGAGCCCACCGGCACCATCACCTGCTCCGACGCGCAGTTCACCAGCGCGAACGGGCAGTACTGGCCGGACGTGCCGGTCGACTCGAACTGCAAGCAGGGGGCCACCTGCTACGCGGCCAGCCCGTCCTTCTGGTCGCGCAAGCGGCTGGCGTCGGTGGACACGTACGTCTGGAACGGCGCGGCGCGGCCGGTGGACAGCTGGGTGCTGCGTACGGAGTTCATGGACAACGACGCGTCCACCCCGTCGCTCTGGCTCGACGGCATCACGCACAAGGGCAAGGCGGTGAGCGGCAGCGAGCTGAGCCTGCCCGAGGTGACCTTCACCCGCAAGCAGTTGCCGAACCGGGTGGACGGCCAGGAGAACATCCCACCGATGGTCAAGAACCGGGTCCTGGCCATCACCTCCGAGTCCGGCGGGGTGACCTCGGTGGACTACTCGGACCAGGACTGCGCGGTCGGGTCGTTCCCGGCGCCGGACGCGAACACGACCCGCTGCTACCCGACCTTCTGGACGCCGGACGGCAACACCGCGGCGACCCAGGACTGGTTCAACAAGTACGTGGTGGACCAGGTCGTGCAGGACGACCGGATCGAGGGCTCGACCGACGACGTGACCAGCTATCTGTACCGGGGTGATCCCGGTTGGCACTTCGCCGACGACTCCGGCCTGGTCAAGCCGGCGGAGAAGACCTGGTCGCAGTGGCGCGGCTACGGAACGGTGCTGGTCCGCGACGGTGCTTCGACCGAGCAGCAGAAGGAGACGGAGTACCGGTACTACCGGGGCATGAACGGCGACAGGCTCGCGAACGGGGGCACCCGTACCGCCACGGTGGTCGACAGCGAGGGCCGGGCGCTGCCCGACGACTCCCAGTTGCAGGGCTTCACCCGCGAGGAGATCGAACGGGACGGACCCGGCGGTACGGAGATCTCGGGGAAGATCAACGACCCGTGGACGTACGGGCCGACCGCGACCCGCACCGCGAGCTGGGGCACGACCAGCGCGTACCGGGTCAACATCACTAAGGTGCGGACCCGGGTGCCGCTGGCCGCCGGCGGAGTGCGCCGCACCGAGGCGACCACCACGTTCAACGCGGACGGCCTGCCCGAGGTGGTGGACGACGCGGGCGACGTCGCGGTGAGCGGCGACGAGAAGTGCACCCGCAACACGTACCTGCGCAACGACAGCATCGGCATGCTCGCCGTGCCGAGCCGGGTCAAGACCGACGCGGTGCCCTGCTCGGCCGGCAGCGTCAGCATCACCGGCGCCGCGGCCGCCGAGCAGGTGATCTCCGACGAGCTCACCTCCTACGACGGCCAGGCGTTCGGGGTGGCCCCGACCAAGGGGCTGCCGACCAAGACCGAGACGCTCAGTGCCGGCTCGACGTACACCACCACCGAGCGGAAGGTCTACGACCAGTACGGGCGGGTGACCGAGGAGTACGACTCGCTCGGCAACAAGAGCACCACGGCGTACACGCCGGCCAGCGGCGGACCGGTCACGAAGACCGTCTCGACCGACCCGAAGGGCTTCACCACCATCCGGGAACTGGACCCCGGGCTGGGCCAGGAGACCGCCGAGGTCAGCCGGAGCGGCAAGCGCACCGACTTCCAGTACGACGGCCTCGGCCGGCTCACCAAGGTCTGGCTGCCGGGTCGGGACAAAAACAGCCAGACGCCCAGCGAGGAGTACGGCTACCGGGTCGGCGTCGACGGCATGACCACGATCACGACCCGGCAGTTGCGTGACAGCGGCAGCGGCTACAACGAGAGCTACGAGATCTACGACGGGCTCCAGCGGCCGCGCCAGGCGCAGCACCCCGCCCCGGGCGGCGGTCGGGTCGTCACCGACCAGTTCTACGACTCCCGGGGCAACGTCGTCCGCAAGAACGACCCCTACCCGAACGACCAGCCGGCCAGCCCGGACCTGTTCCTGGTGCCGGACGCGCAGGTGCCCGGGCAGACCCGGTACGTCTACGACGGCGCCGGCCGGGTACGGGAGGAGATCTTCCTGGTCAACGGCGTGGAGAAGTGGCGCACCAGCACCAGCTACCAGGGCAACGCCGTGACCGTGGACCCGCCGGACGGGGAGACCCCGACGACCACGATCGTCGACGCCGGCGGGCAGACCACCGAGCTGAGGCAGTACCAGGGCGACAGCCCCACCGGCGCGTACGACTCGACGAGGTACACCTACACCGCCGAGGACGAGATCGCCACGGTCACCGATCCGGCCGGCAACGTCCGGCGGAACAACTACGACCTGCGTGGCCGGCTCGTCTCGACGGAGGAGCCGGACGCCGGCACGACCACCTACACCTACGACGACGAGGACCGGATCACCAGCAAGCGGGACAGCCGGGGCCGGACCATCACCTACAACTACGACAACCTCGACCGGCTGGTCTCCAGCTACGAGGGCGGCACGCAGCTGACCGGCTACGTCTACGACACCCTCGTACCGGGGCTGGTCACGTCGAGCACCCGCTACGTGGACGGCAAGGCGTACACGGTCGCGGTGACCGGCTACGACGAGGCCGACCGGCCGACCGGGACCCGGTTCACCATTCCGGCGGAGGAGGGCTTCGGCAGCACGCCGATCGAACTCACCACCGGCTACAACCTCGACGGCACGCTGGCCAAGGAGGGCTTCCCGGCGCTCGGCGGCCTGCCCGCGGAGACGGTCCGGCACGAGTACGACGACCTCGGCATGCCCACCACGACCTACTCCAACCTGGGCAGCTACGTGACGGAGACGGTCTACGACAAGCTGGCCGAGATGACGCGAAGCGTCTACTCGACCGGCGCCAAGAGCGTCGTACGCACCTACGTCTACGAGGAGGGCACGCGCCGGCTCAAGCAGACCGTCACGGAACGCGACGCTACGCCGCAGCGCATCGGAGACACGCGCTACGACTACGACAAGGCCGGCAACATCACGAGCATCGTCGAGGCCCCGCCGGGACAGAAGGCGGACAACCAGTGCTTCGACTACGACTACCTGCGCCGGCTCGTCGAGGCCTGGACCCCGGGCAGCGGCGACTGCCGCACGGCGCCGTCGGTGGGCGGCCTCGACGGCCCCGCCCCGTACTGGACCTCCTACACCTACGACAAGGTGGGCAACCGCACCAAGGAGGTGCAGCACTCCGCCGCGGGTGACACCACCCGCACCTCCACCAACCCGGCGGCGGGCGGCTCCCAGCCGCACACGCTCAGCTCGGTCGCCATCGCCGGCCCGTCCGGCGCTCGCACCGACACCTTCGCGTACGACGTGGCCGGCAACACCACCAGGCGGACGGTGAACGGGTCGACGCAGGCCCTCGACTGGGACGTCGAAGGACACCTCGCGAAGGTGACCGAGGGCACCAAGGTCACCAGCTACGTCTACGACGCCAGCGGGAACCGGCTCATCCGGCGCGACCCGAGCGGCACCACCCTCTACCTGGGCAACGAGGAACTCACCGTCTCCGGCGGCAAGGTCAGCGGCCTGCGGTACTACCAGCACGCCGAGGACGCGGTCGCGGTCCGGACCGCCACCGGGCTGAGCTTCCTGCTCAGCGACCACCACAACACCGACGAGATGAGCGTGGACGCCACCACGATGGCGGTCACCCAGCGGCGGTTCGACCCGTTCGGCTCGGCCCGGGGACCGCAACCGCAGTCCTGGACCGGGGACCGGGCCTTCGTCGGCGGCACGTACGACCCGTCGACCGGGCTCACCCATCTCGGCGCGCGGGAGTACGACCCGGTCAACGGGCGGTTCATCAGCCTCGACCCGGTGGTGGACCAGGAGGATCCGCAGCAGCTGCACGGCTACGCCTACGCCAACAACAGTCCGGAGACGTACTCCGACCCGGACGGCAAGTGGTTCGGCAGCAGCCTGTGGAAGAAGGCCCAGGCCGCGTACCGGGCCTGGCTGCGGTGGAAGGCGCAGCAGGCGGCGTGGCGCGCCTGGCTGATCAAGAAGGCCCAGGCGGCGGCGAAGGCCGCGCTGAAGAAGGCCAAGCAGATGTACCGCAAGCACGTGCCGAAGAGCATCCGCAAGGTCGTCCACAAGGTGGCCCAGCGGGTCAAGAAGGACATCAGAACCTTCAAACACGTGGTCAAGAAGGCCGCGAAGGCCGTGGCGAAACAGGCGGTCGCGCAGGCGAAGGCGTACAAGATGGCGGCCAAGTGGGCCTGGGCGCACAAGCAGCAGATCTACACGGTCGCGAAGATCGTGGTCGGCGTGGTCGCCCTCTTCACCTGCACCATCTGCGCGATAGCCGGTTACGCGGCGCTGGCCTTCTCGGCCTACGACACGGCTGCCGCCGGGGTGAAGCTCGCCAAGGACCCGTCCGGGCAGAACTTCGCCAGCTTCGGGTTCAACGTGCTCGGCTTCGCGACCTTCGGGGTGGCCTCGAAGTACCAGAACGCGCTACAGGAGTCGAAGCAGCTGGTGAAGACCACCCAGGCGATAACCGGTACCGCGTCCCGGGCCGATCCGGCGATGGGGCCGGCGATGCAGAACCTGGACCACGCCCGGGTCGCGTTCGAGCGGGCGCGGGTCGTCACCGGCGGCTACGAGTTCACGCACTTCACCGTCAACACGATCGAGGACGTGAAGGGGTCGTTCAACCTGAGGCCGTTGGTCGGGAAGTGACCCGGTCGTGGGGCCCCCCGCCCGGGGGGGGGGGGGGGGGCCCCCCCCCCCCCCCCCCGCGGGGGGGGGGGCCGGCCCCCCCCCCCCCCCGGCCGTGCCCGGGTGGCTCGCCACCCGGGCACGGTGTCGCTCCTCGGCCGGAACGGCGGGCACTGTCAACTATCCGTCGTTGTTTCCCCATAGGGCCCGCCGTAGCGTCTCGGTCACGCCGTGCTCCAGCTGGAGGTGCCAGGTGACCGAACTCGTCGGCCCGCAGCTCGTCGTCAACAGCCGGATGATCTACTTCGGCTGGCTGCCGGCCGACCCGGACGCCGTCGCGGCCCTGGTGCCCGACGGGCTGGCGCCCGCGCCCGACCGGCAGGTCTTCATGAACCAGTACGTCGTGGACGACCCGGCGCAGACCTCCGGCTTCGGCGCGTACTCGCTCACCTACCTCGGGCCGGACCTGGCCGGGCTCGACGCGCCCGACGGGGTGACGCCGGGGCGGTGGTGGAGCCACTACCTGAACTCCAGCCCGGCCGTGCGCGACTACGCGGTGGCGCGCGGCGTGCCGGCCACCCCGGGCCGCACCACCATCGAGGTACGCGGGCACACCCTGGTCGCCACGACCGAGGCCGACGGCGTACCGCTGATCCGGACCACGGCCCGGGTCGGCCGTACGGGCGACGCGGTCAACCGGGGCCAGCTGCGCTACCTGACCGAGCTGGACGGGCGGCGGATCAGCGGGATCTACCCGTTCGTGGCCGAGCCGGTCGACCCGTTCGAGATCGAGTCGCTGGAGTTCCTCGTGCCCGACCACCCGGCGTACGCGCTGCGGCCGGCCAACCCCCTGCGGATCGTCTGGGGTTTCTACTCGCCCCGGTCGTCGTTCGCCTACCCGGGCGGCGAGTCGGTCCTGCCTTGACCGGCGCCACCGGCGGGCGCGGCCCGATCCGCTGGCGCCTCACCGGTCTCGGCGGGCGGACCCGCCGCCGGCCACCGGCATACGGTGGAGCCATGAGCGAGCTGCGCCGCGAGTACGTGGAGGCGCTGCGCCGCGAGGGCGCCCTGCGCCGCGACGACGTGGCGGCCGCGTTCGGCCGGGTGCCCCGCGAACTCTTCGTCGCCGACGGCTTCTACGGCCGCGACGGGGTGCTCGTCACCCCGGAACATCCGGACTTCCCGGCGGCGGTCTACCGCAACGACGTGCTCGTCACCAAGGTCGTCGACGGGGCCGCGGTCAGCTCGTCGAGCCAGCCCTCGCTGATGGCGGCGATGATCGAGTCGCTGGAGCTGGAGCCCGGCATGCGGGTGCTGGAGATCGGCGCGGGCACCGGCTACAACGCCGCGCTGATGGCCGTGCTCGGGGCGCGGGTCACCAGCGTGGACGTGCAGCCGGACGTGGTCGAGCGGGCCGCCGCCGCGCTGGCCCGGGCCGGTACCGGCGACGCCGTCCGGGTCCGGCTCGGCGACGGCTACCTCGGGGACCCGGACGGTGCGTCGTACGACCGGGTGGTGGCGACGGTCGGGGTGGCCGGCGTCTCCCCGTACTGGCTGGCGCAGCTCGCGCCGGACGGGTTCGTCCTCGCCCCGGTCGGGCACGCCGGCACCCACCCGGTGCTGCGGGTACGCCGGCGGGCCGACGGTACGGTCACCGGCCGGGGCGTCCTGCCGGCCGGTTTCATGCGGGCCGCCGGCCCGCTCTCGGCCCGTTACCCGTGGGCGCATCCCGAGCCGGTGGCCGACCGGGTGCTGGCGGAGCCGACGGTGAGCCGGCCTGGGTGCTGGGAGCCGCCGCTGGAGGCGTACCGCTACTACGACCTCTGGTTCGCGGCCGGCGTCTGGGACCGGCGGGTGACCTTCGGCGCGGTCGCCGGCGTGCGGGGTGCGGGCGGCTGCCTGCTGCTCGACCCGGCCGGCGCCGGCGGGGCGGGGCTGCTCGCCGACGGCGCGGTGCACGGCGCCGGCGCCGAGGCCGAGCGGTACGCCGACGCCGCCGTCGCGCTGCGCGACCGTTGGATCCGCGAGGGCGAGCCCCGGATCGACGAGTGGTTCGCCGACCTGCCGTCGGCCGGCGAACCCGACCGGCCGATCCACGTACCGCATCACTGGCGCCGCTCGCCCTAGCGCCCCCGCGTCGGGATTTCCGCGCAGGGGTTTCCGCGGCGGGGTTTCCGCGGCGGTTACCGCGCAAATACAGGGAAAGAGTGGCCTCGGCGCGTCCGCGAAGGGCCTCTTTCTCGGCAACTGTGTGGATCACGCGGGCCGGTGCGGACGCGGGGACCGGTGGGGCCGCTGTGGCTGGCGGGAGTCCGGGCCGCCGAGGCGGCGCGAGGCTACACCGAATAAATGCGGGCAGCCGGGTTTCCATCCCGCCAGACCGGCAAATCCTAGACCGGGTTGCGGAAACCGGTGCGCGGGCGAGCTTTCTGCGTCACCATGCGCGGCCCGCGAGGACGGCGACGTCCTCACGGTGGGGCACGCCGGCATCCGTCCGCCGACACGAGCCGGCGTGATCGGTCCGACCGACGCGCCACACGCCGGTCCACGGGCGCCTTGCGTCCGTGCCGCCCCGCCGCCGCTGCCGGGTAATGCGATGCCGAGGAGGTCAGGGGATGCCCCCCGAGAGCACGGAAATGCAGCCGAGCACCGTGGTCCACGCGGTCGAGAGCGAACGCGGCGCGCTCGTCGCCGTACTCGTCATGGTGGTGTTGGGTGTGGTCGGGATCTTCGCGGTCTCCGCGTAGCGCGCCCCTCCAGGAGCCGCGTCCAGGGCTCCGTCCCGGCCGGTGGTGGCCTACGTCACCACCGGCCGTGGCATGCGCGGTCAAGGTGGCGTGCCGGCGGGACCCGCGCACCATCGCGTGCCGGCGAACCGCGGGTGCCAGCGGAAACGGCCACGGCGGGTGCCATGGGGTGCCAGACTCCACCAGCGTGGAGCCCGTCGAAATCTCCGTACCCGGCCTGCACCTGCGGCCGTGGCGGTACGCCGACGCGCGGGACGTGTTACGGGCGCTGCGCGAGCCGCTCACGGCCCAGTGGAATCCCGCCCCGGGAACCGGCGACCTGGCCGGGGCGCGCGCGTGGGTCGAGCGGCGGGGCGACTGGTCGGGCGGCGACCACGCCTCGTTCGCGGTGACCGACCCGGCCAGCGGGGCGCTGCTCGGCTCGGTCTCGCTGCACCGCATCCACGACGGTGCCGCGTCGATCGGCTACTGGACGGTGCTCCACGCCCGGGGCCGCGGGGTGGCGTCGCGGGCGGTCTCGACGGTCACCGGCTGGGCGTTCCAGCGGCTCGGGCTGCACCGGATCGAACTCTGTCACGCCGTACCGAACCTCGCCTCCTGCCGGGTGGCCGAGCGGTCCGGGTACGCGCTGGAGGGGACGCTGCGCGAGTCGTACCGGTACGGCGACGGCCGGCGGTACGACGAACACCTGCACGCCCGACTCGCCACGGACGAGTGACCCCGGCCCGCGCCCCGCCGCCCCGCCGCCCCGTCGCCCCGTCGCCCCGTCGCCCCGTCGCCCCGTCGATCATGGAGTTGTGGCGAGGATAAGTCAGGCTAAATCCGGCAAGACGCCGACCATAACTCCATGATCGACGGGATGGGTGGGGTCGGGAAGATCACCAAGACCGGCGGGCCGGTCCGGGGTTGGCTAGCGTCGGTGGCATGGAGGACCTCGACCTGGCGGACTGGCGGCAGCGCGTGGCCGCCCTCTACCTCTCCGACGTCGACCTCGCCGGCTTCCGGGCCGCCCGCGACCGACTCTTCGCCGAACACCCGCAGTCGCCGATCCCGCCGGAGCGGCGGGCCGACTTCGCCGGGTTGCCCTACTTTCCGCCGGATCCGGCCGCCGTCGTCGAGGTCGAGCTGGAACCGGCCGACGGTACCGAGTCGATCGACACCGGCGGTCCGGACGGGGTGGTGCGCTACCGCCGGGTCGGCGTGGCCCGGACCGGTTGGGGCCCGCTGACCCTGTGGTGGATCGAGGCGTACGGCGGTGGTCTCTTCCTGCCCTTCCGCGACGGTACGGCGGGCCGGGAGACCTACGGCGGCGGCCGGTACCTGACCGATACCGTCAAGGGGACCTTCGGGCGGGGGCTGACGCTGCTGCCGGGCGACCGGGTCCGGCTCGACTTCAACTACGCCTACAACCCGAGCTGCGCGTACGACGACCGGTGGGCCTGCCCGCTGGCGCCGCCCGAGAACCGGGTGCCGGGCGAGATCCGGGCCGGCGAGTTGACCTACCCGCACGACTGAGTGAGCCGAAGCCGTACGAGAGAGAGACCCCCACCCGTGGGAGCTTCGGGTGGGGGTCTCAATCGGCCTCAGTTCAGGTCGAATTCGCCGTCCTTGACGCCGTTGACGTGGGCATCCCACTCGGGGCCGGTGAACGTCAGCACCGGACCGGTCGGGTTCTTGGAGTCCCGGAGCGTGACCCCGCCGTCGGCTGTCCGCGCCACCTGGACACACATGCCCTGGTCGTTCGACCTCGCCGTCTTGACGAACTCACCCACGGGCGCCTCCATCAGCTTGGACACAGTCCACCTCTCTTTCTCATTGAACGGTTTCTGGGAATAGCCGGCCGGGCTATTTATGTGATCAGCCCAGATTGAATGGGCGTGAGCACCGATTTTTGAAGGCCAAGCTTCTTACTGCTTTGCCTGCCACTCTCGATACGCGGCGGTGGCCTGCTTCGCGGGGATCTCCCGGCCTCCGGGTACGTACCTGTCCTGGAATTCGCTGCTCGATCCGACGGTCGACTTCCGCCGCTCGTGGTGGTCCGCCACCGTGAACCGCGCCGCGTTGAGGCGCCTGCAGCCAACGCGGGTGCAATCCGGGCACCTGCCGCCGTCCTGGTGATCGTTGACCACGCGCCCGGCGTCGGCGAGCAGCGCCGCGCTGTCAACCGGCTCGTCGGTTCCTCCGGGCATCACACCGCCTCCTCTTTCCAGGCGGGTTGTTGCGGGGCGGGTCGCTCGTGGGGGCAGCCTCGGTAGGCGCACTCGCACCTCGCCTGCCGGTCGCGGACCGGCGTTGGCGCTTCCTGGTTGGCGCGCCGTGGGTCGCTCTCGTGCGCCGGCTCGTCGTCCGCCATCAGCGCCGGCCCCGGTCGAAGCAGGGGGCGTGATTCGGCCTGGCCCTCGGACCGGCCGCCCGCCCGCCGCGTCGGCCGTGATGCCCGGCGCCGACCGGAGTCTTCGGCGCGAGGAAGACGACCGTGACCTTCCCGACCGGCCCTCCCGCGATCGGTTCCCCGGCGGACGGGCTGCCTGTCCGCGCCGGCGCGTGACCGGCTCGCACCTCTACCTCTCCGCCGTGCCGTAGGAAGAACGACAGCGAACTGATCTTCATGTCACCTCCTGGATCTGAGGGGCACGACGCCGGGCCTCCGACGGCCGGCTGATCCCACGACCACGGGGGACCGGAGAGACAGCGTTGGCACCTCGATCTCTCCTGCCGGCGAGCCAGGCCCGACGCCGTGCCTGGCTGTCACGCTTCCTGTTCGGAGGGTCACTTGCAACATCGCAGGACGCGAAACGCGGAAGAATATTGACGCTGTCTCATCGATGCTGGAAAGGTGTCGCAGAGTGCACTGTGTCGTGGCTGTACGTGAGGCATGGAGGTCAGCATGCGTGAAGTCGGGTCGTCGGTGCCCCGGCGCCAGCTCGGCCGGATGCTGCGGGAGGCGCGAGAGCAGGCAGGGTGGGGCGTCGACCACGCGGCCGAGCAGTTCGAGTGGTCTCGCCACAAGATGTACCGAATCGAACAGGGGGCAACCTCGGTCCGCAGCCTCGATGTAGATCAGATGTGCCGGATCTACGGCGTCGCAGACGACAAACGCGAAGCGATGGTGGGCCTGGCCAAGGAGACCAAGGCCAAAGGCTGGTGGCACTCCTACGGGGAGGTCATCCCGAGCTGGTTCGAGCTGTACGTGGGCATGGAGTCCGCGGCGTCGGCAATCCGGACCTACGACACCACCCTGATCCCCGGGCTTCTTCAGACTGCTGACTACGCCCGCGCCATCATCCAGAACCGGCCAGGGCTAACGGAGCGGGCGGTCCGTGACGCGGTGGCGCTACGGATGCAGCGGCAAGACATTCTCACGCGGACGAAGCCCGCACCGCCGATGCTGGAGGTCATGCTTGATGAGTCGGTTCTCCTGCGCCCAATCGGCGACGCTGATGCCTGGCGGGAGCAGCTTAACCACTTGATCGATACCCGCCGGGCGTACAACATCTCCGTCAGGGTTCTGCCACTGAGCATCGGCCCACACCGTGGGACCGACACCGGCAGCGGCTTTACCCTGCTTGATTTCCCCTCGGTCGGCATGCGTCCGCCCGAGCCGACGACCGTCTACGTCGAGCTTCTGACCGGGGCTCTGTACCTCGAAAAACCAGATGAAGTGACGGCGTACGATGCCGTCTGGGAGGCGCTCCGCGAAGCGGCGTGGAGTGTTGAAGAGTCGGCCAGCAGGATCGCGGCGGCTATAAGGGAGATCGGCGATGAGTGACCTGACCGGCGCCGTGTGGCGCAAAAGCAGCCGAAGCAACAGTCAGGGGCAGTGCGTCGAGGTCGCGGACAACCTTGCTGACGTGGTCGCGGTCCGCGACACCAAGGATCGCGCGGGCGGGACGCTCACCTTCACCCCCAGCGCGTGGAAGAGCTTCGTCGGCGGGGTCAAGGCCGGCTCGCTGGCCTGACCTGCCGGTCAAGGGGTCGGCCACCCGCGCACTTGGCCCAGGACCGAACAGGAGGGGAGCCGTCCGTCCGGACGGCTCCCCGATCTCTATCCGGCTTGCTTGCCGGTGCTCAGTTCCTCGTCCGGGTGATGAACGCCGATGTCATCAGCTCGGCCCCTCCGGCGCCGTGCCCCGTGCCCCGGCTCCTCGGGTCGCCGCCGTCGTTCGGCGCGGCCGCGACCCATCCATCGCCGCACGCGGCGGCAACCAGCAGGGCCGCCCGATGACATTTTGGCATCCGCTACTTGACATGTGCGTGTGGCATCTCGGTCAGCTTGCGTATCGTCGCGTGGTGGGCGGATCGCGGCAGATCAGTGCACTGGAGCGGCAAATTTCCGTGGCACGCCAGAACCGAGAGCCGATCGACAGCTGAATTTGCTGGTCCTGTGGCTGTCCGAGAAGAGAGGCGGGTGCTGGCACGTCTGTGGCGGCTTCCAGCACGGTCGGGAGTGGCCTCGCGGAAGGTCGGGTCCCACGAGGCCACATGTTCATCCGGGTCGTCAGGCGGTGTGGTGGGCCGCGTCCTCGATCACGTCCCGAATCTTGTCGGGGTGGGAGATCATCGAAAGGTGTGAGGCGTCGATTTTGGTGACGGTCGCTCCGGCCCTTTCGGCCATGAACTCTTGCGCGGCCGGGGGTATGGCGTGGTCGACGGTTCCGACAACGTCCCAGGAGCGGATGCTGCTCCATGCGGGCTTGCCGGACGTTTCGGTGAGGGCGGACGCCGCGAGGGGACGCTGCGTGGCGGCGAGTTGCGCGGCCTGGGCTGGTGACAGATCGTTGGCCAGGATGCTGCGGAACTGCTCCGGATTGACGTAGGCGTCGACGACGCCGCCGGCTGACGGCACGAAGTTGAGTGCATCCGGGGTGATCTGACTGCCCGGGAACTGCCCGGTCAGCGCGTTGAGGGTGTCACCCTGCGCGGGGATGAACGCATCGACGTAGACGAGCGCTTTGACGTTGGCGTTGCCGGTCGCCGCGTTGGTGATGACGAATCCGCCGTAGGAGTGTCCGACAAGCACGATCGGCCCGGAGATCGTGCTCAGGTAACTCGCGAGATAGCTGGAGTCGCTCGCGGATCCACGCAACGGGTTGGGTGGGACGTCGACCGTGTACCCGTCGTGTTGGAGGCGGCTGACGACACGGGCCCAGCTTGAGCCGTCCGCCCATGCTCCGTGGACCAGCACGATCGTCGGTTTGACCGCCGAGTTGCCGACGATGGTCGTAACCGCGGACGCGGCCGTGGCGGGGACGAGCGCGGCCGTGGCTAGCAGGGCCGCACCGAGGAGCACCGCGCGTACGCCTCGCCGGCGCGGTTTCCGGAGTGACTCCATGATCTTCCTTTCATCTGACTGGAACGTGCCGCATTGGTGCGGCAGCACGCAGAGGTGAGTGGTCAGCGGCCCTGGCGCCGGAGCCAGTCGAGCGTGTGGTCGGCGACTTCGCGCCACCTTTGGTCGAAGACCAGGGAGTGACCTCGGTCCGGGAACGACTGGTAGTCCGTGACGGCGTTGGAGCCGGCATAAAGGCGGTACGCGGCCTTGGCGACGACTTCCGGGACGATGTGGTCCTTGCCTCCGCCGATGATCAGCAGCGGTCCGCGGTTGCTGTTCCCGGTGTCGACCGCGGCCGGGGAGTTCTTGCTGAAGTTCGCGGCGCTGGCCTCGAACAGCGGCTTGCCTGGGCCGGGGATGGTCCACAGCTCGTAGAGCTCGTCCGATTCGCCTTGTGAGATGGCGTTGCCGAAGCCGTACCGGAACTGCTTCCGGGTGAGCGAGACGGCCTTGTGCTTGTTGCCTGGCCGCGAGAGCACCGGCAGACCGGATCGGATCTGCGCGAATGGGAGTGGCTTGACCCCCTTGATCTGTCCCGGATCGATGGCGACCGCGGCTGAGGCGTGCCCGTCCGCCAGAAGCTTCTGCGCGATGAGTCCTCCGAAGGAGTGGCCGACGACGATCGGTGCGACGCCGAGCTGCTCGACCACGCGTACGTAGCTCGCCGTGATGTCATCGATTCCGCGGTTGCCGACCGCGTCGGCATTCCGGCGAGTGGCGGCCACGGTGTCGGAGTCGCCGGGCCAACCGGGGGCGAGGGCGCGGTAGCCGGCCTTCTCGTACAGGTCCATCCAGTTCTGCCAGGAGCTGGAGTGAATCCACAGGCCATGGATGAAGAGGACGGGGATTGATGCGGACATAGCTATGTTTCTCCAAATTGATCGATAGGCTGATTGGTAACTCTGCGTAGCTGGAGTTCCGCAGATGCGGGCAGGGTCGGCACCGAGGTCTGTTTTTCGACCAGGTTGGCTGTTGCGTGGCAGCGAGCGGGCACATCGCCATACGGCCGTTGGTAGCCATTACTAGGGATGAATACCGAAAGCGCCGATGATCCCGGCGTCGCTGCGTGGTGTCGGTGTGTTGGGCGGGATCGCTCACGCCAACAGTTCGCCGGACAACGGGAGCGGGTGAACCGAATCATTGCGTTGGTGGTCGGTAGTTTGCGCTACGGCGCACCTATGTCGCGGTGCCCGCGACGCGGGTGCAGGTGGAACCAGGGCGGGGTTCAGGCGCGCCAGGGGAGGCCTGGCTCGGGGGCCGGTGCGGCGGTGGTCGGGAGGTAGCCTGTGGGTGGCCCTCGATGTGCAGTTCGGGCAGGACGCGCTCCAGGCAGAGCGGAAGCCACCTGTTGGGCCGGCCATGATGTGCATGACGGCCGGTACAGCAGCGGCCGGATCACGGTGGTCTCGAGCAGGATGGCGGCAGCCATGCCTACCTTGATCACCTTCGAGGATGCTGTTCAGGCGTTCCACCAGGTGGATAGGTGTTCGAGGGCGCCGCGGGCTTGTTTCGCGCCGGCGGCCGCGGCGATGTCGATGTATTGGGGGTTCAACATGTCGGCCGGGGTCTGGTAGAAGGGTTCGGCGGTGATGATTTCGACGCGGTAGCCCTGTTTGACGAGGGTGTCGCGTTCGCGGGTGAGGTTGTCACTGGGCAGCGGGGCGACGACCAGGACCCGGCCAGGGGCGGTGGCGCCGAGTTGGCTGACCAGGTCGGCGTTGGTTACGGAGCGTACGCCGCCGTCCATCCAGATCGTGTCGCCGACGGCGACCGGCGGTGCGATGCCGGGCGCGGCGGTGGAGCAGGCGACGGCGGTGGCCAGGGAGATACCGTCGGCCGGCGTCCACACGGTGGCGGTGCCGGTGGCGGTGTTGACCGAGGTCACCCGCAGTTGCCGGGGCCACGGCCCGTCGGGCAGGGTCGTCTGCCACATGGCGTCGGCTTGTTCGGTGGAGATCGGTGCGATGGCGGCGATCGCGGCCTGACCGATGTTGCGTATGGTGCCGAGGTCATGGCCGGAGGCAGCTGCGACGCGACGCAGGAGGTCCTTGTCGCCGTAGCCTGCGGCGGTGTTACTGGCGTGGTGGCGGGCGCGCGCGAGCATCCGGTGGGGCAGTTGCTGCAGGCCGTCCGGTTTCATGAGCAGCCAGGCTCCGGCGACCGACCCGGCGGAGGTGCCCAGAACCAGACGGGTCTGAGTCAGCGGGATTCCGTCGGTGATCAGTGCGTTCAGCAGCGCGGCGGTCCAGGCGACGCCGACCGGTCCGCCGCCGCCGAGGACGAGCGAGTCGGTGGATGCGATGGAGCGGGATTCAGTCATGTCGCAAGGCGTCTCTCTGGTGAGGCCGGAATCCGGTGCAGCTGCGGTGCCCCGGTGCTGGTCGACAGCGTCCGCGGGTGGTCCCGGGCCGAGTGGTGCCCGAAGTTTGGCCGGTCGGCCGATGTTGCCGGGTTCAGCTGGTGGAGCACTCCCAGGACAGCACCGATGGCGCTCGTGATTCTGACGACCAACCCCACTTTTGCGCTCCTCGGTCCTTTCGGTCAGGCAGTGTCGAACGTAGGGTCGAATTCCCTGTTGCTGGTTGCCTTTCAAGGACAGACGTTGGTCAGAAACGGACTCGGCGCGGTACGGACGCTGCCCTATCGCGCGGACGTCGGGGTGCCGCCGGGCATCGAGGTGATCGACTTCGCGCGGCTGCTCGCGCGGGCTGCCGGGCATGGCGTCGATCCGTACTCGCCCAAGCGGCCCGAGTTTCATCTGCTGATCGCAGTACGCTCGGGCACGTTGCGGTGCTCGCTGGATTTCACCGACCACGAGTTGGGACCCGGTGACTGGTTGTGGGCGCGGCCGGGCCAGGTCCATCGGTACGCCTCCGACCTGGGACAAGCCGAGGGGCGGATGGTCTTGTTCGTGGCCGGTTTCCTCGATCGCGCGACCGCGGAGGCAGCCAGCGCGGACAGGGCCGCCTGGGCGCCGGCTGCGGAGCCCGAGCCCGGGGATCGGCACAACTTGGCGCTGATGCTGCCCGTGCTGGAGGCCGAGTATCAGCGGTGGCTGGAGCAGTCGACGCCGCTGCGTCAGCAGGTGCTGCGGCATCTGGTGGCGGCGCTCGTGCTTCGCTTGGCCGACCCGCGTCAGCCGCTTACGCGGCCGGGTGCCGGCGCGACCGCGTTCCTGCGTTTCCAGGCCGCCGTCGAGCAGGAGTTCACCCGCAGCCACCATGTCGAAGACTATGCGGCCCGGCTGGGCTACAGCGTGCGGACTCTGACCAGGGCGACCCAGGCCGCCGTCGGGTGCGGCGCCAAACGTTTCATCGACGACCGAGTGCTGCTGGAGGCCAAGCGGCTGCTGGTGCACACCACGCTGCCGGCGACCTCGATCGGCGCACAGCTGGGGTTTCCCGATGCGACGGCGTTTGCGAAGTTCTTCCGCCAGCGAACCCAACGGACCCCTACCGAGTTCCGCGCCGCGGGCACCTGAGGCCGCGGGACCTCGACCGGAGCCAAGGATCGTGGCGGTGCCAAATCCGCCTCGTGGACCAGAGGCGAGATCGATGGGGAACGCGAATAGACCAGACACCAACTACAGCCGCCGCATAGCCGCCAAAATGGCCGCCTTTGTCACGGCCAAGGCCCACATCGGCTCCTACCCACAGCGCGCCTGGATGCCCCGGCGTAAGCGGCTGCGGTTGAGAATCGCGCATTTCTGGGGCAGATCCGGACGTTAGGCGGCGGCGGCCACGCTGGCATACCGGCCGAGACGACGACGCCACCGTCAACGCGCGAGGAGAGAGAATGCGTCACGGCATCGGCCCGCGTTAGGAACGCGCCTCCTGAAGCCTCGATCAGACAGTGCTAATACCAAGTCCACGGGCCGGCAAGCCGCCACAGGCGTCCACGCCAGCGTTCGAGCCGCGGATGCGAAAGACCTCGATATCGTCCAGCGCGTTGCCGGCACTGCCCCTGACGGGAGGCCGGATACGCACCTTGCGGAGCGGGCGACTACCCGGTCTTCGTCGAGTTGACCGTAAACCCTTGCCAGGTGCCCCAGATAGGCGGCGGCAGTGCCTGCACTTGGCGATCATCGTGGTTGAGCAGCGCCAGGTAAAGATCCTGCGCCTGACTCCATTTGCCGTCGCCGTGCAACGCGCACCCCCACCATGGCGTCGAGAGCAGCGCTGATGTCGGCGTGATCGAGAGCCCTTCGTACCGCAGCCGGCGTTGCCGACGGCAGATTATGGAAGGTGTCGTGCTGATGGCTCATGAACCACATCTTCGATCATGTCAACATCAGCCGACATCCGCTCATCGGCAGATCCGGATACCTGACGTTGGCATCCGGATCGTGGATCGTGGCCCCTCAGACGGCCGGTTCGCTGGTAGGCGACCGGTGGCCTCCGTGGGACGAGACCAGCGCGTCTGCCACGATTTCCGCGTCAGCTGCGGCGACCTCGGCCGGGTACTCCGGTAGCAGGTCGTCCCAGACGACCAGCCACGATCCGTACAGCTGGGCCTGTCCTTCGGGTCGAGCGAAGAACCAGACGTGCAGGTGGGCACCGCCATCCCCGATGCGGTAGACGTGGGCCCGCGAGATGTGCGGCAGCGCCTGCACGTGGCGGACGATACGAGTGCTCAACAGGCCCAGTTCGGCGGCCAGTTCGTCAGGTAGATCCGCCATGTCGTAGTGATCGCGCGGATACAGCATGAGTACTAGCGGGACACCTACTCGCGGAATCCGGACCAGCCGCCAGCGGTCGTTGAACCAGATCCCTTCGTCCCGGTCGCGGCACGCGTTGCAGTCCGACGGATCCTCGCCGTGCCGCATGGGCTCGGGGAGCACCGGCGGACGCAACGGTGCTACGCGCAGTCCGTCCAGCTCGAACGGGCTGATCCCCCATTCCGTCATGCGTGCCAACGGAAGCCGCCGCTCGCCGTCCGCGGCGGCGACTGCGTGGTCGTAGAACTCGTCCGGTCGCAAGGCCATGCGGCGAAGACTAGTACGGCAAGCTTCCAGGTGATCGAGGCCGGCGCCGGCATCGGGATGGCGGCGACGAGGGCGCTGATGCGGGACGCAGGAACGTCCGCCGATGTGGCTTCGTCGCCGTCACACCCGGCCAAGGAGCGCGGCCGCGACCGCGACGAACTGCTCGACCAACGGGCTCTTCTCGTTCGCCCTGGTGGCGACGACGACGCGGCACGGTTCGACGTCGCGTACCGGGACGTATGTCAGGTCGCGTCGCAAAGACGTGTACTCGTCTGCCAGCGGCGCCATGGTCAACGCGTCTCCGGCGGCGACGAGTTCGAGCTTGTCCTCGACGGTTGCGGCCGTGGGGCCGTCCGGGGCGGGCGAGCCATCAGGGCGGGGGTCGACGCGCCAGAACGCATCGAGGGTGGGATCGGGGTACCGGACCAGGGGCTCGTCGGCGAAGTCGTCCAGGGCGACCGACTCCTTGCCGGCCAGTCGGTGCGACACCGGCATGACGAGCACCCTGGGCTGCTCGTACAGGACGGTGACGCGGAGCCGGTCGGTGGACAACGGCAGCCGGGCGACGGCCACGTCGATCCGGTGGTCGGCCAGGGCCGTGGCTACGCCCGGTTGGGAAAGGTACGTCGTTCGCACGGTACGACCACGGCGGCGCAGTTCGCGGACCACGGGGGTCACGATGAGGTTGCCGGTGTAGCCGATCAGCAGCGGGTCGGAGCTACCGGCGGATCGGGCCCGCTCCGCGGCCCGCTCGGCGGCCCGCAGCAGCGACAACGCCTCGGGCAGGAATGCCGCGCCCGCGGCGGTGAGGTGACTGCCCTGGCGCGACCGCTCGAACAGCCGCACTCCGAGAACGTTCTCCAGCCGGCGGATCTGGCGGCTCAGCGACGGCTGGGCCGTACGCAGGGCAGCTGCCGCGCGGTGGAAGTTGCCGTGCTCCGCCACCACCGTGAAATATCGGATCAGGCGAAGGTCGACGTCCATCGGCCAATGATGCCTGATCGGTATCGCGGGAGGCAGAACAGGTCTTGGACGCGCGCTCCCCGCGCTCCCTAGCGTTGCCGCATGACTTCACGTACCGCGCTCATCACGGGCGGCACCAGCGGGATCGGCCAGGCCACCGCCGCCCTACTCCACCGCGACGGATATCGGGTGGCCGTCACGGGCTCCACGCCCGAGTCGGTCGGCGCGGCTCGGGCGCAGTTGCCGGACGACGTGGTCGTCCTGCGAGCCGACGCCCGCTCGCTGTCGGACACGGACCGGGTGATCGCCGAGGTCCGTGACCGGTTCGAGGCCCTGGATGTGCTGTTCCTCAACGCGGGGATCGTCCGTGGCATGCCGATCGGCGCGTACGACGAGGCGACCGTCGACGACCTGCTGGCCGTGAACTTCAAGGGACAGTTTTTCACGCTGCAGAAGGCGCTTCCGCTGCTGACCGAGGGGGCGAGCATCATCTTCACCGTCGGCATCGGCGTCACCCGCGGCATGCCGGTGGGGTCGGCCGCCGCTGCCAGTAGAGGCGCCCTGCTGGCCCTCGTACCGTCGCTGGCCCTCGAACTGGCTCCACGACGGATTCGGGTCAACGCGGTGAGTCCGGGCGCGATCGCGACGCCGATCTGGTCCAAGCTCGGCATGTCTGTCGACGCGGCGAGCACCGCCATGGCCGCGCGCATCCCGTACGGCCGGTTCGGCACCAGCGACGAGATCGCCGAGGTGGTCGCCTTCCTCGCCTCGCCCGCGGCGGCCTACCTGACCGGCGAGAACATCGTCGTCGGAGGCGGGTCCGGACTGAACGCTTAGGGCATGGCATCCGCTGACAGGCTGCGGCGGGCCGGACTACGCCAACTGCCCCGACGCCTCCGCGCGGCGCTCGTCGAGCAGCAGCGCGGCGACGGTCTCCGGAGCTTCGCGCATCGCGTTGTGGCCGGTCGGGAGGTCGTGCACCCGCCAGTCGGGGTCGGCTTCGAGTCGGGCCCGGAGCCCGGCGAACGGCGTGCGGTCCTCCCACCCGGAGCAGTAGACGAACTCGCGGCGGGGAACCTGGGCGAGAGCGCCCCTGAGCCGGATCGTCTGCAGGAACGAGGCGAGGGGATGCGGACGGCGGCGGGGGTCTCCGCCGTCCGGCGGGCGGACGGCGTAGCCGGTGGCCGCGGCGCCGGCGGCGAACACCTGCCGGTACCGCTCGGTCGTCGAGGACCAGCACGACTCGCCGTCGCGCGGCACGTACGCGTCGAGATGCACCAGTCGCGAGACCCGGCCGCCGGCGCGGTCGGCCGCGGCGGTGATCACCATTCCGCCGTAGCTGTGGCCCACCAGCGTCGCGTCGGTGAGCTGGGCGCGATCGAGGAGCCGCAATACGTCGTCGGCGTGTGTGTCGAGGTTGGCGGACGCGACCGACGCGCTGTCGTCGTCCGGGCGCAGACCGGTCAGGGTCAGGGCGTGCACGGCATGACCCGCGCGCTCCAGCAGCGGAACCACCGCCTCGAACGACCAGGAGCCGTGCCAACCGCCGGGCACGAGGACGAACGTCGCCATGTGTTTCTCCTCCCAAGCCGCGACATCGAGGCACGCTGCCCCGATGGGTGGCGGTTCGGTCGAGCACCGGGTGCGACCGAGCACCACCGGATGGAGGAAGTCTCACCGGGGCAGGGGATGGCTTACTACCGATAGAATGCCAAGAGATGCCTGTTCGCCGCCAACCTCGCCGGACCGCCGGAGTGACGTCGCACATCTGGCCGTCCGGCGGGCGCCACCTCTGGCCCTCCGGCGGGGCGAGCGCGGCGCAGTCTCACCCGCGGGGCCACCTGGTGTACGCGGCCAGCGGCGTCCTGGCGGTGCACACCGAGCGCGGTACGTCGGTCGTCCCCGCCAACCGGGTCGCCTGGACCCCGGCCGGGTTCACGCACCACCACCGCGCCCACGGCGACACCGACATGCGGATCGTCTTTCTCGCGCCGTCCCTGGCCCGGCTCATGCCGGAGCGTCCCGCCGTGTTCCTGGCGTCCGGCCTCGCCCGCGAGGTCCTGCTCGCCCTGACCGGCCCCCGCAACCACGACGACGCCGCGCCCGGCTACGACCGTTCCGCGCGCTCCCGCCTCCTCCGCGTCCTCGTCGACGAACTCCGTGAGGCACCCGAAGAGCCACTGCATCTGCCGGAGCCACGGGACGACCGGCTGCGGGCCATCGCCCGGATGCTCCACGAACAGCCGGCGGACAACGCCTCGCTGGCCGAGTTCGGCAGGACGATCGGAGCCAGCACCCGTACCCTCAGCCGGCTGCTCCGCAACGAACTGGGCATGACCTTCTACGAGTGGCGCACGCAGCTACGCGTCTACCACGCGCTCACGCTTCTCGCCGAGGGCCACGACACCACCCAGACCGCCTACGCCTGCGGCTGGGCCAACCCGAGCGGCTTCATCGCGGCGTTCACCAACATCATCGGCACGACCCCGGGCCGCTACCGAACCGGTCGCCAGAGACCCGACCGCGCACCCGAAGGCTCGACGGCGGTCGAGCCCTCCGGGTGATCCGTACGTGCTGATTGGCGGGGCCGGTCCGCGGCCGCCCGGAGAGCCGGATCGCAGCGGCCGCGGAGCCGGGCTACTGGCCGACCTTGACGCCGGGCTCGCCGGCGGTGAACTGGATGACCTGGCGCGGCTCGCGGCCCGGGACGTTCGCGCCCCGGATCTTCCCCATCGGCAGGATGACCCGGCGGAACGAGCCCTCCAGCATCATCGCGGTCGCCACGTACCAGGCGATCAGGGACGAGACGATGAAGAACCAGGCCCCGAGCGTGGCGATCCAGGAGATGTCGGCGATGCGGCCGATGGCTTGGCAGGTGGCGCCCGCGGCGAGCGTGGCCAGTACCGCGGAGACGCCGAGATTCTCCCCCAGCGCCGCTAGTGCGCCGGACCACGTGATGGCCGCCAGCGCGACGAACCAGAACCCGAGCGCCACGAAGGGCTGCACCGGGGTCAGGACGCCCGTCGCCACCAGCAGGAAGAGCACGCCGTAGGAGAGCCAGAAGGCGCCCCATATGCCGTGCATGGCGGTGGCGAGACCGTCCCGGGCCCGGTAGGCCCACATGCCGGCGAGGAACTGGGCCAGCCCGCCCGTGAAGGCTGCGAACGGGAAGAGGAAGTTCGGCGTCGTCGCGTCGCCGTACCAGCCGGCGAGGTTGGTGGCGACGACGAACGTCGCGGCGGCGAAGCCGAACAGCCCCAGGATCGACGGGGCGGCCACCGGTTGCAGCGAGATCTGCGCGTGGTTGCGCCAGAACTCGAACTCGCCGTCGTGGCTCTGGGCCGTGCGCGGCGGCGGTTGTGCCGAGTATGGCATCTGGTTCATCACCGGCTCCTTTCCGGCAGGTGCGCCGCGTCGCGCGGCTGGCCGAACGGCCAGTGCCGACTACCCCCCGTTCCGGTGACTACACGGAATCGCGGCGAATGGCCGGGTCGGCGGGGTTCCACCGGGAGCGGGGGGCGGACCCGCGCGACACGGCTCCGCCAGGGGCGTCGGACGCGTGCCCGGCTCCGGCGGGAGCGCGGTGGGCGGGCACGCCGGCACCCCGGCGCCCTGCTGGCGGCGCCGGGATGCCGGGCGGTACCGGAAACTAGCCCGGCTGGCCGGGCTGCTGAACCGGCGGCTGGACCTGGGTCGGCTGCTCCGACGGTCCCGGCTGCGGAGCCGCGGCGCCGGGCTGGTACGGCTGACCGGGCTGCGGACCCTGGCCAGCCGGGCCGCCGGGCTGACCCGGGCCGCCGGGCTGGCCCGGGCCGCCGGGCTGGCCCGGCTGCGGGCCCCGGTCACCGCCCGCCGGCTGCCAATTCAGCCGGGTCAGCAGCTGCCGGGCCTGCTCGGCGAAGTCGGCGTCCACGATGACGGCGTACTGGCTGGCGCGCAGCGAACTGGCGGAGGTGAAGTCGCGCTGCCCGCCCGTCATGGCGTGCGCGATCGCGCCGAAGATGGCGCCCCAGACCGCGCCGACGACCAGGGCGACGATGATGACGGCGAGCCAGTTCCCGGTGGTGAAGATGCCGAAGAGCAGGCCGATGAAGAGGCCGAACCAGGCGCCGCTGGCCGCGCCGGCCAGGGCCGCCCGGCCGGTGGTCATCCGGCCCAGCACGGTCTCCACCAGGGTGAGGTTGGTGCCGATGATGGCGGTGTGCTCCACCGGGAAACGGTTGTCGGCGAGGAAGTCCACGGCCCGCTGGGCGGACGGGTAGTCCTGGTACGTCCCGACGGTGACGGTGGGCCGGCTCAGCTGCGAGGCCGCGTTTCCGTCCGGTACCGCCGGCCGGCCGCTGGGCCCCGGCGGCAGGTTGCCGCCACCTGGCATGCCCGGCACCCCCGGCACGCCCGGGCGCCAGCCGGAGGTCGGAGTCGTGGGTGTGGTCATGGTGCGCCTCCTTCGTCAACCGACCCATTTCCCCGCATCGCTGCCGTGGTAACCCGCCCGCGCCCGCGCGGGTTACCGCCAGGAGGCCGGGTAACCGGTCAGCCGCGCAGGAAGGCGGCGGTACGGTCGTCGGCGGGAAAGAAGGACTCGATGGACAATTCGGCCACGGTGATGTCCAGTGCGGTGCCGAAGGTCGAAACCGTGCTCACGAAGGTCAGCTCGCCCTCCGGGTGCCGCAGCCGCAGCGGTACCGCCACGTCGCCCGGGCCCGGCAGCTCCGCCTCGGGTTCCGGCTGGTCGCACGGGTACGCCCGCAGCTCCTCGTAGAGTTCGGCGAGTTCCGGGTCCTCGGTCAGGTCGAGCTGGCGGCGCAGCCGCCCGAGCAGGTGTGCCCGCCACTCGCCGAGGTTGGCGATGCGGGGCGCCAGCCCCTCCGGGTGCAGCGTCAGCCGCAGCGCGTTGGCGGGCGCGGCGAGGAGGTGCGGCGCGACGCCGCCGGTCAGCAGGGCGATGCCGGCGTTCGTCTCGACCAGCCGCCAGAGCCGGTCCACCGCGACGGCGGGGAACGGCTCGTGCGCGGCCAGCACCCGGCGTACGGCGGCCCGGATCGGCGCGAGCCGGGGCGAGTTCAGCGCCGTCCGGGCGTAGACCGGCGCGTAGCCGGCGGCCAGCAGCAGATCGTTGCGCTCGCGCAGCGGCACGTCGAGCCGCTCGGCCAGCCGGAGCACCATCTCCCGGCTCGGCCGGGCCCGTCCGGTCTCCACGAAGCTCAGGTGGCGGGCGGAGATGTCGGCGGCGATGGCGAGGTCGAGCTGGCTGAGCCGACGCCGCTCACGCCAGGCGCGCAGCAGCTGCCCGACGGGGCGGCGCAGCTCGGTACCGAGGGGCGGGGCGCTGCTCATCCGCCGATGGTACGGCGGGACGCCGACCGTCCCGCCGTACCGTGGCACCGCTCACGCCCGTCCGGCGGTTCAGCTGGTGCAGGCGGCTCCGTTGAGGGCGAAGCCGCTGGCCGGGGGCAGCGTGCCGGTGTAGCTGCCCTGGAAGCCGAAGCTGGTGCTGCCGCCCGCCGGCAGGGCCGCGTTGTAGGCGACGTTGCGGGCGGTGAGCTGGGTGCCGGACTGGCTCCAGACCGCGTTCCAGCCGTTGGCCAGCGTCACGTTCGCGCCGACCGTGAAGGTGAGGGTCCAGCCGTTGACGGCGGTCGGGCCGTTGGTGAGCCGCACCTCGGCGGTGAAGCCGCCGGTCCACTGGTTGACGCTGTAGGCGACCCGGCAGCCGCCGGCCGGCGGGGTGGTCGCGGGCGGCGTCGTCGCGGGCGGGGTGGTGGCCGGGGGAGTCGTGGCCGGCGGAGTGGTCCGCGGCGGCGTGGTGGGCGGGTTGCCGGCCGCGATCGCCAGGTCGTACGCCCGCTGCGGCACGAACTGGCCGGCCGGGGCGATGCAGCCGTCGGACTCGCCGGGCAGCTTCACCCAGAGGAACGCGTCGACCGCCGCGTCGCCGGTGTTCGTGGTGCTGGCGGTGCCGATGGCCCGACCGGCCGGGTCGCACCACTCGGTGCCGGCGGGGCCCCGGCCGTTGCGGCTGGTGTCCACGACGATCTTGAGTCGGGAGACACCGGTCGCCGCGACGACGGCCTTGGCGTAGGTCACCGACTCGGCGGTGGTCCGGTAGTTGGAGACGTTGACCGAGATGCCGTCGGCGCTGTTGGCGATGTCGGCGCCGACCAGGCGACTGGCCATCTCGGACGGGCTGAGCCAGGCCGAGTTCGCCGCGTCGAAGTAGACCTTGGCCTGGGCCGAGCCGGCCTTGAGCTGCCGACCGGCGTACGCCATCGAGGCGCGGGTCTCGGCCTGCTGCGAGGCGTTCTGGCAGTTGGACATCAGCGCCAGCACGTCCGGTTCGAGGACGATGCTGGCCGGACGGCCGGCGAGCCCGGCGGCGACCTGGTCGATCCACTGCCGGTACGCGGTGTGGTTCGGGGCACCCCCGCCGCTGGCGCCGCCGCAGTCCCGGTTGGGGATGTTGTAGACGACCAGGATCGGGATCTTGCCCGCCGCCGCGGCGGCGCCGACGAAGGCGTCCACCTGCCCCCGTACCGTGGTGGGGTTGTTCTGGGTGAACCAGCGGGCCTGCGGCACGCTGGCGATCCGGTCGCGGATGACGGCGGCCCGCGAGTCGGAGGGGTTGGCGGCGACCCAGAGCGCGCCGGCGGTCGCCGGGTCCACGTAGAAGGCCGAGTCCGCCGCCTGCGCGGCGGGGGGACGCAGCAGGCCGACGCCGAGCGTCGCCGTGGCCGCCACCGCCAGGACGGCGCTGGCGCCGGCCGCGGTGAGCGCGGGTCTTGCGCGCATACGGTGTGCTCCTTCCGGGGCAATTGCATTGACAGAATTGACTGGAAGCGCTCCCACGGATATCAGAACACGGTACGGGCATGTTGCGGCGCTGTGAAGGGCTGATGTCCGCCCGAAGTGACATTCAGGAATATAAGTACATCCCTGGCGCCGGGCCCCTGGTTAGGGCGGGAACTTCTGTAGCGGCGTGAAGAACTTTCGGTTCGGGATGCGGAAACACTGGGGCGACGCAGTGAAAGTCGCTAATGTCTCCTGCACCATCGCGGTGCTCCTCCAGTCGGCGGGAGCGGCACCGTCCGTCCCGAGGAGGAACCGTGTCACGCACCCCGCGCCGACGAACCGTCCTCTCCGCAGTGCTGCTCACCGCCGCGGCCTCGTTCGCCACCGCGGCACCCGCCGCGGCCTCGTCCGCCACCGCGACCCCCGCCGCGGCCACCGCCGCCCGGGGTTTACCCGCCGCCGAAGCGCCCGCGTCGGCCGAGGCGCCCGCCGCCCCGGCCGCGGCACCGCCGCCGACCAGCGGCTTCGAGAAGGTCAAGCTCGACGGCGGGCTCTCCATGGGCGAGCCGATCGAACTGGCCGTCCTGCCCGACGGCAAGGTGCTCTACATCAACCGTGGCACCAGCGCCGGCGGCGGTCAGGTCCGGCTCTACAACCCGGCCACCGCCGCGACCACGGTGGCGCTGACCCTCCAACTGGACGCCCGGTTCGAGGACGGTCTGATCGGGATCACGCTGCATCCCAACTTCGCCACCAACCGCTGGGTCTTCGTCTTCTACTCGCCCAAGGTCACCCCGCTGGTGAACCGGATCTCGCGGTTCACCTTCAACCCGAGCACCCTCGTGCTCGACCCGGCGAGCGAGGACATGATCATCGAGTGGCCGACCGAGCGGAACCTCTGCTGCCACTCGGCCGGCTCGATGTCCTGGGACAGCGCCGGGAACCTGTACTTCGCGGTCGGCGACAACACCAACTCGGGCGGCGACTCCGCCGGCATGGCCCCGATCGACGAGCGCACCAGCCGCGACCCGCAGTACGACGCGCAGCGCACCTCCGGCAACGCCAACGACCTGCGCGGGAAGATCAACCGGATCCACCCGGAGAACAACGGCACCTACACCGTCCCGGCCGGTAACCTCTTCGCCCCCGGCACCCCGGGCACCCGTCCCGAGGTCTACGTGATGGGGGTGCGCAACCCGTACCGGATCTGGGTCGACCGCAAGGCGGGCAACACCCTCTACTGGGGCGAGGTCGGCCCGGACGCCGGCGCCACCATCGCCAACCGTGGACCCGCCGCGTACGACGAGTTCAACCGGGCCACCGGACCGGGCAACTACGGCTGGCCCTACTGCGGCGGCCCGAACGTCGCCTACAACGACTGGGACTTCGCCGCGAACGCGCCGCGCGGCTGGTTCCCCTGCGGCGGCTCGACCGGACCGGTGAACAACTCGCCCCGCAACACCGGTATCCAGCAGCTGCCGCCGACCAGGCCGGCGCTGGTCTGGGAGCAGCACGGCGGCAGCCGCGAGTGGCCGCAACTGGACAACCCGGGCGGCTGCGGCTCACCCAACCACGTCGAGGTCTACCACTACGACGCCAACCTCAACTCGCCCAACAAGTGGCCGCAGTACTACGACAACAAGTGGCTGATCTCCGAGTACTGCCGCAACTGGATCAAGGAGGTCCAGTTCGACAACGGCAACCCCGCCACCGGTACGCCCACCGCCATCGAACCGGTCCTGGCCGGGATGAGCCTCGTGCACCCGATCGACGCGGAGTTCGGCCCGGACGGCTCGCTCTACCTGCTGGAGTACGGCAGCGGGTACTTCTCCGGCGCGGCCGACGCGGGCCTCTACAAAATCAACTACGTCCAGGGCGGCCGTTCGCCGATCGCCCGCGCCACGGCCAGCGTGGACAACGGCCTCGCCCCGCTGACCGTCGCCTTCTCCAGCGCCGGCAGCTCCGACCCGGACGGCGACCCGCTGCGCTACGCCTGGGACTTCGACAACAACGGCACCACCGACTCGACCGCGGCCAACGCCTCGTACACGTACACCACCAACGGGGACAAGCGGGCCCGGCTCACCGTCGACGACGGGACGGGACGCACCGCCACCACCCTGGTCCCCGTGGTGGTCGGCAACAACCGGCCCACGGTCAACCTCGGCGGGCTGCCGGCCGGCGGCCTGTTCGGCTGGACGGACCACCTCACCGCGACCGGCTCGGCCACCGACCCGCAGGACGGCACGATCCCCTGCGGCAACGTGGTGGTACGCGCCGCGCTGGGCCACCAGGAGCACGCGCACGAGGAGGGGGAGGGGACCGGCTGCGGCGCCACCTTCGACACCGGGCCCGTGCACGCCGGCCCGGACTCGGTGCTCTTCTTCGTCATCCGGGCCAGCTACACCGACCGGGGCGCCGCCGGCAGCGTGCCGCTGACCGGGGAGAAGGAGATCACCCTCTGGCCGAAGCAGTGGCAGGCCGAGCACTACGCGCAGCTCAACGGCCCGGCGGTGATCAACGCCTCCGGCGCCGAGGGCGGCCGGCGGCTCGGCGACATCCAGAACGGCGAGTGGGTCCGACACCACGCCGTCAGCCTCAAGGGCATCACCGGCGTACGGGCCCGGGTCTCGTCCGACAAGGCCGGCAACGTCGCGTCGTTCCGGTTCGACTCGCCGACCGGTCCCGAGGTGGCCCGGGTGACGGTGCCGAACACCGGTGGCTGGGACAACTACACCGAGGTCACCGCGCCGGTCACCAGGCCCGACGACGGTACGCACGACCTCTACGTCGTCTTCACCGGTGGCAGCGGGGCCCTGCTCGACCTGGACAGCTACACCTTCACCGGTGCCGGCGTCGGCACCCCGACCGGCCCGCGCAGCGGGGCGCTCAAGGCGCTGGGCAAGTGCGCGGACATCAACGCGGCCGGCACCGCCGACGGTACCCGGGTGCAGATCTGGGACTGCAACAACGCCGCCCAGCAGACCTGGACGGTCGGCGCCGACGGCACCGTACGCGGGCTCGGCAAGTGCCTCGACGTGCAGGCCAGCGGCCTGACCAGCGGTACGAAGGTGCAGCTGTGGACCTGCAACGGCACCGGGGCGCAGCAGTGGACGCCGGCTGCCAACGGCGCCCTGCGCAACCCCCAGTCCGGGCGCTGCCTCGACATCCCCGGCTCCGACACCACCAACGGCAACCAGTTGCAGATCTACGACTGCAACGGCACCGGGGCCCAGAACTGGACCCTGCCCTGACGGTAAGGACCGTCTCCTGACCCCCGGTCCCGGTCGGCGCCGCGCAAGCCGACCGGGACCGGGCAGGATGGACGGATGCGCCTGGTCATCACCGCCGACACGCACGTACCGAAGCGGGCCCACGACCTGCCGGCGCCGCTGTGGGAGGCGATCGACGCGGCGGACGTGGTGATCCACGCCGGCGACTGGGTGGCGGAGCCGCTGCTCGACGCGATCGAGGCGCGGGCCCGGCGGCTCGTCGGCGTGTACGGCAACAACGACGGGCCCGGGCTGCGGGCCCGGCTGCCCGAGGTCGCCCGGGTCGAACTGGACGGCCTGCGCCTGGCCGTGGTGCACGAGACCGGCGCGCGTACCGGGCGGGAGCAGCGCTGCGCCGCCCGGTTCCCCGACCGCGACCTGCTCGTCTTCGGCCACTCGCACATCCCGTGGGACACCGTCGCCCCGGGCGGGCTGCGGCTGCTCAACCCCGGCTCGCCGACCGACCGGCGGCGCCAGCCGTACGCCACGTTCCTCACCGCCGAGGTGGCCGGCGGGCGGCTCGACCGGGTACGCCTGCACCGCCTGCCGCCCCGCCGGCCCTGACCGGGCCGACCGGCCCTACTGGCCCCGGCCGGTGCGCTCCTGCAACTCCTCGATGCGTCGGGCCGCCTCGGCCTTGGTCAGCTCCTCCGGCGGCTCGGTACCGGCCTCCCGCGACAACGTCTGCAGGTACGACTCCTGCGCCGCGGTCCACGGCTCGTCGCCGGTGACCCAGTCGTCGGGGTCCTTCACCGCCGCGTCCGGGTTGGCGTGCGGGCTGTTCCGGTCGGACATCAGGGTCACCTTCCGTTCGCATCACGTGCCGTCGAACCTGCTCCGCCCGGTGCGCCGAGCCGGAGCCTCCGTTGCCTGGCGTTCGAACGGGCGGCTCGCCCGGCGTTCGAACGTGCGTCCCAATACCCCGCCGCCCGCCGGTTCATGCCGGCACAGCGGACCGGGATCGGCCGTCCGGACGGGCTACGCCACGTCATCGGCCGATCTACCGACGGAAACCCGATCTCGCTCACCCCGACACGGAGGATGGCGCGTAGGGTACGCAGCGGAGGGGAGGCCAGCGTGCGGTGCTCGACGGGGGAACGGGGCAGCGGATGACCGGCGCGCCGGGAGGGAGGTCCACCGCGAAGTCGCTGCGCCACCAGGCCCTGCTCTACTCGGGCGACCACGACTATCTCCGCGGCATCCGCGACTTCGTGGACGCGGGGATCGCGGCGGGGCAGCCGGCGCTGATCGCCGTACCGCCGCACCGGCTCGACCTGCTGCGCGAGGCGTACGCCGCGAGCCCCGACGTCCGGCTGGTCGACATCGGCGACGTCGGGCGCAACCCGGCCCGCATCCTCCCCGGCCTGCTCTTCCCGTACCTGGCCGAGCAGGCGGGCCGGCCCGCGCGCATCGTCAGCGAGCCGATCTGGTCCGGCCGGCCGGTCGCCGCCTACCCCCGCTGCGTGCAGCACGAGGCGTTGACCAACATCGCGCTGGCCGACGAGGCGGTCAGCGTCCTCTGCCCGTACGAGGCGACCGCGCTCGGCGCCGACGTCATCGCGGACGCGGCCAGCACCCACCCGGTGCTGATCCGCGACGGTGACGCCCGGTCCAGCCCCGGCTACGGCCGCCCCGAGTCCGTGGTGGACGCCTTCAACCGCCCGCTGCCGGAGCCGACCTTCCCGCCGTCGACGCTGCTCTTCGACGCGGCCGGCCTCTCGGGCATGCGGGCGCTGGTCGCGGCGCTGGCCGAGGAGGCCGGCCTGAAGCCCGAGCGGGTCGGCGAACTCCAGCTCGCGGTCAACGAGATCGCCACCAACGCGGTGACCCACTCCCCGCGCGAGCCCGCGGTGCTGCGCGTCTGGGCCGATCCCGACGGGATGGTCTGTGAGGTGATCGGCTCCAGCGTGCTGACCGACCGGCTCGCCGGCCTCGTCCCGCCGTCGCCGACCAGCGACCGGGGGCGCGGGCTCTTCCTGGTCAACTACCTGTGCGACCTGGTGCACGTGCACACCGACGACCGGTCGACCACGGTCCGCGTACACATGGGCTGGTAGCGGCCGGGCTACGACCGCAGCCGTGACCCGCCCCGAGGGCGCGGGACGCGGGGCCGCTGCGGCCGGTCCGGCCGATCCGGTTCGTCCGGCGCGCGTTCGGCGTGGCGGTCCAGGATCTGCATCACCGGGGTCGCCGCCACCCCGTGCACCACCACCGAGACGACCACCACCAGGCCGACGGTCGCCCAGAGCAGCTCGGCGTCGGGGAAGTGCGCGTGCGCGGTCGCGTACGCGAGGTAGTAGAACGAGCCGATGCCGCGGATGCCGAAGGCGGCGATCACCCAGTGTTCGGTACGCCGGCCCGGCGCGCCGCGCAGGCAGAGCCAGCCGGCCAGCGGCCGGACCACCAGCAGCAGCGCCAGCGCCACCCCGACCGCCGGCCAGGTCAGCGGGGCGAGCAGCCCGCCGACCACGGCACCGCCGAAGAGCATGAGCAGCAGCACGGTGAGCAGCCGTTCGATCTGTTCGGCGAAGTCGTGCAGCACCTGGTGGTACTCGTGCGAGCGCTCGGCCGAGCGGATCGCCCGGGCGGCCACGAAGACCGCGACGAAGCCGTACCCGCCGAGGACCTCGGTGATCCCGTACGCCAGGAAGGTGGCGGCCAGGGCCAGGAAGCCCTCCGAGTGCCGGGCCAGGCGCAGGGTCTCGGACCGGGCGCGGAAGAAGAGCCGGCCGAGCAGCCAGCCGATCGCCAGCCCGGCGGCCAGCCCCACCGCGAGCTTGTAGCCGACGTCCACGGTGAGCCAGCGCCCGAGCCACCGGTGTGGCGCGGTGCCGGCGGCGGCGAGCGCGAGCGCCGCGTAGACGAAGGGAAAGGCCAGCCCGTCGTTCAGGCCGGCCTCGGAGGTCAGCGCGAAGCGCACCTCGTCCTCGGAGTCCTCGGCGTCCGTCGGCTCGCCGACCTGCACGTCCGCGGCGAGCACCGGGTCGGTGGGGGCCAGCGCGGCCGCGAGCAGCAGCGCGGCGGCCGGCGCCAGCCCGACCCACCACCAGCCCAGTACGGCCACGCCGAGGATGGTCAGCGGCATCGCCACGGCGAGCAGCCGCCAGGTCGACGACCAGCGGCGCCGGCCCAGCGGGCGGTCGATCTTGAGCCCGGCACCCATCAGCGCCACCAGCACCCCGACCTCGGTGAGGTGGGTAGTGAGCCCCGGATGGGCCAGCGGGTCGGGCACCGGCAGGCCGGTCGGGAGCAGGAAGACGACCATGCCGAGCCCGAGGAAGGCGATCGGCATGGAGAGCGGTCGGCGTTCCAGCAGCCGCGGCAGCACCCCGGCCAGCAGTGCGCCGAGGCCGAGCAGCGCGAACGCCACATCCACCGGATCCACGGGGGCGGCGGGTCAGGCGAGCGTGGCCAGCGGCGAGGACTCCAGCGCCGCCAGCAGCGCGGCCGGATCGTCGAAGACCGCCGCCGCCCCCGCCCCGGCCAGCTCGCCCCGGCTGGTTCCGCCGCAGGTCAGGCCGATACAGGGGATGCCGAGCCGGCCGGCGGCGACGACGTCCCAGACGGAGTCGCCGACGCAGACGGCCCGCTGCGGATCCACCCCCGACCGGTCCAGGGCCGCGGCCAGGATGTCCGGCGCCGGCTTGCTCTCGCGCGCGTCGTCCGAGGAGGTCGCCGCCGCCACCACGTCGTCGGCGTCCAGCGCCGCCCGCAACGCCGTCAGCTCCCGCTGCGCGGCGGAGCTGGCCAGCACCACCCGCAGCCCGCGCGCCGCGCACTCGCGCAGCAGGTCGACGGCGCCCGGCAGGGGACGCAGCCGGTCGAAGTACCCGGCGAAGAGGTCGTCGTGCCCGGCCCGGATCTCCTCGTCGGCGTCGCGGTCGCGTTCGGGGCCGAGCAGGTGCTCCAGCAGCCGGTCACCGCCCATCCCGATCGCCCGGTGCAGCTGCGCCATCGGTACGTCGTGACCGGCCCGTCGCAGCGCCTCCCACCAGCTCACCGTGTGGAGATAGGTGGTGTCGACGAGCGTCCCGTCGACGTCGAACAGCACCCCGGCCGGCTTGTCGTTCTCCATTGGGGCCTACCTACCCCGAAGCGGCACCGGCGACGCCTGCCCCGGCGGGCGGAATCAGGATCTCGAACCAGACGGTGGAGCCCCGTACCGTCGGGTCGGTGCCCCAGGCGTCGCTGAGCTGCTCGATCAGGCCGAGTCCGCGACCGCGGCTGCTCAGGGTGTCGGTACGGGCCCGGGTCACCGTGCCGCGGGTGCCGCTGTCGGCCACCGAGACGAGCAGCCGCTCCGGGCTCAGGTCGATCTCCACCTGGGCGGCGGTGCCGGCGTGCAGCAGCGCGTTCGTGGTCAGCTCGCTGATGCAGAGCACCGCCGAGCCGATCACCGCCTCGGGCACCTGCCACGCGCCGAGCTGGGCCTTGAGCCAGTGCCGTACCCGGCTCGGCGCGGTCGGCTCGGCCGGCATCTCCATCGCCGCGGAGCGGCTGGGCGCCACCGCGTACTCCAACGCCAGCACCGCCACGTCGTCCTCGGTGGCCTCCGGCACCGCCGCGGTCGCCACCGCGCAGAGCCGGCGCGGGTCGCCGCCGCGGGCCCCGGCGACGGCGGCGGCCAGCCGCTCCAGCCCGATGCTGATCTCCTGCTGCCGTCGCTCCACCACGCCGTCGCTGAAGAGCAGCAGCGTGTCGCCGGGCCGGAAGTCGGCGGTGACGGTGGTCCGCCGCCCGCCGAGACCCAGCGGTACGCCCGGCGGCACGTCGATGTACCGGGCGGTCGCCGGTTCGCCGGGGCGGCGCAGCAGCGGGGCGGGATGCCCGGCGCTGGCGAGCGTGAGCCGGTGCCGGGCGGCCTCCACCACGCCGTACACCACGGTCACGAAGAGCTCGTCGCTGCGCGCCTCCGCGCCGAGGCTCGCCACCAGCCGGTCCAGCCCGTGCAGCACCGCCGTCGGGTCCGCGTCGGTCAGCGCCAGCGCGCGCAGGGCGGCGCGTACCTGGCCCATCAGGGCGGCGGCCTGCACGTCGTGCCCGGCCACGTCCCCGAGGACCACCGCCAACCGGCCGTCGGGCAGGACGAAGCTGTCGTAGAAGTCGCCGCCGGCGGCGTTGCCGTCCACGCCCGGGTCGTACCGGGCGGCGAGCCGCAGCCGGGGCAGGTCGGGCAGGTGCTCCGGCAGCATGCTGCGCTGGAGCAGCTGCGCGGTGCCGTGCTGGTTCTCGAAGCGGCGGGCGCGCTCGGCCGCCTGCGCGACCAGCTCGGCGGAGGCCGCGAGCAGCGCGCGCTCGGGCGGCGACCAGGGGTGGGCGCGCACGTAGCCGACGGTGAGCGCGCCGCCCAACGACGGGGTACGCAGCGGCAGGCACGCCAACGCCCGGATCTTCTGGTCGTGCCGGTCGATCGCGGTCTCCAGCAGCGGCTGCCCGTCGCTGACGAACCGGGCGGCGCCGCCGGCGGCGGTGACGACCAGCGGGGCCCGGGAGTCGGCCGGATGACGCCGCCAGAGCGGGGGCAGCCGCTCGTCCGCCTCGTCGAGCAGCTCGCCCCGGATGCGCCGGACCGCGCGCCAGCCGGATCCGTCGTCCACCGCGAAGGCCACCTGGTCGGCGTCGAAGGAGAGGGCGGTGTAGCGCAGCGCGACCCGGGCGACGTCGTCGAGGGTGAGGGCGCGGGCCAGCGCGGTGGTCAGGTCGCCGAGATCCTGCAACTGCTGGGTGACCTGCGTGGTCTCCGCCGCGACGGTGAGCATGCCGATGATCCGGCCGCCGGCGTCGCGTACGGCCGAGTAGCCGCGGGTGAAGACGCTGGTCGCCTCGTCCTGCAGCAGCGGCAGGGAGCTCTCCTTCTCCAGGAAGGGCTCCCCGGTCCGGTAGACGTGCTCGATGACGTCGCCCACCCCGGGCAGCCCCCACACCTCGGCGAAGACCTCGGCGGCGGGGCGGCCGAACGCGGCCGGATGCTTGGGGCCGATCAGCTCGGCGAAGCCGTCGTTGTAGACCAGCACCAGGTCGTCGCCGTACGCGAGCGCCATCGCCACCGGCGAGGAGAGGATGAGGTCGACGACGGCGCGCAGCGCCGGGTCCCAGCGCTGCGGCGGCCCGAGCGGCGTCTGCGCCCACGGTACGGGGACGGCCGGCGGCGCGGACGGCTCGCCCCCGGGCCACGAGGCACCGGACATCGGGGCGGGTGGAGTGGGAACACGCCCAACCGTGCCTGGCATGTCGAAAGCCTAACCGCAATGGTCCAATCGGGTGGCGCTCGCCTGCCGGTACGACATTTTTGGTATGGAAGGGCCTCTTGTTTGGTATGGAACGGCCCCTTGCCGCCGGGGCGGGCACTGATGTAAGCGCCCCCGGCGGGGTTCCCGTCACGGTCCGTGGTCCGTGGCGGCGCCGGATTGCCCCAGCGGCGGCGGGGTATGCGGGCGGCGGCAGCCCAGGCGACGGGGGAGGACGCCGTGACGAGCATGCCCAGGGTCGGGGCGCGCGATGCCCAGCCCGCGCTGACGGACCTCTGGGTCGCGCTGGCGAACTTCGTTCCCCGGGCCCTCACCTTCCTGGCGATCCTCGCCTTCGGCTGGATCGTCGCGCGCTTCACACTCCGGCTCGTCGCCGCCGCGCTGGCCCGTACCCGGTGGGAGCGGCTGGCCGGCCCGGAGGCCGCGGGCGACCTGCTACGACGGGCCCGGCACCTGGTCGACGGCCTGTTGCCGCGCCTGGCCCACCTCGCCGTCGTGCTGGTCACGCTGCGGTTGGCGTTCGAGATCTGGGGGCCCAACCCGGTCAGTGTGCTGCTGGAGGAGGTGCTGGCGTGGCTGCCCCGGGCGCTGGTGGCCGTGGTGATCGTGGCGGTGGCCGTGCTCATCGCCCGGGCGGCCCGGGACCTCGTGGGCGGTCTGCTCGGCGACGGGCCGTCCGCCCGTCCGCTCGGGCGCGCGCTGTCGGCCTTCATCGTCATGCTCGGAACGGTCGCCGCGCTCAGCCACGCCGGCATCGCCACCACCGTGACCCAGCCGCTGCTCATCGCGCTGCTCGCCGCCGCCACGGGCGTCTTCGTGGTCGGGGTGGGCGGTGGTCTGGTCCGCCCCATGCAGCGCCGCTGGGACCGGTGGCTGCGCCGGCCCACCCCGCCCGCGCCCCCGGCCCCGGTGGCGTCTCCGGCCCTGCCCGGTTCCTCGGCCCCGCTCGCGTCCCCGGCGCCGGTGCCCGCCGGTCCGGCGGTACCGACCTCCCCGGCGCCGGACGGGCCCGCTCCCGACGCTCCGGAGCCGACGCCGCCCACCCCGCCGGTCTGGAGCCCGGCCGCCGGGGGACCGGGTACGGGCGGCGCCCGCTCGCCCGACCCGGTCCGGATCATCCCGCCGCCCGACGCCGCCGACCGGACCGCGCCGGCCCGGGACCTGCCGGGTGCCGCCGACGCCTGAGCCAAAACACGGCCTGGGCCGTCCCGACGCCGGCCCTCGGCTCAGGCGGCGCCGAGGGAGTAGAACTCGCTCGGGTCGCCGGCCACGGACCGCTTGACGTGCGCGCTCCACGCGTCGGCGAGCACCTCCAGGCGGCCCGCCTCGATCCCGTCCAGGCCGGCGCGGACGACGTCGACCGGGTCGCCCTTGTCACCCTCGTACCACGCGCTCATGTCGGTGTCCGCGACGCCCAGGTGCAGCCCGGTCACGAGGGTGCCCTGGCCGGCCAGTTCGATTCGTACGCCGTTGGTCAGGCTCCAGGCCGCCGCCTTCGCGGCGCCGTACGCGTTGGCCCCGTCGTACGAGAACCACGACATCGCGGAGAGCACGTTCAGGACCGCCCCGCCGCCGTTGTCGGCGAGCCCCGGCGCGAAGGCCCGGACCATGCCGAGGTGCCGTGGAAGTGGGTGTCCATCTCCCGGCGGATCAGGCTCAGGTCGCCCGTGACCAGGTTGCTTCGCGTGGCGATCCCGGCGTTGTTGATCAGCAGCGTGGTGTCGGCCGCGGTGGCCGCCGCCGCGGCGACCTGCTCCGGGTCGGTGACGTCGAGCCGGAGCCGGACGACTCCGCGCACGTCGATCCGTTCGGGGTGCCGGACCGTCGCTCGCGGTCGACAGCGGTCCGTTCGTGAATCTTGGTGCGGGCTGGCCCTCCTGAGGGCCAGCCCGCACCAAGATTGCCGGGAGATGAGGGTCGTTACCGCTATTCCGTCGTACCCGCCTCCGCCGGGCGCCGGCGGCGAGCGTCGTCGGCGATGATGACGGTCGCCACCATGAGGGCCACGCAGACGCTGAAGAACCAGGAGTCGTCGGCGAGGAGGTGGGCGGAGACGGGCGCTTGCAACGCGGTCAGCACGAAGCCGAGCCAGGCCAGACGGCGCTGGCGCGCGGAGAGGAATCCGGGAGCCTGATGCATCCCGCCATCCTGCCCCGCGCGATCCGGATCGCCCCTCGGCCGTTCAGCCGAATCTTACCGATCTGTCCGTCTGTGTCGCCGCCGCGTCGCCGCGCCCGGGTTCGTGGCGCGGGGCTGGGCGCGCTGGGCGGCGGTCCTCCCACGCCTGCGCGGCGCTCCGGACGCGGTCACCCCCGGTTCGGTTCAGCTGGCGCGTGCCCGTACCGGGGTCGGCGCGTGCCGGCCGGCGCGGCGCCGGGCCGCGGCCCCGCCGTCCAGGGCCGGGTCCCGATGCAGCATCAGCCGGTGCAGGCTGCGCAGCTGCGGACCCGGTTCGATGCCGAGCCCCTCGACCAGCGCGGCCCGGGCGGCCCGGAACGTGTCGAGCGCCGCCGCCGGGTCCCCGGCCCGGTAGCTGGCGAGCATCAGCTGCCCCCAGGCCCGCTCCCGGTACGGATGCCGGGCCAGGTGCTCGTAGAGCAGACTGCGCGCGGCGTCGTGGTCGTTGAGGCCGAGCAGCGCCGAGGCGTAGTCCTCGACGACGGCGAGCCACTGCGCCCGCAGGATGGAGGCCCGGGACGCGAGCGCGGGGCCCTGCGGTACGTCCAGCAGCGGGACGCCCCGGCAGGCCAGCACGGCGCGGCGCAGCGGCACCACCGCATCCGCGTGCTGCCCCGACTTCATCGCCGTGCGTCCGAGCCCGAAGTCGCGCTCGAAGGCGGTCACGTCGGTCTCCATCCGGCAGCCCGGGCCGAGCCGGACCGTCCAGCCGTTGCCGGCGTGCTGCAACTGGTACGCGCCCGGCGGTCCGATCCGGTCCAGCCATCTGCGGACGCCGGAGAGGTACGTGCGCAGGTTCGCCGCCGCCGACGCCGGCGGCTCACCCGTCCAGAGCTCCGCCATCAGGCGGTCCCGGGTGATGGTGTGGTTGGGGTCGAGCGCGAGTAGCGCGAGTACCGCGCGTTGACGGCCTCCCGGTGCGGCTATCGCCTGCCCCCCGTGGCTGGCGGTCAGCGGTCCGAGGAGGTTGACCGACAGGTGCGTGTGCTCAAGCGAATGCATGCGGTCAGGATGGCATCGCCAGGGCCGCGAAACCCCTGCTCGTACTGTTCGGAACAGTCCCGAACACCCATCGGGGACGGTGCCGGCGGGCCGGTCAGCAGCTGCCCCGGTACGACGTCCCCTCCGCCGAGACGGTGGCGCCGCCCGCGAGGTAGGCGGTCACCCGCCAGGAGACCCGGTCGCCGTCGCGGAACGGGTCGCCGCTGTAGTTCGGTACCCAGGTTTCGATCGCCGAATCGGTGAAGCTGCCGGAGCCGCCGCCGGGGCTGAGCCAGAAGGTGTCGGCGGGCGTCGAGCCGACGGCGCCGTGGTAGACCTGCACCCGGTCGATGGCCCTCCCGCCGGCGTTGGCGACCGAGCCCTGCAGGTGTACGCCCCAGTCCGGGCAGTCCACCCGGGGGGTCAGGCGCAGCTGCGGGGCGGGTGCGGCGGGCGGCTTGGTGGTGGCCGGCGCGGCGCGGGTAGCCGTCGCCCGACCGGGCTGCGCGCCGGGCTGTCCGCCTGGTTGACCGCCCGGTTGGACCGCGCCGGGGTTCGGTCCCGGGACGGGCGCACCGGCGGGCCCGCCCGGCGCCGCCACCGGCGTCGCCGACGCGGCCACGGTCGCGTCCGTCCCGGCCGATTCCGGTACCGCCGGCGCCTCGGCCGCCGGCTCGTCGTCCGGTACGGGTCGCGACCCGCTCCCGGCCTCACCGGGCCGTCCGGCCAGCCAGGTCACGCTGACCAGCGGCAGCAGTACGACCACCGCCACGATCGGGACGACCCGCGCCAGCCGGCCGGACCGGAGCCGCCGGGGCGGTTTCGGCTTCGCGTGCCGCCCGCCGGTCCGGGTACCGCGGCCGTCGCCGCCCGCGCGGTTGCTCGGCATCGCGCTGTTGCTCGACATCGTGCCGTTGCTCGACATCGCGCCGTCAGCCCTCCCGCCTCTCCGATGCTGGCCCGGTTCCGCCGACCGGCCCCATCAGTCTGGATCAGCGGCGTTCACGTCGGCGCACATCCGGTCCGGGACGGCCCGGTCCCGTCGCCGGCCGTCCGGGCTGGCCCGGCGCGCCCCGGTCGGGCAAGATCGACAGTTGTGCCGACCGCCCCGCGGGCCACCCGCCTCTCCCTGCTCGTCCTGGCCTACCTCGCCTTCGTCAGCCTCGGCCTGCCCGACGGCCTGCTCGGCGTCGGTTGGCCGTCGATCCGGTCGGAATTCCGGGTACCGACGGAAGCCGTCGGACTCCTGCTCACCGCCGGTACCGCCGGCTATCTGACCTCGAGCATCGCCGCGGGTTTCAGCATCGCGCGGCTGGGCGTCGGCCTGCTGCTCGCCGGCAGTACCGGACTGGCCAGCCTCGCGCTCGCCGGGTACGCCGTGTCTCCCGTACTCGCCGTGACCGTCGGCTGCGCGCTCCTGCTCGGGCTCGGTTCCGGCGCGATCGACTCGGGACTCAACGCGTACGCCGCCACCATGTTCGGGCCCCGGCACATGAACTGGATGCACGCCTTCTTCGGGCTCGGGGTCGCGATCGGCCCATTGATCATGACCAGCGTGCTCGGCTCCGGACTCTCCTGGCGGTGGGGGTACGGCATCGTCTCCGCGGCGCAGTTGCTGCTGGCGCTCGCCTTCGTCCTGAACGCCCGGACCTGGGACGACCGACGCGGCAGCGCGTCCGGGGCGGACCAGCGGAGCGGCGCGTCCGGGGCGGACCAGCGGGGTGGCGCGTCCGGGGCGGACCAGCGGGGTGGCGCGTCCGGGGCGGACCAGCGGGGTGGCGCGTCCGGGGCGGACCGGCCGGCGGCCGAGGGGACCGGTCACGGCGGCCCGGTCCCCGCCCCGACCATCCCGGTCGGCCCGGTGCCGGTGCGGGACACGCTGCGGCTGCCCGCCGTCTGGCTTGGCATCGCCGCGTTCGCGGTCTACGTCGCCATCGAGGTGGCGAGCGGACTCTGGGCGTTCCTGCTGCTCACCGACGGGCGGGGGCTGAGCGCCACGGTCGCGGGCGTCTGCGTCTCCGGCTACTGGGGGAGCCTCTTCGCCGGCCGGGTGGTACAGGGAATCGTCGCCGAGCGCCTCGGCCCGGCCCGGGTGCTGCGCTGGAGCCTGGTCGGCATGGCGTTCGGCGCGCTGCTGGTGGCCGTACCCGCGCCCGCCTGGCTCGCGGTCGCCGGACTGGCGATCATCGGGTTCGGGGCGGCGCCGGTCTTCCCGCTGCTGACCCTCGGTACGGCCGACCGGGTCGGTACCGCGCACGCCGACCGGACCATCGGCCTCCAGATCGGCGCGGCCGGTCTCGGCGGCGCGCTGGTACCGACCACCATCGGATTCGTGCTGGACCGCTTCGGCGTCGGGGCGCTCGGACCGGCGCTGCTCATCCTCTCCCTGCTGCTCATCGCCCTGCACGCCGCCACCGCCCGCCGGCCCTCGGTCGCGCGGGACTGACCGGGCGGACGCGGCGCGGGCCGGGTACGACGTACCCGGCCCGCGGCGTCGTCCGGTTCAGCTCGCGGTGGTGCGGGGGACCGGCGACGGGACGTACGGGTCAGTGCGGTCCGTTGCGTCCCGTCGTCGACGGCCGGTACGCCCGCTGGTCGTCGGTCATCTCGCGCCCGCCGCCCTCCGGGCCGGCGTTGCCGTCGGCGGCCTCGGCGCCGTGCCCGAAGGCCGACTCGTAGCCCGCGTCGTTGCCGGTCACGTCGTCGAGCTGGCCGTCGTTCGAGGGCACCCCGACCGCCCGCTCCAGGTCCCGCAGCGGTATCCGTTCCTCGTCCCGCCAGATGCTGCTGCTCTCGTCGCTCATGCCTATCGCCGTACCCGCCGGCCGGGCCCGCAAACAGCACCGGGGCGCCGCGCACGGACAGCACCGGGGCGCCACGCACGGACAGCACCGGGGCGCCACGCACGGACCGTGCCGAGCCGTACCCGCGGACGGCGGTGGCCGCCGGAGCGATCCGGCGGCCACCGTGCGAGTCGGCTGGGGAGGCTACGGCTGCGGGCGGTTGACCTCGCCACGCCAGGCGCCGGTCTCGGCGCCGCCGCGTCCCTCGATGAACTCCTTGAACCGCTTGAGGTCCCCCTTGGCGCGCCGGTCGACGACGCCCAGTTTGTCGCCCGCGCCCTCGACCGCGCCCTTCGGCTGGAACTCCATCTGGAGCGTGACCCGGGTGTGGCTGTCGTCGAGCCGGTGGAAGGTCACCACCCCGGACTGCTCGGTACCGCCGGTCGACGTCCAGGCCACGCGCTCGTCGGGCAGCTGCTCGGTGATCCGGGCGTCGAACTCGCGGGTGACGCCGCCGATCTCCACCTTCCAGTGGGTCATGGTGTCGGAGAGCTGCCGCACCTCCTGCACGCCCTCCATGAAGCGGGGGAACTCCTCGAACTGGGTCCACTGGTCGTACGCCGCCCGTACCGGGACGGCGACGTCGACGCTCTCCATAACCCCACTCATCTGGTCTTCCTCCTTCTTCTCCTGTCGCGACCGGCCGGGGGAGGCCCGGTCACCACCGCTGCGTCTCGTTGTCGTGGCCCAGCGCCGCCCAGACCTGGGAGACCGTCTGGTACTCCCGGTCCGGTGGCAGCCGGTCCAGCGCGGCGAGGATGTCGTCGGGCGCCTCGTTCTCCTCGGCGTTGCTGCGCAGCGCGCTGCGGTCGGCCGGGAGAACGGAGAGGCTGATGTAGCGCCCGAGCCGGCTGCGCTGCTCGACCTCCGCGGGCGTCATCCCCTTCGGCGCGCTGCTGCGCGTGTCGTTCTGGGGCGCCCGCGTCGGTTCCGGCTGGTCCTCGCCGGCCGGCTCGGGTTGGCGCCACTCCTCGGCGCGCGAGCCGGCGGTGTTGCCTACGGTGCTGGCGGTCTCCCGGCTCATCTCGTCGTCGAGCCGCGGACCGTGCTTGCTGTTGCCCCGTTCCATGTCTGTTGCGCTACCCCTGGGTAGCGGCGGTAAACCCGCGCCGGTCAGGAATCGGCCGGGGTACGCGGCCGCAGCACCGGCTCCCGTACGTCCGTGGCGCCGCCCTGCAGGGCCCGGCCGCGCTGCACCTCGGCATTGATTTCCACGCCCAGCATGAGGGCGCAGTTGGAGAGGTAGAGCCAGACCAGGAAGGCGATGACGGCGCCCAGGCTGCCGTACGTCAGGTCGTACGACGCGGAGGCGAAGCGGCTGACGTAGAAGCCGAAGCCGAAGGTGGCGAGGGCCCAGACCACGAGTGCGACCGCGCCGCCGACGGTGAGCCACCGGAAGCGGGGCTGGCGTACGTTCGGCGCGATCCAGAAGAGCAGCGAGAGCAGCAGCATGATGATCGCCACCAGGACCGGCCACTTGGCGATCGACCAGACCGTTCGGGGTGCGTTCCCGAGGTGCAGTGCGTCGCCGACCGCGTCGGCCACCGGCCCGCTGAGGATCAGCCCCGTCGCCACGACCGCGAGCAGGACGAGCGCGACGGCGGTCAGCCCGAGCTGCAACGGGCGCAGCTTGTAGAAGGGCCGGCCCTCCTCGACGCCGTAGATCGCGTTCGAGGCGCGGGTGAACGCCCCGACGTAGCCCGACGCGGACCAGAGCGCGGCGAGTACGCCGAAGCTGAGCAGCACCCGGCTCGGGCTGCGCTGGTCCACCACGCCCCTGACGATGTCGATGAAACCGTCGCTGGCCAGCACCGATCCGGCGCCGGCCTCCCGGGCCAGCCCGGTGACCAGGTCCACCGTCTGGTCGCCGTTGGAGACCAGACCGACGAGGGCGACGATCACGATCGCCGACGGGAAGAGCGCGAGGGTGCCGTAGTAGGTGAGCGCCCCGGCCCAGTCGGCGCAGTTGTCGTTGAGGAAGCCCTTGACGCTGCGTACCAGGATCCCGCGCCAGGTCGACCAGCTCAGCTGCCGCAGCCGGCGGGGGACCGCGAGTGGTCGCGGCGGCGTTCCGGTGCCCTCCGCGGCCGGAGTCGAGGGATTCGTCGTCGCTGCCATGCCCACTCCCTGCGCTACCGGGTACCGGCGTGCCGTTTGGGCAGCCCGGTACCCGCGCGCCGAACCGGACAAACCCCGCGCCGGGCGGGGCGAGGGGAGGGGAGGGTTTGCTCGGTGGTGGCGCCGGGAACGCATTCCGACGAGGCATCGCGCGCTTCCGACGCGAAGGAGGAAGATCATGCCGGGACGTGAGGTCCTGCCCAGTACGTTGCGCCGCTCGCCGGACAAGGCCCAGAGGACCTGGGCGAAGACGCACGACTCGGCGGTCGAGACGTACGGCGAGGGCGAGCGGGCCCACCGGACCGCGTTCGCCGCCGTGAAGAACCAGTTCGAGAAGGTCGGCGACCACTGGGAGTCGAAGGGGCGCAAGGGCCCCAGCGACGAGCAGGCGGCCGGCGGTGGCCCGGAGCGGCGCGCCCCCACCGCGGGTGGGGTGGACGCCAACGCGCCGAAGGAGCACCTGCTGGGCGTCGCGAAGAAGCTCGACGTCAAGGGGCGTTCCCGGATGAACAAGGCCGAACTGGTCAGCGCCATCCAGAAGGCGAACAACCGGAAGACCGCCGAGGCCCGCGAGGGCGGCCGGGGCAGACGCCGCTGAGCGGCACCCGTCGGCTGGCACCCGTCGCGAGGCGGCCGTAGCGGCGGCGACGCGGCGCCGGCGGCGAGAACGGCGACCGGGCCCGGACCGTGATCACGGTCCGGGCCCGGTTCCGCGTACGGGCTCCTCCGGCGGCTCCTACCAGGAGGCGGCGCCGCCCCCGGGCGCTCCGAGGTGCACGACCTTCGTCACGGTCAGCTCGTCGAGCAGCTCGGGACCGTACCCGAAGCCCTCGCCGCTGCCCCGGCGCGGATGCGCGGCACCGCCCGGCGCGCCGCCGAAGACCGCGTTGATCTTCACGGTGCCGACCGGCAGCTCCCGCCAGGCGCGCTGCGCGTTCGACATCGACCCGGTCAGTACGGTGGCGGCCAGCCCGTACGGCGAGTACGAGGCGCGGGAGAGCGCCTCGTCGAAGGACTCCACCACCATCACGGGCGCCACCGGGCCGAACGTCTCCTCCCGCATCACCGCCATCCCGTCGGTGCAGTCCGCCAGGACCGTCGGCGGATAGAACGCGCCCGGGCTCTCGGGCACCGCGCCGCCGGCGAGCAGCCGCGCGCCCTCGCCCACCGCCGCCCGTACCTGGGCGTCGACGTGCTCGCGGTGCCGCAGGTCCACCAGGGGGCCCATCTCCACGAGCGGGTCGCGCCCCGGCCCGACCCGCAGCGACTCCGCGCGCTCGACCAGCGCGGTGAGGAACTGCGGGGCCAGCGACCGGTGTACGTAGATCCGCTCGACCGCCACGCAGAGCTGTCCGGAGTTGGTGAAGGCTCCCAGCGCGGCCTGTTCGGCGGCCCAGTGGGCGTCGACCCCCGCGTCCACGATGAGCGGGTCGCTGCCGCCGTTCTCCAGCAGCGCCTTCGCGCCGGTACGGGCGCAGGCGGCGGCGATGGCCCGGCCGGTGGTGGTCGAGCCGACGTGGGCCACCACGTCGACCTCCTGTTCCGCCAGCGCCGCGCCGACCGTACCGTCCCCGGTGAGCAGGGAGAGCACGCCCGGCGGCAGCTGCTCGTCGAGCAGCCGGGCCAGCAGGAAGCCCGTGGCCGGGGCCCGCTCGCTCGGCTTGTAGAGCACGGTGTTGCCGGTCACCAGGGCCGCGCCGAGCAGCCCGCAGGAGACCGCCACCGGGTCGTTCCACGGTGTGATCACGGCGACCACGCCCCGCGGCTGCACCGCCATCAGGTCGATCGCCTCCGGCTGGCCGGCCAGCGCCCGACCGCGATGGATCTGCCCCAGCTCGGCGTACTGCCGCAGGGTCGCCACGCCGGCCGCCACCCCGCCCCGCGCGCCGCCGATCGGGCGCCCCATCTCGGCCACCTCCGCGTCGGCGAGCCGGTCGGCGTTCGCCTCGATCGCGTCCGCCGCCCGGCGCAGGGCGGCGGCGCGTTCGGCCGCCGGGGTGGCACCCCATTTCGTCGCGGCGGTACGGGCGGCCTTGACCGCCGTACCGACCGCCGCCGGGGTGGCCACCGGCACCCGGCTGACCGGTGAGCCGTCCGCCGGATCGCAGACCACCAGCTCGCCCGCGTCCCCGTCCGCGCCCCATGCTCCGTCGATGAGTTGCTGCACCACGTACATGGGCGGATGATGCCCCGGTCTGACCGGGACAAACGCGTTTCGCCCGGTTGTCGTGCGGGTACCGCGCCGGGGTGTCGCAGCCTGGAGCGTCCCCGCCGGCGTCCGGTCCGTCGCCGGTGGAGGGCGCGGACGCGATCGTGGTCGGCGCGGGGCACAACGGGCTGGTCGCGGCGAACCTGCTCGCCGACGCCGGCTGGGACGTACTGGTGCTGGAGGCGACCGGGTCGCCCGGCGGCGCGGTGCGCTCCGCCGAGGTCACCGCGCCCGGCTACCTCAGCGACCTCTACAGCTCCTTCTACCCGCTGGCCTTCGCCTCGCCGGTGCTGCGCCGGCTGGAGCTGCACCGGTACGGGCTGAGCTGGCGGCACGCCCCGGACGTGCTCGCCCACCCGCTGCCGGACGGCCGGGCGGTGCTGCTCAACCGCGACCCGGCGGTGACCGCGGCGTCCGTGGAGGCGTTAGGCGCCGGGGACGGGGCGCGCTGGCAGATCGCGTACGACGAGTGGCGGCGGCTCTCCGCGCCGCTGCTGGACGCCCTCCTCGCGCCGTTCCCGCCGGTGCGCGGGGCACTGCGGCTGCTCCGCCGGCTGCGTACCGCCGGCGCGCTGCGCCTGGCCCGCCGGCTGCTCCTGCCGGTGAGCACGCTCGGCGCGGAGCTCTTCGCCGGCCCGGGCGCCCCGCTGCTGATGGCGGGCTGTGCCCTGCACACCGACCTGGCCCCGGCCCAGGCCGGCTCGGCGGCGTACGGCTGGCTGCTGACCATGCTCGGACAGCAGGTGGGCTGGCCGGTACCGGCCGGCGGGGCCGGGCGGATCACCGACGCGCTCACCGCGCGGCTGCGGGACCGGGGCGGGCGGGTGGTCTGCCGGGCGCCGGTGGAGCGGGTGCTGGTGGCGCGGGGCCGGGCGCTGGGGGTCCGTACCGCCGACGGCCGGGACTGGCGGGCCCGCCGCGCCGTGCTCGCCGACGTGCCGGCCCCCGCGCTCTACCTGGACCTGGTCGGTGCCGGCCGGCTGCCGCCCCGGCTGGTGGCAGACCTGGCGCGATACCGCTGGGACGGCTCGACGGTCAAGGTGGACTGGGCCCTGTCGGCGCCGCTGCCCTGGGCCAACCCGGCGGTGGCCGGCGCCGGCACCGTCCACCTCGGCGGCGACCTCGCCGACCTGGGCCGGTACGCGGAGCGGCTGGGCCGTGGTGAGCTGCCCGAGCACCCGTTCCTGCTGCTCGGGCAGCTCACCACGGCTGATCCGGATCGGTCGCCGCCCGGTACCGAGTCGCTCTGGGGATACACCCACCTGCCGTTCCGCCGGGACTGGCCGGCCGCCGAGATCGACGCGCACGTCGAGCGGATGGAGGCGCAGCTGGAGCGGTACGCGCCGGGCTTCGGGCGGCTGGTCCGGGGCCGGTACGTGGCCGGGCCGGGGCGGCTGGCCGACGGCGACCCGAGCCTGGTGGGCGGGGCGCTGGGCGGCGGCACGGCCGCGCCGTACCAGCAGCTCTTCCTGCGCCCGGTGCCCGGGCTGGGGCGGGCCGACACCCCGGTCGACCGGCTCTTCCTGGCCTCCGCGTCGGCCCATCCGGGCGGGGGTGTGCACGGGGCGCCGGGGGCGAACGCGGCCCGCGCCGCCCTGGCCCGCGACCGGGCCGTCACGGGCGGGGCGTACGCGGCGGCGGTGGGCGCCGCGCACCGCGCGATCTACCGCTGACCGGCGCGCCGGTCCGGCGGGCGCGGACACGCCCGGGTGCCTCCATTCCCGCGCGTTCATATCCATTTCCGGCCCATTACCCGCACCGACTATTCGTCGGTAATTGCTCATCCCGGAGCCTTTCGCGCCAGTCGCGGGCGCACCGCACCATTAGCCGCCGCACGCGTAGCAGCTCGGCATTTGGCTTCTGACCGGTCCGGATGTGTCATTCCCGGCCGAGGCGAACGCACCGGTCACCGCCACACCGGCGGTACCCCGAAGGTCACCTGTGGCTTCCCGTCGCGTCACCGACCGGGCCCGCCGGACGGAATTGTGGAAATTCTCATCTATGGCGATGCGTCAATGCGTGATAGAAAGCTTCGAGGCCGGCCCCTGCATTGCAAATAATTAACCCCCTGCTGCGATACGGGAGACCACCATGCCATCGACCCGTCGTGCCGCCCTGCGGCGCCGCGTACTGACCATGATCCTGGCGGCCTGCGCGGCCACCCTCACCGCGCTCGGCTTCGCCACCCCCGCCTTCGCCATCACGCACGCCAGCGCCACCTCGCAGCTCGCCGCCGCCGGCATCTCGTGGACCTCCAGCGGCGGGTGCAGCGACCGCAACGTCCCGACCTGCACCTCGTTCGAGGGGATCCGGCAGGCCACGATCGACGGGATCATCACCTTCAAGAGAGCCAGCGGCTGCGCGGTGACCATCACCGCGGGCACCGAGACCGGGCACGCCGGCGGCACGTACAGCCACTGGAACGGCTACAAGGTGGACATCTCGAAGACGAGCTGCGTGAACAACCACATCCAGACGGCCTACACCTACGTGGGCTACATCTCCGGCTGGGGCTACCAGTACCGCGCCCCCTCCGGCAACCTCTACACCGACGAGGGCAACCACTGGGACATCCTGTACTACACCTGCGGTTGCTGACCCGGAGGCCCGGGCCGCCGCCCCGCGGCCCGGGCCCGCCGGTCAGCGGGTCCGCCTGCCCCGCCGGTCAGCGCGTCCACCGGTCAGCCGGTCCCGACCCCAGCCCGAGTCAGCGCGTCCCTACCCGGCCGGTCCGGGCATCCTGACGCCGCCGCCGCGACGGTCTTGACAGCGCCCGGCGGCGGCAACGAGAGTCGATGTCGGACAGGCCCAGGTGCGGCGGCGCGCTCCTGCCACCCATGAGGAGGAGGCCGCACCATGCCGCGCCCGCTCACCCGCCGCCACCTGCTCCGCCTCGGCGGGGTCACCCTCGCCGTCGCCGGCTCGGCCGGGCTCGGACTGCCCGCGCTGGCCGCCGCCGTGGTCCAGGTCGACCTGGTCGTCTACGGCGCCACGCCGGCCGGCATCGCCGCCGCCGTACAGACGCGGCGGATGGGGCGTACGGCGGTGATCCTGGAACCGGGCAACCACGTGGGCGGCCTCACCACCGGCGGCCTCGGCGCCACCGACACCGGCACCGCCGGGGCGATCGGCGGCATCGCCGGGGAGTTCTACCGCCGGGTCCACGCGAAGTACCAGGGCACCCCGGTCACCCCGTCCTCGCCGGCCCGCTTCACGTTCGAGCCGCGGATCGCGCGGGCGGTCTTCGACGACCTGCTCACCGAGGCGTCGGTCCCCGTCTACCGGGGCGTACGGCTCGCCGCGGTGAACCGTACCGGCAACCGGATCGTCGAGCTGGTGGCCGAGAACGGGCAGGTCTTCCGCGCGCCGATGTTCGTCGACGCCTCCTACGAGGGCGACCTGATGGCCCGCGCCGGTGTCTCCCACACCGTCGGGCGGGAGCCCAACAGCGCGTACGGCGAGACGGTCAACGGCGTCCAACTGCGCGACAAGCACCAGTTCACGCTCCCCGTCGACCCGTACGTGGTGCCGGGCAACCCGGGCAGCGGGCTCCTTCCGGGCATCTCGGCCGGTCCGGTGGCCCCGAACGGCACCGGCGACGACCGGATCCAGGCGTACAACTACCGGATGTGCCTGACCGCGTCGGCCGACCGGATCCCGTTCGCCCGGCCCGCCGGCTACGACCCGACCCGGTACGAGCTGCTGCTGCGCTACGTGCAGGCCGGCTACACCGGTCCGTTCTTCACCACCACCGGCGTCGGCAACGGGCGGACCGACTCCAACAACAACGGGGCCTTCTCGACGGACTTCATCGGCGCCAACTACGCCTACCCCGCCGCCTCGTACGCGGCCCGCGAGTCGATCGCCGCCGAGCACCTGGCCTACCAGCAGGGCCTGATGTGGTTCCTCGCCAACGACCCGCGACTGCCGGCGTCGGTACGTACCGCCACCGCCGCCTGGGGGCTCGCACCGGACGGTTTCCCCGAGACCGCCGGCTGGTCACCGCAGCTCTACGTCCGCGAGGCGCGCCGGATGGTCTCCGCGTACGTGATGACCGAACGTGACTGCCGCGGCGCCGTCCGGGTGGCGGACTCGGTCGGCCTGGCCAGCTACACCATGGACTCGCACAACTGCCAGCGGGTGGTGGTCGGTGGCCTGGTCCGCAACGAGGGGGACGTGCAGGTCGGCGTCCCCGGCCCGTACCCGATCAGCTACCGCTCGATCGTGCCGACCGAGACCCAGTGCGCGAACCTGCTGGTACCGGTCTGCCTCTCGGCCAGCCACATCGCGTACGGCTCGATCCGGATGGAACCGGTCTTCATGATCCTCGGGCAGTCCGCGGCGACGGCGGCGGCGCTCGCCACCGCCGCGAACCGGCCGGTGCAGCGCGTCGACGTGCCCTCGCTGCAGGCCCGGCTGCGGCAGGACGGTCAGTACCTGGAGTGGCCGCCCGTCACCCCCGGCGAGGTGATCGTCGACAACGCCGCCGCCAGCGGCGTGACCCGCGCCGGCACCTGGCTGCGCAGCACCTCGATCGGCGGTTACCTCGGTCCGGACTACGAGCACGACGACAACACCGGCAAGGGGGTGAACCGGCTGCGGTTCACCCCGTCCCTGCCGCGGGCCGGCGACTACACCGTCCACCTGCGCTGGACCGCGCACGAGAACCGGGCCAGCAACGTACCGGTCGACGTCGTGCACGCCGGCGGCGTCACCACCCGTACCGTCGACCAGCGCACCGCCGGCGGACAGTGGGTGGCGCTCGGCACCTTCACGTTCGCCGCCGGTGCGGCCGGCAGCGTCCTGATCCGCACCGACGCCACCGACGGCTACGTCGTGGCCGACGCGGCGCGATTCACGCCCGCCTGACCCGGACCCCCGGTCACCCGACCCGAGGCGCCAGCCCGGTAGCCGGGTACCCCCGCCTGATGCCCGGCCGCGACCCGCGCGCGCACCGTCCCGACGGACGTCTCCCGGTCAGGGCGGGGCCCGCCGCATCCGGCGGAGACATCAAGCCTGACGGGGTTCGCCGGGACGGCGGGCCCCGCCCCCAAAGCGTGACTACCGAGAAATGTTGCGATGCCGGCTACGGAGCCGGAACGGCATCAGCGCACTCTCGATCTTGGTGGCGGTGGTCATCTTCGACTCGCCCTCGTTGCGTTCCTGGAACCGGATCGGCACCTCGAGGATGGTGTGCCCGAGCCGGGTGGCCAGGTAGTGCATCTCGACCTGGAAGCTGTAGCCGTTCGACTGCACCCGGTCGAGGCCGATGTCGTGCAGCGCGTCCGCCTTCCAGATCTTGAAGCCGGCGGTGAGGTCGCGAATGCGTACCCGCAGCAGCGTGTGTACGTAGAAGTTGGCCCAGCCGCTGAGCGCGCGCCGGTAGAACGGCCACGCCTCGTCCAGCTCGCCGCCGGGTACGTAGCGTGAACCGATCACCACGCCGGCCTGGGTGGAGAGCAGCGCGCCGAGCATGCCGGGCAGCGCCTCCGGCGGGTGCGACAGGTCGGCGTCCATCTGCGCCACGAACTCGGCGCCGTCCTCGAGCGCCCGGCCGATGCCGTCGACGTACGCCCGGCCCAGCCCCTCCTTGCCCGGGCGGTGCAGCACCCGGATCCGGTCCGGGTGCTCGATCGCCAGCTTGTCGGCGACCTCACCCGTGCCGTCCGGGGAGTTGTCGTCGGCGATCAGGATGCTCAGTCCCGGCAGGGGGAGGGCCAGCAGCCGCTCGACCAGTACAGGCAGGTTCCCCGCCTCGTTGTACGTGGGGACGACGACGGTCAGGCGCGCGTCCCGCCAGGGCGTGGGAAGCTGTACGGGTTCGATCATCTCGGTCATCCTCGGTCGGCCGACAACGGTCAGTGGAGAGGGTAGTCACATCCCGGTTCCAGGCGATGGGCCTCCCCGTGGTGCCGGGCACTACCTGTGTACCACCTCTACCTGTAACCGTGCGTGGCGCGTCGGCCAACCGAGTGATGAACGTCGACAAACCACGTTGCTCCGCGCCGCGGGTACGGCGGGTTCAGCGGGCGCGGCGGGCGGTCAGGGCCGCCCAGGCGAGCCCCGCTCCGGCGGCGAACGCCGCGCCCATCAGCGGTTTGTGGGTGGTGACCCAGAGCGTGGCCGAGCGGGTGCGCTGAGTGGACGTGAAGACCCCCTCGGCGCCGTGGTCCCGCTCGTCGTCGGCCGGTTTGTCGAGGTTGTCCCGCCAGGTGGACAGGTCGATCGGGTCCGGCGTCTGCTGCCCCTCGTAGCCCACCTTCCGCCGGGAGAGGTAGCGGTCCAGCAGCCCCGGCGCCACGATGTTGCCGAGCCGGGTGAGCACCGTCGGGCCGCCCGCGTTCAGCTCCCGTACGCCGTGGTCGGCGGCCCAGAGCACGGCCCGCGCCGCCACCTCCGGGGCGAAGATCGGCGGTACGGGCTGCGGGTGGCGGGGCAGCCGGGTGCGTACCCAGGAGAACTGCGGCGTGTTCACGGCCGGTAGCTGCACCATCGACAGGCGCACCCCGGGCGAGCTGTGCAGCAGCTCGGCGCGCAGCGAGTCGTTGAAGCCCTGGACCGCGTGCTTGGTCGCGCAGTACGCGGACTGCAGCGGGATGCCCCGGTAGGCCAGCGCCGAGCCGACCTGCACGATCGTGCCGCGGCCACGGGGGCGCATGTGCCGCAGCGCGGCGAGCGTGCCGTGCACCGTACCGAGGTAGTTGACCTCGGTCACCCGGCGGAACTCGGCCGGGGTGATCTCCCAGGTCGGGGCGAAGACGGAGAGCATGGCGTCGTTCACCCAGACGTCGATGCCGCCGAACTCGTCGCTGGCGGCGTCCGCCGCCCGCTGGACCGCGTCCGCGTCGGCCACGTCGAGCTGGTGCGTGACGACCTGGGTCGCGCCGAGCTCGCGGCACTCGTCGGCGGCCGCGGCCAGGCCGGCGGTACCGCGCGCGAGCAGCGCCAGGCACGCGCCGCGCCGGGCGTACGCCTGCGCGACGGCCCGGCCCACGCCCGCGCTGGCCCCGGTGATCACTACGTTCTGTGTCATCGGACGCACCCCCCGATCCGGGTCGCCGGGAGGCCCCGATTTGCCTGCCGGACCCGCCGTACGGGTCCGGTCGTCACGTTCTGAACCGTCAGCACCTGGAAGCCGATACCCAGCCACCGGCGGGCTAATCCGCCCTGGTTTACTCCTTGCCCCGAGGGGAACCCGCCCGGCGTGCGAAACGGCCAGGTCGACCCGCATCAGCGCAGGTCAGACGCGATAGGCGTCGACCTCGGCGGGGCGCTGCTCGGCCGTGGTGAGGACCTGTCCGGCGCGGCGTCCGCCCCCGGCCCGGGTCCGCTCGACGCGTTGCCCGGCCGTGGTGCGGGCCGGCTCGACGCGGTGCCCGGTCGTGGTGCGGGCCTGCTCGACGCGGTGCTGCTGGATCGGGACGGCACGTTGGTGGAGGACGTGCCGTACAACGGTGATCCGGAGAAGGTGCGGCCGTTGCCGGGTGTGCGGGTGGCGTTGGACCGGTTGCGGGCGGCGGGGTTGCGGCTGGGGGTGGTGACGAACCAGTCGGGGTTGGCGCGGGGTCTGTTCTCGGGTGGGCAGTTGGCGCGGGTGAACGCGCGGGTCGAGGAGTTGTTGGGTCCGTTCGACACGTGGCAGGTCTGTCCGCATGACGAGACGGCCGGCTGCGGGTGCCGCAAGCCGGCGCCGGGGATGATCAGGGACGCGGCGGCGGCGTTGGGGACGGTGCCGGGCCGCTGCGTACTGGTCGGCGACATCGGGGCCGACATGGTCGCCGCCGGCGCGGCGGGTGCGAGCGGCATTCTGGTGCCGACCCCGGTGACCCGGGCCGAGGAGGTGGCCGCCGCCCCGGCCGTCGCCGGGGACCTGAACGGCGCCGTCGACCTGATCCTGCGCCGCCAGCGGCTGGCCGCCGGCGAGTCCGTGCGGGACCGCGACCGGCCGCCCGCCGGGCGGCGGCGCGGTTGCGTGCTGGTGGCCCGGCCGGACTCGGCCGGGGACGTGTTGGTGACGGGTCCGGCGATCCGGGCGGTGGCGGCGGGTGCGCGGCGGGTGGTGCTGTTGTGTGGGCCGCGTGGTCGGGC